>DXES01000119.1 GCA_019114825.1 Candidatus Anaerotruncus excrementipullorum
AGGAGCCGTCCGCCGCGATGGTATGGATCAAATTTCCCATGGTCTTCATCCTTCTTTAAAGTTTTCGCGCCAGGTAGACCGCCCGCTGGTCGGTCTCCCCCAGCGGCTGCTGGGTGTCCGCCCCATAGACGGCCAGCAGCTGGTAGCCGGTCCGGGCCAACACCCCCTCCAGTTGCTCCCGGGTGTAGCCCCGCTCGTAAAACCGTTCGCTCTCCCGGTAGTAGGCCCCCTGCCGCCGGACAAAGAAATCCAGGGAGATGCGGGTGCGCAGCTGCCGGTCGGTGGTATTCTGCCAGACGCAGTAGAGGTCGTCCAGATCGTAGACAAAGGTGTTGTTCCCCAGCACCTCCCGGTGCTTATAGGGGGTGTTCACATCAAAGAGGAAGAGGCCCCCCGGCGCGGTGAAGAGGGAGACCCGCCCCACCGCCTGCTCCAGCTCCCCCAGGCGGGTGATGTGGTTTAGAGAATCCAAGGCGCAGACCGCCACATCCACCGTGCCATAGAGGTCCAGCTGCTGGAAGGTCTGGCAGAGGTAGAGCACCGGGCGGGTGGCCGGCTTCTGCTGGGCTTCGGCCAGCATGTCCGGGCTGGCATCCACGCCGATGACGTCGTACCCCAGCTTGGAGAACTCCACAGACAGGCTGCCGGTGCCGCAGGCCAGGTCCAGCAGGATGGTACCGGAATCCACCGGCAGGTGCTGGCGGATCAGCCGGTCAAAATAGGCCGCCCGGCCCGGGTAGTCGATCTCCCGGGTCAGGCGGTCGTAATAGGCGGCAAAAGCTCGGTAGGCGCTCATTCCTTCACCCGCTCAAAGATGGCCTTGTAGCCGTCGCTGCCATAGTTGAGGGAGCGGTTCACCCGGCTGATGGTGGCGGTGGAGGCGCCGGTCTTGGCCACAATGTCGCTGTAGACCTTGCCCTCGCTGAGCATACGGGCCACCTCCAGGCGCTGGCTCAGCGCCTTCAGCTCCGGGACGGTGCACAGATCGTCAAAAAAGTTGTAGCACTCCTCCATGGTCTGGAGCGAGAGAATCGCACGGAAGAGGTAATCCACGTTCATATCCTTCAGCTTCGTGTTCAAGCCAACATCCTCCCATACGTCAAAATAGACTGTATGTCTATCTTACCATTTTAGCCCACGAAAGTAAAGGCTTTTACACTTGAAAGTTTTACACTTAGAAGCAGGAAACCCTCTTACAGGTCGTTGCGCACCAGGTCCTCGTAGCTCTCCCGGCGGATCGCCAGGCGGGGCACGCCGTCCCGCACCAGCACCAGCGCCGGCCGGGGGACCCGGTTGTAGTTGGAGGCCATGGAGTAGTTGTAGGCCCCGGTGGAGAGCACCGCCACCAGGTCCCCCGGCCGCACCTGCTGCAGGGGCATCCCCTCCCCCACCAGGTCTCCGCTTTCGCAGCACCGCCCGGCCAGCGTGACCACCGTATCCTTGGGCTGGTCCGCCCGGTTGGCCGCCAGCGCCTCATACTCCGACTGGTAGAGGATGTACCGGGGGTTGTCGGTCATGCCCCCGTCCACCGAGACATAGGTGCGGATGCCGGGGATCGTCTTGACGCTGCCCACCGTATAGAGGGTGATGCCGGCGGCGCCCACGATCGAGCGGCCCGGCTCCATGACAATGAAGGGGGTGGCGATCCCCCGCTGGGCGCAGACCTCCTTGACCACCCGGGAGACCCCCTCCATATACTGGCCGTAGGGGATGGGGTTGTGGTCGGAGAGGTATTTGATCCCGAAGCCGCCCCCCAGGTTCAGCATCTCCAGCTGGCAGCCCCAGCGGTCGTGGATATCCGCCAAAAACTGCACCATGATCTCCGCCGCCGCCTCAAACGGCTCCCGGTCGAACACCTGGGACCCAATGTGGCAGTGTACCCCTTTCAGGCGGACACCCGGCAGGGCCAGCGCCCGTTCCACCGCCTGCATGGCCTCCCCCGTCTCCAGGGCGAAGCCGAATTTGCTGTCGATCTGGCCGGTGCGGATAAACTGGTGGGTATGGGCGTCCACCCCCGGCTTGATCCGCAGCAGGATCTCCGCGGTCCTGCCCTGGCCGCCGGCCAGCTCGGACAGCAGCTCCAGCTCGGTCAGGTTGTCCACCACAATCTGGCCCACGCCGGCCTCCAGCGCCTCCTGCAGCTCCCGGGGGGTCTTGTTGTTGCCGTGGAAGAAGATCTTTTCCGCCGGGAAGCCCACCGACAGGGCGGTATAGAGCTCCCCGCCGGAGACCACGTCCAGCCCCATGCCCTCCTCCTGCATGATCCGGCAGAGGGCCTTGCAGTTCAGGGCTTTGCTGGCATAGGCCACCAGCCCTTTGCCACCGTAGTAGCGGTCGATCGACTCCCGGTAGCTGGCGCACGCCCGGCGGACCTCCCCCTCATCCAACAAGTAGAGGGGGGTGCCGAACTGCTGGGCCAGTTCCACCGTGTCGCAGCCGCCAATCGTCAGGTGGCCATGGGAATTCACGTCTAGGCAGCGGGATACAAACATCTTCATCCTTCCTTTACAGCCAGTTTTCTGCACGCAGGGATGGTGTTACGCATCCGCACGCCAGTTTTTGCGATTAACCTTCCGGGGCACAGTCCGCCTCGATCTGGGCTACCACCTCTTTGACCCGGTCCACCCCCTCCCCCGTCTGGGAGGAGAAGGGGATCATCAAAATCTGGTCGGCGCAGGGCAGCTCCTGCAGCAGCGCCTCCAGGCGCTGCTGCCGTTCCCGCTGGGAGAGCTTGTCGGCCTTGGTGAGGACCACCACGAAGGGCAGCTGCTGGTCGATCAGAAAGTTCACCATGGTCAAGTCGTCCGCCGTGGGCGGGTGGCGCATATCCACCAGCTGGAATACCAGCTGCAGCTGCCGGTCCTGGGCAAAATACCCGCCGATCAGCTCCGACCAGCGGCGCTTTTCCCCTTTGGAGACCTTGGCATAGCCGTAGCCGGGCAGGTCCACAAAGCGGATCCCCCCACAGCGGAAAAAGTTGATGGTGGCGGTTTTGCCCGGCACCGCCGACACCCGGGCCAGCTGGCGGCGGTTGAACAGCTTGTTGATCATCGAGCTCTTGCCCACGTTGGAGCGGCCCGCAAAGGCAATCTCCGGCAGGTCGGAGCCGGGCAGCTGGGAAGCGGTCCCGAAACTGGTCTCAAATTGTACGTTGTGATAGTTCATCTCTTGTCCTCTCGCATCGGGCATCCCCCAAAAACACAGGCGCCCATCGGGGGCGGCAGCCCCCGATGGGTGTTCCCTGGATCACAGCGTTCACTGGGGGATTGGGGTATTGGCCTGGGGCAGGGACTCCCCCTGGGCCGCTGGGGGCAGTCCGTTTAGGGCGTCCAGCTCCGGGTGCTTCTGGGGTTTGCGCACCAGCGCCGTCTCCAGCACGGTATCGATCCGCTCCGCGGGGACAAAGCGGATCTGCTCCTTCACCACCGGGTCCACCTCCGCCAGGTCGGGCAGGTTCTCCTGGGGGATCACCACCGTGCGGATCCCCGCCCGGTAGGCGGCCATCGTCTTTTCCCGCAGGCCGCCGATGGGCAACACCCGGCCCCGCAGGGTGATCTCCCCGGTCATGGCCACCTCCCGGTGCACCGGCGTCCCGGACAGGGCCGAGACCAGCGCCGTACAGATGGTGACCCCTGCCGAGGGGCCGTCCTTGGGCACCGCGCCCTCGGGGACATGGACATGGATATCCTTGTTCTTGTAAAAGTCGTGGTCCACACCGTACTCCTGCCAATGGGCGCGGATGTAGCTGACCGCCGCATGGGCGGACTCCTTCATCACATCCCCCAGGCTGCCGGTCAGCTCCAATTTCCCGGCGCCGTCCAGGATCGCCACCTCCACCTGGAGCATCTCGCCGCCCACACTGGTCCAGGCCAGACCGTTGACCAAGCCCACCTCGTCATAGGGCTGGATCAGCTCGGGCTTAAACTTGCGGGGGCCCAGGAAGGACTCGATGTTGGCGTTGGAGACCACCACCCGCTTGGCCTCTCCGGAGACGATCTGCTTGGCCGCCTTGCGCAGCAGGGAGGCGGTCTCCCGCTCCAGCTGGCGGACGCCGGCCTCCCGGGTGTAGTTGTCAATGAGGGCCATCAGCGCGTCATCCTGGAGCTTGGCCCGGGCGGCGGTGAGGCCGTGGCGCTTGAGCTGCTTGGGATAGAGATGGCGCTTGGCAATCTGGAATTTCTCCTCCCGGGTGTAGCTGCTGAGTTCGATGATCTCCATCCGGTCCCGCAGCGGGTCCGGGATGGTATCCAGGGTGTTGGCGGTGGCGATGAACAGCACCTCCGACAGGTCGAAGGGCACCTCGATAAAGTGGTCCCGGAAGGCGAAGTTCTGCTCCGCGTCCAGCACCTCCAGCAGCGCCGCCGAGGGGTCCCCCCGGAAATCGTTGCCCAGCTTATCCACCTCGTCCAGCAGCATCAGCGGGTTCTGGCTGCCCGCCTGCTTCATGGCGGCCATGATCCGGCCGGGCATCGAGCCGATATAGGTCTTGCGGTGGCCGCGGATGTCGCTCTCGTCCCGCACGCCCCCCAGGGAGATGCGCACATATTTGCGCCCCATGGCCTTGGCGATCGAGCGGGCGATGGAGGTCTTGCCCACGCCGGGCGGGCCCACCAGGCAGATGATCTGGCCCTTGATGTCCGGCGCCAGCTTGCGCACCGCCAACAGCTCCAAGATCCGCTCCTTCACCCGTTTGAGGCCGTAGTGCTCCCGGTCCAGGAGGGCCTGGGCCTTTTTAATGTCGATCTTGTCGGTGGTGCGCCTGTTCCAGGGCAGCTCCAGCACGGTATCCAGATAGCCCCGGATGACCGCCGCCTCATTGGAGTTGCCGGGCATCTTGGACAGGCGGTCCACCTCTTTGTTCAGCTTTTCGGTGACCTCCGGCAGGAGCTTGAGCTTTTCGATCTTTTTATAGTAGTCCTGCAGCTCCTCCTGGCCGTCATCCTCCCCCAGCTCGCCGGAGATGGCCTTCATCTGCTCCCGCAGGTAGTATTCCCGCTGGTTTTTGTCGATCTGGCCCTTCACCTTCTCCTGGATCTCCGACTCCAGGGAGAGGATGTCGTTCTCCTCCTCCAACAGGCGGGCCAAGAGCTCCAGCCGCCGCAGCGGGTCGCTCTGGGCCAGGATAGCCTGCTTATCCTCCGCATCGATCTGCATATTCCCGGCGATATACTCCGCCAGGTGTACCGGGTCGTCGCTGACCAGGGCGCTCACCACCAGCTCCCGGGGCATCCGGGGGATCAGGTAGCAGTACTCCTCAAACAGGTCCTTCACCGACCGCATCAGCGCCTCGCAGAGGGCGGATTTGGCCGGCTTCAGGGTTTTCAGGGGGTATTCCTCCACCATGCCGTCAAAGTAGGGGGTCTCGCTGAGCAGCTCCAACAGGCGCGCCCGGTAGAGGCCCTCCACCAGCACCCGCCAAGTGCCCCCCTGGGACTTGATGATCTGCTTGACCTGGCCCACAACCCCCACCTGGTAGATATCGTTGGCGCCGGGGTTGTCCTCCCGGATATTTTTCTGGGCGACCATGAAGATCTTCCGGTCCCCGTTCATCACATGGTTGAGGGCCAGGATGGATTTTTCCCGCCCCACATCGAAATGCAGCACCATCTGGGGGAACAGCACCAGCCCCCGCAGCACCAGCATGGGCATCCGCAGCTTTTCCCGCTCCGGAGCCGCCTGTAATTTATTTTCGCTCATAAGTATCCTCCATTCCGGAGATCCCGGTTTCCCAACACCCGATCCCGTCCGGGCACCGGCCGTGCCGGCCCCAGGTCCAAAAAACGCCTTGCGTTTATTGTATCATATTTCTCTCCGATTGCAACTTTTAAATCCGCCCACTTTTCCCAGGAAAAGGCGAGAGCCCCCGTTAAACGGCGGCTCTCAATTCTGCGTCTTATGAGGCGGAGTCCCGCCGGGCCTTCACCGGCCGGCGTCCCACGCTGATCTGCAGCCGAGTGGATTTCCGGTTGGGGTCCCGGGTGAACACCGGCTCCCCCTCCCCGGTGACGCATTCCTTGGTGATGCGCACCGACTCCAGGGTCGGGTCGGAGGGGGCCTCGTACATCAGCTTGCCCAGCACCTGCTCCATGATCGCCCGCAGGCCCCGGGCGCCGGTCTTGCGCTGGATGGCCTGCCGGGCCACCTCCTCCAGGGCGTCCTGGTCGAAGGTGAGCTGGATGTTGTCCAGGTGGAACAGCTGCTGGTACTGGCGGACCAGGGAGTTTTTAGGTTCCACCAAGATCCGCACCAAAGCCTCCTGGTCCAGGGCATCCAGCACGGTGAGCACCGGGGCGCGGCCCACCAGCTCGGGGATGAGGCCAAATTTCACCAGGTCCTGGGGGGTCACCTGCCGCAGCAGGTCCTCCCGGCTCTTGGCGTTTTGGATCACCGACCCGAAGCCGATGGAGCTCTTCTCGGTGCGCCGCTCGATGATCTTCTCGATCCCTTCGAAGGCGCCGCCGCAGATAAAGAGAATGTCCTTGGTATTGATTTGGATAAACTCCTGCTGGGGATGCTTGCGCCCGCCCTGGGGCGGCACATTGGCCACCGTCCCCTCCAGGATCTTTAGGAGCGCCTGCTGCACCCCCTCCCCCGAGACATCCCGGGTGATGGAGGGGTTCTCGCTCTTGCGGGAGATCTTATCGATCTCGTCGATGTAGATGATCCCCTTCTGGGCCCGCTCCACGTCATAGTCCGCCGCCTGGAGCAGCCGCAGCAGGATGTTCTCCACATCCTCGCCCACATAGCCCGCCTCGGTGAGGGTGGTGGCGTCCGCGATGGCGAAGGGCACGTTGAGCATCTTGGCCAGTGTCTGGGCCAAGAGGGTCTTGCCCACGCCGGTGGGGCCCAGCATCATGATGTTGGCCTTGGTCAGCTCCACATCCTCCGCGCCCCCGAAATAGATGCGTTTATAGTGGTTGTAAACCGCCACCGCCAGGGCCATTTTTGCCCGGTCCTGGCCGATGACATACTCATCCAGCCGCTCCTTGATCTCCTGGGGGCGCAGCACGGTGATCCGGTGGGGACGCTCGGGGCCGGAGCGCCCGGCAGGGGCCCGGCCGCCGTCCAGCTCCCCATCCAGTACGCTCTGGCAGAGCTCCACACACTCGTTGCAGATGCACACCCCCGGCCCGGCAATCATCCGCTGGACCTGGCTCTGGGATTTGCCGCAGAAGGAGCAGCGAAGCTCTCTGGGCTCTTCATTCTTTGCCATGAGTGACCTCCTCGGTTGCAATAACAGAGATGCAGCGCCCTTTCGAAAGCGCTGCATCTCCAAAAGGGGCGCCGTCTCAGTGGTGCTCCAAAATCTTGTCCACCAGGCCGTACTCCAAAGCCGCCTGGGCGGTCATAAAGTTGTCCCGTTCGGTATCCCGCTCGATGACCTCCAGGGGCTGGCCGGTCTGCTGGGCCATGATCCGGTTGAGCTTCTCCCGGGTGCGCAGGATCCAATCGGTGTGGATGCGCATATCGGTGGCCTGCCCCCGGGCGCCGCCGGAGGGCTGGTGGATCATGATCTCGGCATTGGGCAGCGCGATCCGCTTTCCCTTGGCCCCCGAGCAGAGCAGGAACGCCCCCATGGAGGCGGCCATGCCGATGCAGATGGTGGAGACGTCGCACTTCACATACTGCATGGTGTCGTAGATGGCCATGCCGGCGGTCACCGAGCCACCGGGGCTGTTGATATACAGGAAGATGTCCTTGTCCGGATCCTGCCCCTCCAGGTAGAGCAGCTGGGCCACCACCAGGCTGGCGGTGGTGTCGTTGACCTCCTCGCTGAGCATGATGATCCGGTCGTTCAAAAGCCGGGAAAAGATGTCGTAGGACCGTTCTCCCCGGTTGGTCTGCTCGATGACCATTGGCACTAAACTCATATGGAAAATTCCCTCCTATCGGATTCTCTCGCCGCAGTGGTTCTCTACCCGATCCGCCGCCCCAATGGGCGGCGGCAGGGCCGCAAAGGCCCTATGTACGCTCCTTAGCCATCCGCGGGCCGGAGGGAGCAAAGGCGATTACTCCGCCTGGGCGCCGGAAGGCTCCTTGGCCAGCTCCTCGGGCACCTCGGTGATCACAGCGCTATCCCGCACCAGATCCAGGGCCTTGCCCATGGACAGGTTCATGGTGATCTCCTTGGCGGGGAGGATCTCCTTCACCTTGTCGGCCTCCATGCCGTACTGCTTGGCGATCTTGCCGTACTCCTCGTCCAGCTCCTCCTGGGTGGGGGTAATCTGCTCCAGCTCCACGATCTTCTCCAGGGCCAGCCGGGTCTGCACCTGGCTCTTGGCCTGGGGGGCAAACGAGCTGCGGAAGGCGTCCATATCGGTGCCCGCATACTGCAGGTAGGTCTTCAGGTCCATCCCCTGGGAGCGCAGCCGGTACTCGAACTCCTGCACCATCTCATCGATGCGGCTGTCATACATGCACTGGGGGATCTCCGCCTGCAGCTTCTGGCAGACCGCCTCCATCAGCTTGTTCTCCACCTCGGTCTCGCTCTGGGAGTCGTGGCGCTCCTGTACCTTCTTGCGGATATCCGCCTTCAGCTCCTCCAGCGTGTCAAACTCACTGACGTCCTTGGCGAACTCGTCGTCCAGGGCGGGCAGCTCCCGGTACTTCAGCTCGTGGAGCTTGCATTTGAAGACCGCCTCTTTCCCCTTCAGGGCCTCGGCGTGGTAGTTCTCCGGGAAGGTGACGTTCACGTCAAACTCCTCCCCCGGCTTGTGGCCGATCACCTGGTCCTCGAACCCGGGGATAAAGCTGCCGGAACCCAGCTCCAAGGGGTACTTCTCCCCCTTGCCGCCCTCAAACGCCTTGCCATCCACAAAGCCCTCAAAGTCGATGGTGGCGGTGTCGCCCTTGGCGGCGGCCCGGTCCTCCACCGTCACCAGCCGGGCGTTCTGCCGCTGCTGGCGCTCCAGCTCCCGCTGGACCTCCTCATCGGTGACCGAGCGGACGGTCTTGGTGATCTCCAGGCCCTTGTAGCCCTCCAGGGAGACCTCCGGCTTCACGGTGACGGTGGCAGTAAAGGTGTAGCCGTCGGCGTCCACCTTCTCCACGGCGATCTCCGCCCGGTCCACCGGCTCGATGCCCTTCTCCTCCACCGCGGCCTCATAGGCGGCGGGGTAGGTGTTGTTGATGGCCTCCTCGTAGAAGACGCCCTCGCCGTACAGCTTCTCCACCATCTTGCGGGGGGCGTGGCCGCGGCGGAAGCCGGGGACGTTCATTCTCTTAATATTCTTACGGTACGCGGCGTCCACTGCTTTCTGGAACTCCTCCGCGCCCACGGAGATCTCCAAAACAACTCTCTTGTCCTCGTTGGTCTTCATCGATACGACTGCCATTCTACATCCTCCTGAAACGTACTTATACTACATCGCCGCTCCCACCCCGCCAATGCCCATGGCTGCGGGAGGGGGCGTCTGGCAGTTGGCAGCCCAGGCCGCCAACAACCCACTATCAAGATATTATAGCAAACCGGGGCCGCCTTGCCAATAGACAAATTGTGAATTTGTGGGCTTTTTTCAAATTCCTGTCACAGCCACCGGCCGGAATTTGAGGTAGTCGCTGCTCACCAGCTGGAACTGGATGCCATACGCCTGGCCCTGGACCGCCCAGCGGCAGCCGGAGGCGTGGATATGGCCGTAGTAGCAGCGGCGGATGCCGTATTTCTGCAGCACTTCCAAAATCTGGGGGGAGATGCTCTCCCCATAGACGGGCGGGTAGTGCAGAAAGGCCACCGGCTCCCCGCCGGTCTTTTGCGCCTCCTGGATGGAGGCCTCCAGCCGCAGGGCCTCCCGGTGGATGATCTTGTCGTCAAATGCCTCCCCCGTCTCAAACAGCCACCCCCGGGAGCCGCAGACGGCGATGCCATCCACCAGGACGCTGTTATTATTGAGGATCTCCAGGGAGTTTAATCCATGCGCGGAAAAAAACGACTCCATCTTGCGCCGGGTGGTCCACCAGTAGTCGTGGTTGCCTTTGAGCAGGATCTTGCGCCCCGGCAGCGCCTGCAGATAGGCGAAATCCGGCAGCGCCTCCTCCAGGCTCATCCCCCAGGAGAGATCCCCCGGCAGCACCACCGTGTCCTCCGGGGCCACCAGCTCCCTCCAGTTTTGGGCGATCCGGTCCACATAGCCCGCCCAACCGGGAAAGACATCCATCGAATGGTCCCCGCCCAGGGAGAGGTGCAGATCGGCAATGGTATAGACCGCGATAGCCTTCTCCTCCCTTCCGCTAGCGCCCGGCCTCAAACCGCTTCCAAAAGGCCATGGCATTTTGAAAAAACAGCTGCTCCGCCAGCTGCCCGCCGAACTCTTTGGCCACCTGCCGGTAGAGCGTCTCCAGCTTCCCCACCGGCAGCAGCCAATCCGGCGGGTCGGAGCCGTCATAATCGGAACCCAGCGCCAGGATGTCCTGGGCGCCCAGGTCCAAAAAATGGCGGATATGGGCCGCCAGGTCCCGGAAGGCGGGCCGCCCGTCCTCCGCCAAAAACGGCGCGTGGTAGTTGAGGCCGACCAGGCCGCCCACCTGCACCAACCGCCGGATCTGGGCGTCGGTGAGGTTCCGGGGATGGGGGCAGACCGCCCGGGCGTTGGAGTGGGAGGCCACAAACGGCCGCCGGGCAACCTCGCTCAGCTCCCAGAACCCCCGGTCGTTCAGGTGGGAGACGTCCACCCCGATCCCCCGCTCCTCCAGGCGGGCCACCGCCGCCCGGCCGAAGGGGGTCAGCCCCCGGTCCGGGGCGGCGTTACCGCTGCCCAGCTCGTTGGGTCCGTTCCAGGTGAGGGTGAGCAGCTTGACGCCGCAGCTGGCCAGCCGGTCCACCCCCTCCAGGCGGCCGCCTAGCACAGCGCCCCCCTCCACCGTAAGCAGGGCCGCCGCCTTTCCCGCCGCCAGCAGTGACTGCACCTGGCCGGCTGTGCGGGCCTGGGCGATCCGGCCGGCATTTTCCGCCAGCTGGGCGCAAAAAAAGGCATAGCAGGCTTCAAAGTAGTCCGCCGCCGCCCGCCCCCGTTTCTCATCCGGAATGAAGATGGCGAAGCACTGGGCCCAGGAGAATCCGGACATCCCCTCCAGGGAGAGGTGGGCGGCATTTTGGCACAGGCTCCGGTCGCCGGGCTGCAGGCGGACTCCGTCGTGCAGGCGGGTGATGGTATCACAGTGCAGGTCAAATAAATACATGCAGGCCCCCCGCGTCGTAGGCGTTTTCCAGGTGGCGGTAGTCCACCACCCGGCCGTCTTTCCCCGGCAGCGTCACCACTTCGATCACATCGAACCGGGGCTGGTATGCGCCGGTGTTGTAAAGCCCTCGCTCTTGAAGATATGCCGCCGCGGCCAGGATGATGCGCCGCCGCTGGCCGGCGGTGACCGCCTGGGCGGGTGGGGCATAGGCATTTTGCGAGCGGGTCTTTACCTCGATGAAGGCGATGGTCTCCTCCCGGCAGGCAATGATATCGATCTCGCTGTGGCCCCGGCGCCAGTTGCGCTCCAGGATCTTCCAGCCGGCCTGTTCCAGCCGCTGGCAGGCCAGGGCTTCCCCGCGGTTGCCCCGTTCTTTGGCCTCAGCCATCCTGCTGCCCCTCCATCCACTTCCGCAAAAAGCTGCGCCGGTGCTCCGGGCAGGGGCCATACTGCCCCAACAGCTGGTAGTGCAGCTGGGTGCCATAGCCCTTGTGCTTGGCGAAGGCGTACTGGGGGTACTGCCGGTCCAGCTGGAGCAGGTACCGGTCCCGGGTGACCTTGGCCAGGATGGAGGCGGCGGCGATGGCGGCGCTTTTGCCGTCCCCGCCCACCACCGTGCGGGTGGGCAGGCCCAGGCCCGGGTCCCGGTTACCGTCCACCAGCACCAGGGCAGGGGTGGTCTGAAGCCCCTCCACCGCCCGGCGCATGGCCAAAAAGGTGGCCTGCAGGATGTTCACCCGGTCGATTTCCTGGGCGGAGGCAAAGGCCACCGACCAGGCCAGCGCCCGTTGGGTGATCTGTTCATAGAGCTGCTCCCGGCGCTTCTCCGAGAGCTTTTTGGAGTCGTTGATGCCCGGGAGCTCCTCCCCGGGGGGCAGGATCACCGCCGCCGCGCAGACCGGCCCTGCCAGCGGGCCGCGGCCGGCCTCATCCACGCCGCAGAGGGGGCTCTCCCCCGCCTTCAGCAGCGCCCGGTCAAAGGCATAGAGGTCCGGGCGCTCCCCCCTTTTGGCGGCGCTCATCCGGCCGCCCCCGGAGGCGCCTCCAGGGTGATCCGTCCCAGCTTGCCGCTGCGGAACTCGTCCAGCAGGGTGATGGCCGCCCGCTCGGTGTTCACCTCGCCGCCGCGCACCACCATCCCCCGCTTTTTGCCCACCAGGCAGAGCAGGTCATAGGGTTCCAGCCCCTCCGTCTCCTGGGGGGCAAAGCCGTAGCGGCCGGCCAGCAGCGCCGGGTACTCCTGGTGCAACAGCCACACCAGCCGCATGGCCAGATATTCCACATCCACCACATCGTCTTTCACCGCGCCGGTAAACGCCAGCCGCTCCCCCACCAGCGGGTCCTCAAATTTGGGCCAGAGCACGCCGGGGGTATCCAGCAGGTCGATCCCCCCCTCCAAGCTCACCCACTGGCGGCCCCGGGTGACGCCCGGGCGGTCCTCCACCTTGGCCCGGCGGGAACCGGCCAGGCGGTTGATGAGGGAGGATTTGCCCACATTGGGGATGCCGGCGATCATCATGCGGATGGGCTTGCCGGACATCCCCCGCTGGGCCCGGCGCTCCAGCTCAGCGGAGAGGGTTTTGCGCACCAGGGGCAAAAAGCCCCCCAGCCCCTTGCCGCTGCGGCAATCGGCCGCCAGGGCGGGCAGCCCCTGGGACTGGTAGTAGGCCAGCCACCGGCGGGTGAGGGCCTCGTCCGCCCCGTCGCTCTTATTCAGCAGCAGCACCCGGGGCTTGCGCCCCACCAGGCGGTCGATCTCCGGGTTGCGGCTGGAGGCGGGGATCCGCGCATCGCACAGCTCCACCACGATGTCCACCAGCTTGAGGCTGGACTCCATCATCCGCCGGGCCTTGGTCATGTGGCCGGGGAACCACTGGATGGCGGAGGGGGTGTGGCCGTCCGCCCCCTGGCCCCAGCCCTCCCGGTTCTCCCCGGTCATGAGATGCCTCCGATCCGGTCCAAGGGGAAGAAGCGGAAGAGGGCCTTGCCCATCACCCGCCGGGTATCCACCATGCCGATCTCCGAATCCCGGCTGTCGTCCGAGTGGTTGCGGTTATCCCCCATCACAAAGATGCAGCCCTCCGGCACCGTCACCGGAAACTCCACATCCATCTGCAAAAAGGTGGGCTCATTGATATACGGCTCGTCCAGGGCCTCCCCATTGCGGTAGACGACCCCCTGCTGGAAGTCGATGTCGATCACATCCCCGGCGCAGCCGATCACCCGCTTGATCAGGTTGGATTCCTCCTGGGTATTGCGGTCGATGACCACCACATCCCCCAGCTGGGGCTCATAGGCGATCTGCTGGAGGAGCAGCCGGTCCCCCTCCTGAAGGGTGGGCATCATGGAGATGCCGAACACGGTGGCCGGGCGGCCCAACAGGGCCATCACCAATAGCAGGGGCGCCAGCACCCCGATGAAGGATTCTATCCACTCAAACGCCTCTTTGAGGCTGTCCGGCCGCCGTTCCTGGGGCTGCGGCTGTGTCTGCTCCATATCCATCTGGAATCACTCCATTTCTGTCGGTTTCAAATGCTTCCCGCTGTCTGGAAGGGATGGAGGCGGAAGACCGCCCGGCCCATCACCCGGCGGATATCCACCAGGCCGATTTTGGAGGAGCGGCTGTCCACCGAGTGGTTGCGGTTGTCCCCCAATACAAAGAGGCAGCCCGCCGGCACCTGCAGGGGGAAGGCCATATCCCACCGGGTATGGGTGGGCTCCCGCACATACGGCTCCTCCAGCGGGGCCCCATTTCGCCACACCACACCGGCGGCAAAGTCGATGTCGATGATATCCCCCGCCCTGCCGACCACCCGCTTGATGATGGGAGGCTGCCCGGCAGGGCTGCCGTCCACCACCACAAGCTCCCCGTAGTCCGGGTCCTGGCAGCCCAGCTGTAGGATCACCACCCGGTCCCCATCCTGCAGGGTGGGGAGCATGGAGACGCCGGAGACAGTGGCGGTGCGCAATAGGCAGGTAAACACCAGCAGGACCGCCACCACCGCCGCCAAGGCGGCCTCCACCCACTCATAGGCGGCGGGCATCCACCGCCGCGCCCACCGGGAACGGGCGGGAGCCTTTCGCGCCTGCAAACGCTGCTGCGCCATGCCCGATCCCCCTTCCCGCGGCCCGTCTGGGCTGGCCCACCCCATTACTATACTATACTTTGCCCGCCGGTTCAACCGGAAAGGGACGGCAGTTTTGCGGGAAAATGGAAAAAGGGACGCCGCAGCGTCCCTTTCGCGCAGAATTCAGCGGACAGTGTCCTTGACCTTGGCAGCCTTGCCCACGCGGTCCCGTAGGTAATAGAGCTTGCTGCGGCGCACCCGGCCGCTGCGGACCAGCTCCACCTTGTCGATGTTGGGGGAGTGGACCGGGAACACACGCTCCACGCCGCAGCCATGGGCCACGCGGCGGACGGTGAAGGTCTCGGAGACGCCGCCATGCTTCTTGGCGATGACAGTCCCCTCGAAAACCTGGATTCTCTTCTTCTCACCCTCCTTGACCCAGACGTGCACCTTAACGGTGTCGCCGATCTCGACCTTGGGGGGTTCAGCCTTCAGGCTGGCGCTGGAAATCTGCTTCAAAGCATCCATCTGTGCTTCCTCCTTATTTTTTACAGACATTCATTCCCGAAAGTTCGGCAGAGGACTGTCCGGTTTCATGTCAGCCCGCGGGCTGGTCGTGAAAACCCGTTGCAGAGTCACAACGGTCTCAACATGCCTAGCTATCATACCACAGCCGGCAAAAAAATGCAAGCCTTTTTTGGGATTTTTTCAGCTGTTGACGATCATCGCCACCAGCACCAGGGGCTCCTGGCCGGCGTTGGCGATGCTGTGGAAATGGCCGCTGGGGGTGTGGGCCACATCGCCGGCATGGAGGATGCACTCCTGGCCGTTGTCGTCAAAACGGGCGGTGCCCTGCAGGATGTAGAAGGTCTCGCTTTCACCGTTGTGGTAGTGGGAACCGATGGAGCAGCCGGGGGCCAGCTCTAACTGGTTGAACAGCCGCCCATGGCCGCAGAACTGCTCCGGCGCCAGCAGCTGGCGCAGCTGGACGCTGCCCTCGCCGCCCCGCATCTGTTCATTGACGGTGATCTTCTGCTCCTCTTTGCGGATAATCATGTCCTGTCTCCTCCTTTGCTTATTGGAAGTCCTCTAGGGACTCGTTCAAAATCCGTTTGCGCACCACCCGGGTCCAGTCCGCCCGCCAGCCGGTTTGGGCGGCGAAGGCATCCAGCACCAGGGTGGGGTTGATATTCTTCTGGGCGCCCGCCGCCGTGCGCATCCGCAGCCAGAGCGCCCCTTCCCGGCATTCCCGCTCCAGGATGGAGAAGAGCGGCTTTACGTCCAGCTGCTTCTCCCCCTTTTTGGTCCGCTTCATCACCAGGATCTCCGGCTGGACGCAGAACGCCTCCAGCGCCTGCCCGGCCTCCTCCGGCCGGCCTTGGCCGAACTCCTGGGTGATCTCGTATTCCGCCCAGGCGATGGCCTCCGGCTTTTGAACCACGGGGGCGGCGCGGTAGGCCTCCAGCCCCTGGGGGAACACCTGGTTCAGCCGGTCCACCACCTGCTGGAGGGGAAGTGCCTGCACCAGGCGGAAATCCATCGATTCACATTCGCTCTCATACCCCAGGGCCAGGGGCAGGGCAAAGGTCACATAGATGTGGGGGTTGAAGCCCAGGGTGTGCCACACCGGCAGCCCGGAACGCTTGAGGCACCGGGAGACGCACCGCACCAGGTCCAGGTGGGAGATATACTTGATCCGGCCCAGCTTGCGGTAGAATACCCGCACGGTCATCTCATACAGCTCATTGGCCAAAGCAGGCACCTCCCAACAGTTGATTCGCCCCGCAGCCGGAGCAGTGGTCCCGGCAGTTGGGGGTGGTTTTGTCCTGGTGGGCCAGCTGGTTTTCCCGGATCAAAAACCGTTTATGCACCCCGTAGTCCAGGTGGTCCCAGGGCATGACCTCCTCGTAGGACCGCCGGCGATTGGCATAGAAGGCAAAGTCCACCCCCGCCTCCTCCGCCGCCTGTACCCAGCGGTCCATGGAGAAGAAGTCCCCCCAGCCGTCCAGTTTGGAGCCCAGCCGCCAGGCCCGCTCCACCACCGGGCACAGCCGCCGGTCCCCCCGGGCCAGCACCGCCTCCAAAAAGCTGGTGGGGCTGTCGTGGTATTTCACGGTGATCTTCCGGGACTGGACCGTCTCCAGGAGGATTTTCTGCTTGCGGCAGAGCTCCGCCCGGGTGTCCTGGGGCTCATATTGGAAAGGGGTGAACGGCTTGGGCACAAAGCAGGCCACGCTGGCAGTGACATTGACCCCCTTGCCCTTGGGCTTATTGGGCATATGATAGAACAGCTCCACCACCCGCTGGCACAGGTGGATGATCCCCGCCACATCCTCGTCCGTCTCGGTGGGCAGGCCGATCATAAAGTAGAGCTTGACACTGGTGTAACCCCCTTCGAAGGCGGTCAGGCAGGTGCGCAGCACCTCCTCCTCGGTGACATTCTTGTTGATCACATCCCGCAGCCGCTGGGTGCCCGCCTCCGGCGCGAAAGTCAGGGAGGATTTGCGCACCCCGGCGATCCGTTCCACCAGCTCTTTGGAGAAGTTGTCCACCCGCAGGGAGGGCAGGGCGATATTCACCGAATCCCGCTCGGTCCAGGTGAGCATCCGGCCCAAGAGCGTCTCCAGCTGGGAGTAGTCGCTGGTGGAGAGGCTGGTGAGGGAGACCTCGTCGTAGCCGGTGTTGTCGCAGAGCAGGTGGGCATCCCGGTCCAGCGTCTCCGGCTGCTTCTCCCGGAAGGGGCGGTAGAGGAACCCCGCCTGGCAGAACCGGCAGCCTCGGATGCACCCCCGCAGCACCTCCACCATCGCCCGGTTGTGGACCGTCTCGGCAAATGGGACCACAAACTCCCGGGGATAGTAGACCTTGTCCAAATCCTTGACAATCCGCTTGGTCACCACCGCCGGGGCGCCCTGGGTAGGCTCCACCCGGCCGATGGTGCCGTCCTCCCGGTAGCTGACCTGGTAGAGGGAGGGCACATAGATCCCCTGGATCTGGGCCGCCCGGCGCAGGAACTCCTGTTTGGTGGTCCCCTCCCGCTTGCAGGCCTGGTAGAGGTCGATCAGCTCCAGGTTGACCTCCTCCCCCTCCCCCAGGATGAACAGGTCGATAAAATCTGCGATCGGCTCCGGGTTGCAGGCACAGGGCCCCCCCGCCACTACAACCGGCTGCAGGCCGGCCCGGTCCTGGGAGCGTACCGGCAGCCCCGCCAGGTCCAGCATGTTGAGGATTGCGGTAAACGACAGCTCATACTGGAGGGTGAAGCCGATAAAGTCAAACTCCCGGATGGGGTCCATGCTCTCCAGGCCGAAAAGAGGGATCTTGTGGGCGCGCATCACCCGCTCAAAGTCCTCCCCCGGGGCGAACACCCGCTCGCACCAGACGTCCTCGCGCTCATTCATCAGGGAGTAGAGGATCTTCATGCCCAGGTGGGACATGCCCACCTCATAGAGGTCGGGGAAACAGAAGGCGAACCGCACGTCCACCTGGGCGGGATCCTTGACGATGCTCCCCTGCTCCCCGCCGGTATACCGGGCGGGCTTCTGCACCTGCAGCAGCACCCGCTCCAGCTGTTTTCTCACATTGGCCAACTTTTGCAACATCCTTCCGCTGAAAGGCGGTCCCACATGGGCCGCCCTTGGCATATCATGGGGCTATTGTACCCCAAATTCCCGGGGATTGCAAGCGCTATCCCCGCAGCAGCGCCGCCGCCAGGTAGCAGGCGGTGGCCAATAGGGTGGCGTTGCCCCGCCTGAGCAGCAAAAATCCCCCGGCAAACAGCGGCGCCAGCAGCAAAAACCCCACCGCCAGCTCCAGCCGCCGGGCCTGGCCGGGCAGCCACCGCTGGAGGGCCAAACGCAGCAGGACCCCTCCATCCAGGCGCCCGACCGGCAGCAGGTTGAAGGCGGCCAGGGCCAGGTTGGCCGCCCAAAACTGCCCTTGTACCCCCAAGATTCCCCAGAGGGCAGCAGCCAGCAGGTTGGCGGCGACACCGCCCCCATAGACGGCGCACTCCCGCCCCAGGGGCAGCAGCCCCCGTTTCTCCAGCCGCACGCCGAAGGGATAGAGCCCCAGGGCGGTCACCCGGCCGCCCCACACCCCCATGGCCGCCAGGTGCCCCGCCTCGTGTACCGCCACTGCCGCCAGCATCCCCCCGCCCCTGCCCGCCTGGTCCAGCAGCAGGTAGGCGGCCAGCACCGCAAAAAAGCCAAAGGAGAGGTACACCCGTACCCCGCCCAGCTTAAATTCCATCGGTGACAACCCCCGTCAGCCCCTGGATGGGGTCATAGCGGAGCTCCCCCTTCAGAAGTTCCAGGTGGAGGTGGGGGCCGGTGGAGATGCCGGTGCTGCCCACCCGGGCCACCAGCTCCCCCCGGCGCAGAAGCGCCCCCTGGGGGGCCACAACGCTGTCACAGTGGCAGTAGGCGGTCTGCAGGCCGCCCCCGTGGTCCAACACCAGGTAGTTGCCATAGATGGCCGACTCCCCCACCTCCGCCACCACCCCCGGCAGCGCCGCATAGATACCGCTGCCCTGGGGAGCGGCGATATCCAGGCCGGTGTGGAAGTCCTGCTCCCCGGAGATGGGGTGCAGCCGCCAGCCGTAGTCACAGGTGATCCTGCCGCTCACCGGCGGGGAGAGGGGCGCCGAGAGGGCCAGCGCCCCCAGGCTGCAGGAGGCGGGCGCCTCCTGGGGGAACTGGGCGTCCCCGCTCCCCAGCCAGCCGCCCGCCCCCTCCAGCCCCTGCCAGGCCGTCAGGTCCACCTCCGGCGCAGGCTGGGGCGTGTCCTCCCACAGCTTGGCCCAGAGGCTTCGGGTCGCCTGCTCCGTCCAGGCCGCCAGCCCCTGCCCCGCCTGGGAGATCCCCTCCCCCAGTTCCGCCAGGGAGAGCTCCTCCTGGCTGGCGGTGAGCAGGGGCAGGTAGGCCTCCTTCAGCGGCTGCATCCAGGGCTGCCCCCGGCCCAGCCAACAGGCAGCTGCCAACAGGCCGCAGGCGGCCAGCTGCAACAGCGTGGCGGCAAGGCAGGGATCACCCCGCCCCCGCCGCCCCCGCCCGGAGGGCAGCCCGGCCCGGTGTGGGAACCGCTTTGCTGGCTCCATCCTCCATCACTCCTTGTCCCGGTGGTCTACTGGCAGTCTATGCGCCGGGGCGGAGAAAAAGAAGGGGGCGGCGGACAAAAGGGGGCCGGACGCGGCTGCGCCCGGCCCCCCCTTGGGGAAACCGCTCGTTACTGTTTGGAGCGGATATATGCATCGATCGACTGGGCGGCGGTCTTGCCCGCGCCCATGGCCAGGATGACGGTGGCCGCACCGGTGACCGTATCGCCGCCGGCAAACACCCCCGGCTTGGTGGTGGCGCCCTTTTCGTCCGCCACCAGGCAGCCGTGCCGGTTGGCCTCCAGGCCGGTGGTGGTGGAGCGGATCAGCGGGTTGGGGCTGGTGCCGATGGCCATGATCACCGCATCCACATCCAGCACAAAGTTGCTGCCCTCCTTGGGGATCGGGCGGCGGCGGCCGGAGGCATCCGGCTCGCCCAGCTCCATCTGGACGCACTCGATCCCCTTCACCAGGCCCTTCTCATCCCCCAGGATCTGGACCGGGTTGGAGAGGAGCTTGAAGACGATCCCCTCCTCCTTGGCGTGGTGGACCTCCTCCGCCCGGGCGGGCAGCTCCACCTCCGAGCGGCGGTAGACG
The DNA here is from genome assembly GCA_019114825.1 of Candidatus Anaerotruncus excrementipullorum. Lineage (GTDB taxonomy): Bacteria > Bacillota > Clostridia > Oscillospirales > Ruminococcaceae > Anaerotruncus > Anaerotruncus excrementipullorum. The sequence goes on from DXES01000119.1 coordinate 19,936, forward strand.
ATATAGACCTCCTCGGCGCCCATGCGCTTGGCGCAGCGGGCGGCATCCATGGCCACATTGCCACCGCCCACCACCGCCACCCGGCGGGCCCGGGCGATGGGGGTGTCGTACCCCTTGCGGTAGGCCTTCATCAGGTTGATACGGGTCAGATACTCGTTGGCGGAGTAGACCCCCAGCAGGCTCTCCCCGGGGATATTCATAAACCGGGGCAGGCCCGCGCCGGAGCCGATGAACACCGCCTCGTACCCCTGCTGGAACAGCTCGTCCACCGAGTCCACCTTGCCGATGACCATATTGGTCTGGATCTCCACCCCCAGCTGTTTGAGGGCGTCCACCTCCTTGGCCACGATCTCTTTGGGCAGGCGGAACTGGGGGATGCCATAGACCAGCACGCCGCCGGCGGTCTGCAGCGCCTCAAAGACGGTGACCTGGTAGCCCAGCTTGGCCAGGTCGCCGGCGCAGGTGAGCCCGGCGGGGCCGGCGCCCACCACCGCCACCCGGTGGCCGTTGGGGGCGGGGCGCTGGACCTGCTGGGTGCCGTGCTCCATCCACCAGTCGGCCACAAACCGCTCCAGGCGGCCGATGCCCACCGGCTCGCCCTTGATCCCCCGGACGCACTTGCCCTCGCACTGGTTCTCCTGGGGGCAGACCCGGCCGCAGATGGCGGGCAGGGCGTTGGTGAGGGCGATCTCCTGGTAAGCCCCGGCAAAATCCCCCTCCGCCACCTTGGCGATAAACTGGGGGATGTGTACGTTCACCGGGCAGCCGGAGACGCAGGGCTGGTTTTTACAGTGCAGGCAGCGTTTGGCCTCATCCATGGCCATTTCGAGGGTGTAGCCCAGGGCCACCTCGTCAAAATTCTTGTTGCGGACCTCCGGCGCCTGCTCCGGCATGGGGTTTTTCTGCATGGACATATTAGGCATGGCGCTTCCCTCCCGTCAAATGGCAGACATGCTCCTTGGCATAGGCCTCGGCGTCCCGGTAGAAGCTGTTGCGCTTCATCAGCTCGTCGAAATCCACCTGGTGGCCGTCAAAGTCGGGGCCGTCCACACAGGCAAACTTGGTCTGGCCGCCCACTGTGACCCGGCAACAGCCGCACATGCCGGTGCCATCCACCATGATGGGGTTTAGGGAGACCAGCGTCTTGATGCCGTAGGGCTTGGTGGCTGCGCAGACAAACTTCATCATGATCACCGGGCCGATGGCGATCACCTCGTCGTAGTGGTTGCCGGCCTGCAGCAGGGCGTTGAGCTTGTCGGTGACCAGCCCGTGCTCCCCGTAGGTGCCGTCGTCGGTCATGATATAGAGGTTGTCGGTGACCGCCCGCATCTCCTCCTCCAGGATCACGATCTCCTTGGAGCGGAAGCCGGCGATCATATCCACCTGTAGCCCTGCCTGGTGCAGAGATTTGGCCTGGGGATAGGCGATGGCGTTGCCCACGCCGCCGCCGATAACACACACCCGCTTGGCGCCCGGCTCCACATGGGTGGGCAGGCCCAGGGGGCCCACAAAGTCCAGGATGCTGTCCCCCACCTCCAGCTGGTTCAAGAGCATGGTGGACTCGCCCACGATCTGGAAGATGATGGTCACCGTGCCCTTCTCCCGGTCGTAGTCGGCGATGGTCAGGGGCACCCGCTCCCCCTCCTCGTCCACCCGGAAGATGATAAACTGGCCCGCCTTGGCCTTTCTGGCGATGTGGGGGGCCTGCACCTCCATCAGCGTCACGCTGCTGTTGAGGGGCCGTTTCTGTACGATCTTGTACATTTCCTTCACTCCTACCTATTTTCCGCCCTCCGCCCTGCGGCAGCGGCTTGCCCGGCCGGCCGCCTGGCGGCCGCCGGTCCTCCAACCAAACAAGTTTGATTGCCGCACCTATTATAACAACTTTGCCGGAAGCTTTCAACAAAAAAATCCGTCAAGCCCGTCCACAGCGGGGATGTACGACCCTATTTTGACGCCGGGCAGCGGGGATTATTCCTCCACCGTGATCCGCAGCACCTGGTAGACCTCCTCGTTGTCGCCGTAGCCCCGGGCCTCCAGCTTCACGGTGCCCGGCTCAATCCCCTCCAGCTTGCAGGAGCTGTCGGTCTCGTTGGAGAGGATCACGCAGTCCTCCCCGCCGATGACCTCCCAGCGCACGCCGGGGTCCTCGGCGTTGGCGGGGGTCACCTTTACGGTGTATTCCCCCCGGGAGCCCCCCACCTCCAGGGTTTTGGGGCCCTCAATCTCAATGGAACGGATCAGCACCCCTTCCTCCGGCTCGGGGTCCTCTTCCTCCTCGTTGTCGTCCTCGTCCCCGGTGCCCACCCGGATCTCATAGGTGGCCACCGCGTGGCCGCTGTCCCGGGCGGTGGCCCGCACCACCGCCACGCCGTTGCGCAGGCCCTCCACCTTGCAGGACTCCCCGTCCTCGTGGGAAAGCTGGATCAAATCGTCGTCCTGGGTGGTCCACTTTACATCGGGGTTATCCGCATCGGAGGGGGAGACCGAGGCGGTGAGGGTCAGGCGGTCGCCGATCTCTACCCGGTCCAGACCGTCCTCCTCCTCAATCTCAATCTCCTCCACCAACACCGCGTCCTCGTCCGGCTCCTCGTCCTTCTCGTCCTCTTCCTCCTCG
>DXES01000120.1 GCA_019114825.1 Candidatus Anaerotruncus excrementipullorum
CAGGCCAGATTTTGGAAGATATACACAAAACAGGGTACGGCGATGCTGTTGCCCAGCGCCCGGTACCGGGCGGAGTCAGAGGCGCCGGGGATCTCCGTCCAGCCGTCCGGGAACCCTTGGAGGCGCTCGCACTCGATGGGCATGAGCCGCCGGATATACAGCCCCTCCACCGCTGGATTCAGGACAAGATCAGAGGGGCTTTTCTGTTCTGTGGCTTCAATCCCCATGCACTGTTGGCTGCCGAATTGGCAAACACAGTGTTCGTCCGTCGCGGTGAGGGTATACCCCATCTCCTCGGAAACACCGATCCCGTTGCCGCCGTTCTGAGGCTGCCTGCCTACCGCTGTCGCGGCGATCCCATAGGCGCCTACCAGCGGCGTATTGTTCCCGCCGGTCCCCATCCGCGTGGGCAAGGTTGGGGAAACAGGATGGGGGCCTGTGTACCGCCCATCGATCCCGTGATTTTCAAACAGCACCAACGGCTGGTGGCCGTGCTCCTGGGCGCGGAGGGTTCCTGTCTTTTCCCACTGGCAGTCCATCATCCGGCGGCCGTTGTCATGGATGCAGAGGACGGAGGGCATACAGTTTCCGCTCTCCGTCCCCTTGAGGGTGGGGGAGAGTTCCTCGGTATACCCGGTGCTGCCGGCGGACGCTCCCGCCCCGGCGCTGAACCCGGCGGCAAGCACACAGGGGTATCCCTGGCCCGGCAGGCCGCCCCCGCCGCCCAGGGCGGTATGGCGTTCCTGGGACAAAAAGCATGCTCCCGTCCCCTTGGCGGTGACGCCCGCCACAAAGGTCTGGGCCTTCATCCCTGGCTGTGCGGTCAGTGCCGCGGAAACATCCCGCAGATCCCGCACTTCATCCCTCTGGTTACAGGCAATCGCCTGGGGCAGCCCTTCCAGAAGGCTCGGTGCAGCCAGCCCTCCCTGGACTTCAAGCGCCCGCAGCAAGGCTCCGGGCAAAGGCTTCCCCCGGGCTTTGGCCCTCTGGATAATACCCCGGCAGGCCGTCGTCGATAAATAGTACTTCCGGGGCGCAAAGCCCTGCAAAATCTGCGACAAGCGCGATTCTTTTCCTTCTTTGGGGCACTCCGAAAAATTGTGCGTCGACCGTCCGCCATGCGATGGAAAAACCGTCTGCCAGAATGCACCCAGCACCAAGCCACTGTCCCTTCGCAGGTCGAGGCACATGGCAGGCCGGGTCCACCACTCGCGCGGTTTCCTCCAGGACGATCCGGAAGTCTTCCCCCTTGGGATCTCCGCTGGAGAAGGCTCCCGGCACGTTCTCCCAGAGCATCCATCTGGGCCGAACAGACTCAGCTGTCCTTCCACATCGTATATCCGCATCTCTCATCTCCTTGATCACCCGGATCTGGTGCAGAAAAAGGCCGGAGCGTTCCCCGGCTAATCCGGCCCGCGCTCCGGCTACGGATAGATCCTGACAGGGGCTGCCGCCGCAGATGATATCCACCGGCGGCAGCGCGGCCCCATCCAGTTTCGTAATGTCGCCAACCTGCTGTACTTCCGGGAAATGGGCTTTGCTCACCCGGATGGGAAACGGTTCAATCTCGCTGGCCCAGAGGGTGACGATCCCCGCCCTGCTGGCGGCGAGGAGAAATCCCGCGATCCCGTCAAACAGGCTGCCCAGGGTCATAGGGACAGCCCTCTCTGTAAGGCCGCTGCCGGTTCCACCTGCCGGATCGGGATGCCGAGGCCCTGGGCAAACTGGATCTCCCGGCTCATACCAGGCGAAATCTCCGGGCCGCACACCCACAGTTCCTCGCAGCGGGCCAGCAGCTCCAATCCGGCCCGGAGGCCCAGGTTCCGCTCTGCCGGATCACTGTCCTCCAGAAACTGCGGGTACAGCAGATGCGGGGCGATGGGAACCACCCCTTCCTCCAGGGCTGCCCGACAGTAACCTTTGGCCGCCTCAGTATTTTCTTTCACATTCCCCGCATAAGGGGACGCGATATAGACTAGCTTCATATACGGTTCACTCCTTTATTTCACAGCCGCCGCCAGACTTTTGCCCAGGTTCACCACCGTCTGGGTGGCGTAGACGGCCTGCATGATATTTGCCCGGGTGGAGGTTTCCAGCCCGAACTGCTGGGCGATCCGCGGGATCTCCGAGGAGGAGAGCATCAGGCCGCAGCCAAGCAACATATTTTCGTTCCAAACCATGAGGCCGGCAATGAGGATGGTGGTCTGCAGGAAGGCGGTCAGGCAGAGGCCGATCACCTGGCGGCACCAGCCGTAGAAGCCGTCTACATACCCCCTGGGGATGGAGAACAGATACAGGCTTCCCACGGCGATCTGGATGAGTAGGATGCCGCCCCTTTTGAGGTTGGCAAAGAAAATTTTGATGACCGAGTAGCCCATGAGGATCAGCAGGAACAGGGCGATGAAGATGCCGTAACCGTTGAGGCCACCCATAGCGGCCCTGGCCATATTGCTGACCCCCTCGGTGTTGGAGGCCCCGGCGATCCCCGAAGACAGGCTGCCCTGCAGGTCGATGCAGAGCTTATACAGTTCCACCGGGACGGTGGTAAACAGGCTGACCGCCAGAAACCCCTTGACCGAGCCAAGCGCCAGATCCCGCACAGCGGTGGTCCGTCCGCCCTGGTATTCCACCGCCGCCTCAAACACCGCCACCACCAGCCCGACCACATAGAGGGCCCAGGCAAAGTAGTGGAAAAACTCCACCACCGCCTGTACCCAGATCAGCTCAAAGAGCTCGCTTCCCATGCCGTTCATCATATTGAGGAACTCGGAAAGGAACTCCACGATCTTTCCATAGATCCAGTCGAAAATCTGACCCAGCACCGTATCCGCCACAAAATCCCATATGAACAAGGGCATCACCTCCTTCCAGCGGCGCAGGGATCTCAGATCCCGAGAATGGTCCAGATATAGGTGGGAGCGGTCAGGGAGAAAATGAGCCCGGCGAACAGGATGGCGATAGGCGCCCACTCCATCTGCCCGTGTTTGCGGTAGTCCATATACGCGCTGGCAATTTTCACAAACAGCAGCACCACCAGGATCATGTCCAGGGCGGGGAACACTACGCTGTTGACCACCGTCTTGATCTGCTGGGCGGCGCTGGTCCAGGTCTGCTCGATTACGCCGGACACATCCCCGGTGGGAGCTGCCAGCGCCGGTGTCGCCATCAGGAAGGCCATGGTGCAAAGGGTTCCTGCCATCGTCACAAGTTTTTTCTTCATAAAGGTCCTCCTATTCACATTGCCATCTCAGGGCCCGGTTCCGGTTCCTCCTGCCGCGTCTGGTGCTGTTCCAGCGCCTGATGGTAGGCGTTCACCGCCGCCTCGGTCATCTGGCGGCGCAGTTCCCCGTTAAGGGGGAAGCAGATATCCTGGTAACCGTCCTTCGCTTTGTAGCTGGGAAAGGAGAGGAACGGCCCGTTTTTCCCCTCCATCAGCCGGATACCGCGGACAGCGAAACAATCCCCCAGCGTCATCGAAAGGTGGGCCAGGCAGGAGCCGCCCTGGGTATCCAGGCGGTTTACCCGCATCTCCAGCGGCAAGGTGGTCGTATTTTCGTTCTGCTTCATTCCATTTCCTCCTTTTCTGTTTCAAACATAACCGGCACAAAGCCTTCCAGATCCAGATACCAGAATTCCGAATGGTTTTCATCATAGATCTCCACCAGGTCGGAGATGGTCAGCCGGTGGCCCCGGTAGCCCTGGGGTAGCGTGCCGGCGTTAAACCGTTCATACAGCTCCTCTGGATGGTCGGTATCCAGCTGCCCGTCAAACACCATCTGGTAATCGGAACGGCTGGGCCCTCCAAAGCGGTCCGTCAATTCCCAATACCCGATGAACTTCTTGTTCAGGTCGGCCTCGGGCTTCAGCTGCCAGACCCGTACACGGCGGGTCATCGGACGCTCTTTTTCGATTTGCTCCAGCCGCTTTGCGACGCCCGGCTGCCAGCGCACCGCCCGTCCGGCGCGGATCAGCCGGTGGCCTGCGTCACAGCCGAAAAAGGCCGAATCCAGCACAGCGGTCCCGTCCTCAAAATACCCCACCAGGACGCCGCCCTGGCGGATCAGATCCCGTTCTTCCATTCTGGTTTTCCTCCTCGGTATTCGTAGTTTCCGGCAGCCGGGTTGTACACCAGGCCGTAGTCCGATGCTTTGCCGCCCAGGATGTCCAGCGCCTTTTCGATGGCTGCCCGGCTGCCGGGGGTGGGAACGAACTCGATAAGCGGCTCACCATCCCGGTATTGGGCGGCCCCCACCAGTCTCCCCACATCCTCGCTGGCCCAGAGATAGTCCAGGTACAGCTCCTTGAACACCAGGGAGAGCCTGCGGATCAGTTCCCGCACATCCCCGTCCATGGTCTCAAAGCGGATGGCGGAGCCGCCGTCGTATTGCCGGACGCTTTTTTCCGGGTGGAGCACATTCTGGTCCACACCCCAATGCTTGAGGCACCAGCCCCGGGAACAGTTTTCCTCCCCATATTTACGGAGCAGTTCCATATTCGTGGGCTGCCGGTAGACCCAGGGCGGCATGGGAGTGATCCGGTTCAGGTCGATGGACCCGCGCCCATACCGCCGGTCTGCGATGAAATCCAAAAGGGCGGCCGCCTGCGGGGCGCCGCCCTGGATGTGGAGGATATTTCGTACTACTGGCAAACTATTATTACCCTCCCTTCTAAAATCAAATGATGAAAGCCCCAACAGGCGGGGCTCGAATGATGACATACAATACGGAAATACTTCCTTTCCGAGTAAAAGAGGTCAGCCGTTACACACCGGTCTTCGGCAGATCACCGCGGGGCTTGCCCCAGACTACCGTGATCCAGGTGTCCTTGGCCACCACCCACTCGTCGCCAATTTTGCCGCCTACATCGGTGCGGTTGATGATCCGGTATCCATCCTCCAAATCGGCCAGGGTGGTCACAAAGAGGCTGGGGCCGGTTTCCTCACAGAAGCCGGGGCCTACCGTCCCGAAATTGAAGCGAATCTCGGTGACATACTCATTGGCAGCCAGATCCAGGGCCTCCGGCGAACAATCCAGCGAGTGGCTGGTCCTGCTGGAAAGGTTCTTCTCCAGCACCTTCCAGCCGCTCTTTTTGTTGGTCTTGTACTCCACCGAGTAGGTGAGACGCTCACTCCAGGTGCCAGTGACGATCTTGCCCAGCCGCACCTCTGCAGGCAGCTTGTCGTGCCAGTAGAACTCGTCCAGAGAGACATTGGAGTCGTTGCGGATCTGGGAGAAATCATACCGCATGGTATCTCCGGCCAGCACCTCTACATTGCCGCGCTTTTCCGCCGTCACATTCACATCAACGCTCTCGTTGAGCACCTCAAACCGCACCAGGTCGTCCGCCACCTTGAGGGTGGCGTAGAACACCTTGCCGTCGGTGAGGTAATACTCCGGGCTGGAGGTTTCTTTGATGGCATAGG
>DXES01000014.1 GCA_019114825.1 Candidatus Anaerotruncus excrementipullorum
CGCCCTGCGCCAGCAGTTTGGTTACCGGCCGGATACGCTGGTGGGGGTGTTTACCGGCCGGCTGGGCCGGGAAAAGAGCGTGGACTGGCTGCTGGACAGCTGGCAGCAGACCATCCGCCCGGAGGAGAACATCCGCCTGCTGGTGATTGGGGACGGCCCCTGTAAGGAGGAGCTGGAGGCGCAGGCCCAGCGGCTGGGGATCCAGGAGCTGGTCACCTTCGCCGGGAAGGTCCCCCACGAACAGATGCCCCCCTATCTGGCCATGGGGGACTTCTATATCACCGCCTCCACCTCCGACACCAACTCCATCTCCATGCTGGAGGGGATGGCCAGCGGGCTGCCGGTGCTGCAGATCACCGACCCGCTCAACGCCGGGCAGGTGCAGGACGGGGTCAACGGCTACATCTATGCCGATGCCGGGCAGATGGCCCAGCAGATCCGGATGCTCCAGCAGATGCCCCCCCAGCAGATGGCCCAGCTGCGGGCCTCCACCCGCCAGTCGGTGGAGGGCAAGGGGTGCGAGGCGCTGGCTCAGAACCTGCTGCGGGTCTACCGCCGGGCACAGCTGATCAAACGCCGCCACCGCCGGTTGGCCATCCGCTTTCCCGGCGCAAACTTCCGCATCCGCTGGCATAAGAAGGAGTGATTTTTTGTGGAGATCAAGAACCATTACGACGTGGCCATTGTGGGCGGCGGCCCGGGCGGTCTGATGGCTGCCTGGCGCCTCTCCCAGCGGGACCCCGCCCTCTCCATCGCCCTCTTTGAAAAGGGCAACCCGCTGGAAAAACGCATCTGCCCCATCATCAAAAAGACCGCCAAGGCCTGCGTCCACTGCAAGTCCTGCGCCATTATGGAGGGGATGGCCGGGGCGGGAGCGTTTTCCGACGGCAAGTATGTGATCAGCACCGAATATGGCGGCTGGCTCACCGAGTTTTTGCCGGACGAGGTGGTGATGGACTACATCGAACAGGCCGACCGGATCCTGGTCCACTTTGGGGCCACCACCGAGCGGTTCCTGCCCAGCGACGAGCTGAAAAAACGCTGCCTGGAATTTGACCTGCATATGAGCCAGGCCCAGCTCAAGCACCTGGGCACCGACGCCAACTTCGACACCATGGGCCGCCTGATCCACGCGCTGGAGGAGCGGGTGGAGCTCCACGCCAACGCCAATGTCACCGGCCTGGACCGGGCAACCCATGCCCTCACCATCCACAGCGGCGGCCGGGACCACACCTGTACCGCCGACCGGATCATCATCGCAGTGGGCCGGGCGGGCAGCTCCTTTTTCTCCGCCTGGTGCGAGGAGAACCGGATCCCCCTGCACAACAACCAGGTGGATATCGGCGTCCGGGTGGAGCTGCCTGCAATGGTCTGGGAGGACTTCGCCAAAAAGATCTACGAGCCCAAGATCTGGTACCGGTCCAAGCGGTATGGGGATGTGACCCGGATGTTCTGCTTCAACGACCGGGGCCAGGTGGTCACCGAAAACACCAACGGCATCCTCACCGTCAACGGGCACAGCTACCGGGACGAGGCCCGCAAAACCCAGAACTCCAATTTTGCCCTGCTCTCCACCACCAACTTCACCCAGCCGTTCAAGGAGCCGATCCAGTACGCCCGCCATGTGGCCAATCTGGCCAACCTGATCAGCGGGGGCAGTGTGCTGGTACAGCGGCTGGGGGACCTGGAGGCCGGGCGGCGCACCGATGAGAAGCGGCTGCGCCAGAGCACCGTCCGCCCCACCCTTTCCGCCGTACCCGGGGATCTGAGCCTGTGTATGCCCAAGCGGCAGCTGGACAACATCATCGACACCCTCCACGCCCTGGACCAGATCTCCCCCGGCACCGCCAACTACGACACCCTGCTCTATGGCATCGAGTGCAAATACTACTCCGCCCGCCCCAAATGCACCAACTTTGAGATCGACGGCTGCCCGGGGATCTACGCGGTGGGGGATGGGGCCGGCTTTACCCGTTCCCTCTCCCAGGCCTGTGCCAACGGCCTCTATGTGGCCGACCTGATGACCCCGCAGCACAACTGACCAAACTTGAACCGGAGGAGGATGTCCGGCTCCCTGTGGGCCGGACATCCTTTTCCCCACTGGAGGAATCCCGCTATGAGAAGTAAGACCCGGGACATGACCCAGGGCAGCCCCACGCCGGTGATGCTCTCGTTCGCCGTCCCCATTCTGCTGGGCAACCTATTCCAGCAGTTCTACAATACGGTGGACGCCATTGTGGTGGGCCAATACGAGGGGGAGGCGGCCATCGCCGCCATCGGCGTGGCCAACCCCATCATGTCCATCGCTATCTTCTTTCTGTTCGGCGTATGCATCGGCATCTCGGTGCTGCTGGCCCAGCTCTACGGCGCCCAGGATTGGGACACCTTCCGGCTGGAGACCTCCACCGCCCTGATCGGCGGGCTGGTGTTTTCCATCGGGTTCTCCCTGTTCTGCTTTTTGCTGGCGGAGCCGCTTCTGCGGATCACCCAGACGCCGCCGGACATCCTGGAGCCCGCCCGGGGATACCTGCAGATCATCTCCCTGGGGCTGGTGTTCTCCTTCCTCTACAACTTCTGTGCCGCCGGGCTGCGGGCTACGGGGGATTCCCGGGCCCCCTTCCTCTTCCTGCTCTGCTCCTCCCTGCTGAATATCGCCCTGGACATCGCCTTTGTAGGGGGGCTGGGGATGGGCGTCCAAGGGGCTGCCGCCGCCACCGTCCTCTCCCAGGCGGTCAGCTGCCTGCTCTCGGTGGTCTATATCTACCGGACCCGTTCGATTTTGGCGCTGAGGCGGGGGCAGTTCCGGTTTGACATGGGGCTGATGAAAAAGACCGCCAGCTACAGCTGGGCCTCCGCCCTCCAGCAGACCTTCATCTATATCGGCCGGCTGCTGGTACAGACGGTGGTGAACACCTTCGGCACCAGCGTCATCGCCGGGTACAACTCCGCCGTCCGGATCGAGGGGTTTTTGCTCTCCACCCAGCAGGCCATGGGGGATTCGGAGGCCACCTTCTGCGCCCAAAACGCCGGGGCCCGCAGGCTGGACCGGGTGCGGGCTGGCTTCTGGGGGGCCAACAAGTTTAACTTGGCCTACAGCGTCCTGCTGGGGGTCCTGTTGGCGGTCTTTGCCCCCGCGCTGATCCGCCTGTTTACCAACAGCGGCCAGGCGGAGATGATCCCCACCGGCGTCTTCTACCTGCGGTTCATGATCCCCTTCTATATGCTCTCCGGCGTCACCAACGCCATGCAGGGGATGTTCCGGGGGATCGGGATGCTGCGGCTCACCGCCGCCTGCACCGCCCTGCAGATCGTCTGGCGGATCATCTTCTCCTACCTGTTCGGCTTCCAGTTCGGCCTGCCTGCCATCTGCCTGGCCACCGGTACCGGCTGGGTTGTAATGGTGATTGTGGAGGGGGTCTATGTAAAGCGGTACTTCGACTCCCACCGGGAGATGGCGTAAGCCTCGTTCCCATGCAAAAGACGCCCCCTGGCGCGGCTGCGCCAGGGGGCGTCTTTATGTGGGGGCTTCAGGGTTTACTGGCTCACCGGCGAGGGGACCATGACCGCCTCGCTGCAGAGCAGCAGGATGCCCTCCTCCCCCGCAGTGATCTTCATCAGGCTGGGGATATGGTCCGGGTCCTCCACCAGGCGGTTGCTGATGGCGTCCTCCACCTCCCGGCGGATCACTGTGCGCAGGTCCCGGGCGCCGCTGCGGCCGCCCACCGCCTTGTGGGCGATGTAGGCGGTGGCCGCCTCATCCCAGCCAAAGGTGATCCCCTTCTCCTGGAGGGGCTCCTTGAGCTCACCCAGCATCAGGCCGGCAATCCTCCGGTAGTCCCCTTCGTCCAGCGGGCGGAAGACGATGATATCGTCCACCCGGGCCAAAAACTCCGGCCGCAAAAACTCCCGCAGAGCCTTCATCGAGCGGTCCTTGGCCACGTCCGAGGGGGCCCGGTCGAAGCCCAGGGTGTTCTCCCGCCGGTCGCTGCCTGCGTTGGAGGTCATGACGATCACGGTATTTTCAAACGAGCAGACCCGGCCGTGGGCGTCGGTGATCCGGCCCTCGTCCAGGATCTGCAGCAGGATGTTCATCACATCCGGATGGGCCTTTTCGATCTCATCGAACAGCACCACCGAATAGGGCTTGCGGCGGACCTTCTCGGTGAGCTGGCCGGCCTCATCATACCCCACATATCCCGGAGGGGAACCCACCAGCCGGGAGACGGTGTGCTTCTCCATAAATTCGGACATGTCCAGCCGGATCAGCGGGTCGGCGGTGTCAAACAACTCCTGGGCCAGCACCTTCACCAGCTCGGTTTTGCCCACGCCGGTGGGGCCCACAAAAATGAACGACGCCGGGCGGCGGCGGGCGGAAATCTGTACCCGGGAGCGGCGCACCGCCGCTGCCACCGCCGCCACCGCCTCGTCCTGGCCGATGATCCGGGCCTTGAGGGCGGGCTCCAGCTTGGCCACCCGGCGCAGCTCGGTCTCCCGGATCTTGGCGGCGGGGATGCCGGTCCACAGCTCCACCACCCGGGCCAGGTCATCCATGGTCACCGGCTGGTCCACCGCCCCGGGGGCCAGCTCCTTGAGCCGCTCATCCAGCAGGATGGTCTCCCCCTTCAGCCGGGCGATCCGCTCGTAGTCGGGGTTGTGTTCGGCATCCGCCTCCAGCTCCTCCAGGGCCTCGGTCTTGTCCGCCATCTCCTTGGCCGCCCGGTCGTACTCCGAAAGGCGCTTGTTGCGCAGCACCGCGCAGGAGCAGGCCTCGTCCAGCAGGTCGATGGCCTTGTCCGGCAGGAACCGGTCGGTGATATACCGTTCGGAGAGGACCACCGTCATCCGGGCGATCTCGTCGCTGACGCTGACCCGGTGGTGTTTCTCATAGTAGCCCTTGATCCCCCGGATGATCTCCACCGACTCCTGGATGGAGGGCTCCTCCACCTTCACCGGCTGGAACCGGCGCTCCAGGGCGGCGTCCTTTTCGATATTCCGGCGGTACTCATTGAAGGTGGTGGCGCCGATCACCTGGATCTCCCCCCGGGAGAGGGCGGGCTTGAGGATGTTGGCGGCGTTCATCGACCCCTCCGAGTCCCCGGCGCCCACCAGGTTGTGGACTTCATCGATAAAGAGGATCACGTTGCCCGCCTGCTTGATATCCTCCACCAGGCCCTTGACCCGGCTCTCGAACTGGCCCCGGAACTGGGTGCCTGCGATCAGGGCGGTCAGGTCCAGAAGGTAGAGCTTCTTATTTTGCAGCCGGAAGGGCACATCGCCGCCGGCCAGGCGCAGGGCGATGCCCTCCGCCACCGCGGTCTTGCCCACCCCCGGCTCGCCGATGAGGCAGGGGTTATTTTTGGTGCGGCGGTTGAGGATCTGCAGCACCCGGTAGATCTCCTGCTCCCGGCCGACGATCCGGTCGATCTTGCCCTCCTGGGCCTTGCGGGTCAGGTCCTCGCAGTAGGCGTCCAGGAATTTATATTTGGCGCCCTTGCGGGGGCGCTCCCGCCGGGGGGGCTCCTTGGTGTTGGGGGAGCCGCCGGCGCTGCCCTGCTCCCCCTCCCCACTGCCGGCGTCCTGGGGGACGATGGAACCATCGCCGCCCATGAGGTTCTGCAGGAAGGGCATCGCCTGGGCGCCGCCCATTTCGAAGCCGCTTTCGCCGCCCTCCCCCAGCGCCTCGGTCATCTGTTCGGACATGTTGTCCAGGTCCTCGTCGGTGATGCCCATCTTCTCCATCAGGTCGCTCACCGGCTTGATCCCCAGCTCCTTGGCGCACTTGAGGCAGAGGCCCTCGTTGAGGGTCTTGTTGCCGTCCAGGCGGGTCATAAACACCACCGCCAGGCGCTTTTTACATCTTGAACACATCATTGCCATTGTGCGATTCACCCTTTTCCCCAATTGGGAGTTTCTCGTGATTTTATTTTAGCGGACTTATATGAACAGGGTATGAAGCAGCGTTAAATAGTTATACAAAGTTTGTATAGTTTTACCGGCGGACCATCTGGAGGAACAGCAGCCCATACCGCACCAGAGAAAAGGCCATAAAGGCCAGCAGCACCAGCAGCATTTTGGCCACCATCGCCTTCCCCAGCTCCGGATGGGCCACGATCACCACCACCGTCACATAGAACAGCACGGTGGAGAGCTTGCCGAACCAGCGGGCCCCCGCAATCTCCACCCGCCGCCGGTGGAGCACCAGCCCGCCGGCCAGCATCAGCACCTCTTTGAGCAGAAAGACCGCATAGAGCGGCCACAGCCGGGGCCACTGGCACCACAGCGCCGCCATCACCGCCGCCAGGGTCAATTTGTCCGCCGCCGGGTCCAAAATGCGGCCCAGCTGGGTGGTCATGTGGAATTTGCGGGCGATCAGGCCATCCAGCATGTCGGTCAGGCCGGAGACCACCAAAATACCGGCGGCGGCCAGATGGCTCTCGGGGGAATCCGCCGTCAAAAACCGCGCCAAAAACGCCGGGATCAGCAGAATCCGCAACAAGGTCAGCGTATTGGGAATGTTCAGCATCTGGCGTCCCCTCTTTCCAGAAAACTATCCCAGGCCTCCCAGCAGCCCGGGGTGGGCGATATAGCGAAAGACCCAGGTCCGGTCGATCACCCCCGGGTCGAACACCCAAAATCCTGCCGGATAGAGCTGCAGCAGCCCCTGGAGCAGCAGCCCCAAAATCCACACGAGCAGCAGCCCCTGGAGCACCCCCACCAGCATCCCCAGCAGGGCGTTGATGGGGCCCACCACCGGCAGGTAGTTTACCAGCCCCAGGGTGGAGAGCACCAGGTTGGCCACAATCGAAAGCCCCACAAACAGCACCGCGAAGGCCACCATGCGGATGGCATTCACCGCCAGCGGCCGCAGGGCGGCGTCGGTGAGCTCCTGCAGCCCCTCCTGGTCCAACCCCTCCTCCAACAGGTCCTCCGCCCGCTGGCCCAGCTCCCCGGCCGCGCCCAGCAGGTCCTCCGCCAGGCTGAGGATGCCCTCCGGCCCGGCATACACCAGGTCCGCGTCCCGCCGGGAGGCCGGTTCCTCCTGGGCGCTCTGGCCCAGCAGCCACGGTTCCACCACCCGGTCATAGAGGATGGGGGCAGCCGCCTTGCTCACCGCGGCTGCCACCGCCAAAATCACCACATAGGCCACCATCTGCAGCACCGTGCGCAAAAACCCCTTTTTGGCGGCCGCCCTGGCGCACCAGACCACAATGGCCAGTGCGGCCAGATCCAATCCGATACTCACATAGCTCATGGATACCCCCCGGCCGCCCTGGGGCGGCCCAACCTTCTATCGCAAATTTTCCGGGCAAATCCCCGGCCTCACCCCTGGCCGGAACTGCCGCCTTCCGAAGCGGCGCCGGTCTCCTCCGGTTCGCCTGCCCCCTCCGGTTCCCCGGTTTCTTCCGGCCCGCTCGCCGCCTCCGGCTCGCTGGATTCTTCCGGCCCGCTTACCACCTCCGGCTCGCTGGCCTCCTCCGGCTGGGACGCTGCCTGCCCGGAGGCACTCTCCCCCTCCGGTTGGGAGGAGGACTCCTGGGGCCGGTAGGCGGCCAGGTTGCCCAGGTCCACCTGCCCCAGCTCCTGGTTGGTCATATAGTAGAGATACCCCCCCGCCAGTTGGATGTCCTGGGCCTGGGGCAGGGGGATCTCCAGCTCCTCGGTCCCATCATACTGGTAGAGGCGGATGCTGTCCGGGCCGCAGAGGTAGAACCGCTGCCCGTCCGCCTGGACCGCCCGCACCTGGAAGGGGACCTCCACCTGGGCCAACAGCTCAAGCTGGGGCGAAAGGGCGCAGACGGTCACCTGCTTATCCTGGTCGTAGCTGCCCAGCACCAGCACCAGATGCCCATCGGCGCTGCCGGTAAACTGGGCCAGGGGCAGGCCATCGAACCGGAAGGAGGCCTGCTCCTGCAGGTCATCGTTCAAAAGCACCGCCCGCTGGTCGGTGACCGCCCAGGCCGAGCCGCCCCGGCGCTGCTCCACCCAGAGCACCAGCTCCCCATTCAATTCCGTGCGGGCGATATCCCCGCCGTCGTAGCTGAGCAGAAACTGCTGGAGCTGGCACTGGTACTCCCCGCCGGAGACCGCCACATGCCCCACCAGCAGCTCGTTGGAACCGTCGGCCAGGGAGACCGAGATGATGGGGCGCTCGGCGGAATTCCAGGTGAACAGCTCCTTGCCGGACTCCATCACCCGTTCGCTGCTGTCGTTGTAGACCACCGCCTTTGCCAGGGTATCCTCCCCCTCGGTGACCACCACATAGTTGCCATTGTCCGCCAGGTCGGCGGTGTAGAGGGGCTTGGCGCTCTCCCCGCTGCCGATGAGGGCAGATTTGGTGTAGAGGTTCAGCCGGTTGTTCCCCCGGTCATAGAGCAAAATCCGGTCCCCACTGGTGCGCAGGGCGGGATTCACCAGGCCGTGCTGTTCGTCCATCATCTGGCGGCCGGTGCCGTTATAGGTGTAGAGGTTGGTATCGCTGAGCACCACCAATGTATCCCCGGTGGCATCCATGCCCAGGATGCTGCCCCCCGGCAGCAGCACCGGGTAGCCCTCCCCCGTGCTGAGGCTCTCTTTGATGTCGCTATAGGCGGTGCGCAGGTTCACATCCCCCGCCTGCCGGACCAGCACCGCGCAGCCGAACACCACCAGCGCAAATACGGCCAGCGTCAAAAAGCCCTTGACCGCCCGCCGGCGGGCCCGCCGTTTTCTCACCTTTTCAAGATCGGTCAACTGTGCCATCCGGCGTGCCCTCCATCCCACCGTAGAATACCTGATCCAGGCAGAGCCCATGGGCAGGCGCCGTCACCCCCGCCCGGGACCGGTCCTTGCCGGCCACGATAGCGGCAATCTGCGCCGCCCCCAGCTGTTCCCGGGCCGCCTGCAGCAGCGTCCCGGCCATAATCCGCACCATGTTGTATAAAAAGCCGTTTCCGGTCACCGAAAAGGTCACCAGGTCCCCCTCCCGCGTCACCGAGGCCCGGTAGATGGTGCGTACATGGTCCTCCACCGAGCCGCCTGCGCTGCAAAAGGCGGAAAAATCGTGGGTGCCCAAAAACCCCTGGGCGGCCGCGTCCAGGGCGGCCGCATCCAGCGGATACGGCCAGTGCAGCGCCAGATCGGCCAGAAAGGGGTTGCGCACCGGGGCGTTCCAGATGCGGTAGAGGTACCGCTTGCCGGTGCAGGAGTAGCGGGGGTGGAACTGCTCCGGCACCTCCCGGCAGTCCAGCACCGCGATGTCCTCCGGCAGGTGGACGTTCATCGCCCGCACTACCGCGCCGCAGGGGATCCCCCGCTGGGTGCGCAGGGTGAGGGCAAACCGGTTGGCGTGGACCCCGGCGTCGGTGCGGGAGCAGCCCTTGATGGGCAGCCGCTCCCCAAACACCGCCTCCACCGCGTCCTGGACCACCTGGGCCACCGAGAGGGCGTTTTTCTGCACCTGGTAGCCGTGGTAGCGGGTGCCCCGGTATCGGATTGTCAGCAGCAGATGGCGCATGGGCACCTCCTAGGCCGCGCCCCTCATAGGCGCAAAGTTACAGGGCGGACAGCGTCCCGCCCCAGATATTCAGCAGAACCACCGCCGCCATCCCCAGGGCCACCGCCAGGGCGCACCAGAAGTCTCGGGCATGGATCTTCAGCTGTTTCATCCGGGTACGCCCCTCCCCGCCCCGGTAGCAGCGGCACTCCATGGCCAGGGCCAGCTCATCCGCCCGGCGGAAGGCCGACACAAACAGGGGGATCAGGATGGGGATCAGCGCCTTTGCCCGTTGGACAAGGCCGCCGCTCTCCATATCCGCGCCCCGGGCCTTTTGGGCGGAGATGATCTTGTCGGTCTCCTCGATCAGGGTGGGGATAAAGCGCAGGGCGATGGTCATCATCATGGCCAGCTCGTGTACCGGCAGCTTGAACCGCTTGAGGGGGTTGCAGAGCCGCTCGATACCATCGGT
Organism: Candidatus Anaerotruncus excrementipullorum; assembly: GCA_019114825.1. GTDB lineage: Bacteria > Bacillota > Clostridia > Oscillospirales > Ruminococcaceae > Anaerotruncus > Anaerotruncus excrementipullorum. The sequence continues at coordinate 9,945 of DXES01000014.1, forward strand.
GAGGGCGATGGGGCTGGTGGTATAGGTGAGCAGGCTGGTCCCCGCAATGAGGCAGAGGATCCGCACGCTCATAAACACCGCCGTCTGGATGCCCTCCACCGTGATCTTGAGAATCCACCACTGAAAGACCGGCTGGCCGTCCACAAACAGCATATTCAGCACCGAGGTAAAGATGATAATGGGGACCACCGGCCGCAGGCTGCGCAGGATCATCCGCGCAGGGATGCGGGAGACCAGGTAGCACAGGGCCAGAAAGACCACCCCCACCGCCAGCCCCAGGGCGTTGGCGGCCACAAACAGCATGACGATATACGCCAGCGTCAAGACGATCTTCATCCGGGGGTCCATCCGGTGGATCACCGACTCCCCGGGAAAGTATTGGCCGATGGTGATATCCCTAAGCATGGCGGTCCTCCCCCTTTCCCAATAGCTCCAGCAGTTCCCGGGTGGCGTAATCCAGGGTATAGACGCTCTCGCTCACCCCAAAACCCCGCTCCCGCAGGCCCATGAAAATCCGGGTCACCTGGGGCACCGACAGGCCGATCTGGGTGATCTCCCGGGCGCGGGAGAACACCTTGTCCACATCGTCGTACATGGCCACCCCTGCGTGGTTGAGCACCAGCACCTTGTGGGCGTAGCGGGCGATGTCCTCCATACTGTGGGAGACCAAAAGGATGGTGTTCTTCCGGGTGCGGTGGTACTGTTTGATCTGCCCCAGGATCTGGTCCCGGCCCCGGGGGTCCAACCCCGCCGTGGGTTCATCCAAAATCAGGATGTCCGGGTTCATGGCCAGCACCCCGGCGATGGCCACCCGGCGCTTTTGGCCGCCGGAGAGCTCAAAGGGGGACTTTTGCAGCTGGAAATCGCTGAGGCCCACAAACCGGGCCGCCTCCCGCACCCGGTCATCCACCTGGCCGGGGGTGAGGCCCATATTGGTGGGGCCGAAGGCGATATCCTTGTAGACCGTCTCCTCAAACAGCTGGTACTCGGGGTACTGGAACACCAGGCCCACCTTGAACCGGTAGTCCCGGATGTTGACCCCCTGGCCCCAGATGTCGGTGCCCTCGATGAGCACCTTGCCGGAGGTGGGCTTGAGCAGCCCATTGAAGTGCTGGATCAGCGTACTTTTGCCGCTGCCGGTGTGGCCGATGACCCCCACAAACTCCCCCTGCTCAATGGCCAGGTCCACATGGTCCACCGCCACCTTCTCAAAGGGGGTGCCCTGGGAGTAGGTATAGGTCAGTTGCTCTGTTTTGATCGCCAGCATCACCCACGCACCTCCTCCAGCAGCTTGGAGATGGCCGCCACGGCCTCCTCCTCGGTGAGCACATCCCCCGGCAGGTCCAGCCCCGCCTGGCGCAGCCGCCAGCAGAGCTCGGTGGCCTGGGGCACATCCAGCCCCACCTCCTTGAGCTCCTGCACGTGGGAAAAGACCTCCCGGGGGGTGGCGTCCCAGAGGATCTTGCCGTCATTCATCACCACCACCCGCTGCGCTTGGGCGGCCTCCTCCATATAGTGGGTGATCAGCACCACCGTGATGCCGTGTTCCCGGTTGAGGCGCTGGATGGTGGACATCACCTCCCGGCGGCCCTTGGGGTCCAGCATGGCAGTGGGCTCGTCCAGCACGATGCACCGGGGGCGCATGGCGATGATCCCCGCGATGGCCACCCGCTGTTTTTGGCCGCCGGAGAGCTGGTGGGGGGCATGGAGCTTATACTCGCTCATGCCCACATCCGCCAGCGCCCCGTCCACCCGGCGGCGGATCTCGGCGGGCTCCACGCCCACGTTTTCCGGCCCAAAGGCCACGTCCTCCTCCACCACGGTGGCTACGATCTGGTTGTCGGGGTTCTGGAACACCATGCCCACCCGCTGGCGGATGTCATAGAGGCGCTCCTCCTGGGTGGTGGGGATCCCATCCACCGTGACCTGCCCCTCATTGGGGACCAGGATTGCGTTCATATGCTTGGCGATGGTGGATTTGCCCGAGCCGTTGTGGCCCAATACCGCCACAAACTCCCCCTCCCGGATATGGAGGGTGACCCCCCGCAGCACGATGTTCAGGTCCCCGTTCTCCTTGGGGTAGCCGAACACCACCCCATCGGCGCTGATAAAATCTCCCATATGGTTGTCTCCTTCTCGGTGCGGTTCCCCGGTAGGATACCGCCCGGCTTGGTTTATTCCTCCCGGATCGGCCCTTGTGGCAGGGCGGCAGCCGCCAGCTCCTCCGGCGACTGGGCGGGCCGGACCTGCAAAACCGGCCCCTCCCTGCCCTGTTCGATCACTTCCATCCGGTAAAAATGGCTCAAATCCTCGTTGACCAGGAGGGTCTGGGAACCCAAGTAGCCGGCCGCCCGGAAAGCCCAGCAGGATTCTCCCGCTATTTGCCGGGCGGGCAGCTCCTCCAGGGCCAGCTCCCCCTCCGGCCAGTTGCCGCTGCTGGGATCGGTCTCCAGGTAGCTCTGTAGCGCCTGGGCCGCCTCCTGGGGGGTGGCGGGGTGGGCCTGGCCTGCAATCAACACCGGCACCAGGCCGTATTTGGGGAACTGCATCCCCCACTCCCGCTCCGGTTTGCCGCCCACATTCCAAGCGGCCTCGGTCTCGGAGACCGTCTCCACCGTCTGCAGGAAGGTGTCATCCAGATCCAGGAGGTAGCGGGTCAAGGTCCCCTTCTCGGTGCGCAGCACCTCCAGGTTTAGGATCAGCGTACCCCCGCTGCCCACCACCACCAGGGAGTCGGCCTGGCCCGCCCGGTGGTTTTCGAAAAAGGCGTTGGCCCGCTCATAGTGGTAGGCGGCGCTGTCCATCCCCAGGACCTCAAACATCCGGGCGTTGGGGAAAACCACCGCCTCCGGGCTCTGCTCCACCAGCTCCTCGATGCCGCCGGGGGCATTGGGGCCCTGGTCCAGGGTCACCAGCATCCGCTCCCGGAACTCCTGTATCAGCTGCTGGCTGGCGCTCTGCTCCCCCTCCGGCGCCTGGGTCATCAAAAGGCGGTCGGCCAGCATCAGGCAGCTGTCCCCCTGGGCCAGCTGGTTGCCGGGGCCGGGCAGCGGCTCCGCCGCCGGGGCGGAGGAGGCCTCTGCCGCCTGGGAGCTGCTCACAGCGGGCGCCGGCGAGGCCATTTCCGCCGCCCTGGAGGAAGCCGCAGGCGGTTCCGGGGCCCGTCCGGCGCAGCCGGACAAGAGCGCCGCTGCCAGGGCCGCCGCAAAAAGGCGTTTTCTCATGGCTGCTCCCTCCAAATGGCGGTGCTGCCGCAGGGGAGCACCAGCCCGGTGCGGGTGACCGGCAGGCCGATCTCGTCCGCCGAGACCACGCCGCCGAACCGCTCCCGCACCGTCACCGACAGGATGTAGGCCATCACCGAGGGGGACAGGCCAGTGGTATAGGAGTTGAGCAGGAAGAAGAGGGGCCTGTCCGACAGCGCCCCGGCGCAGGTCTGCACCAGGTCGTAGATGCTGTCCTCCAGCTTCCAGACCTCTCCGCCGGGGCCCCGGCCGTAGCTGGGCGGGTCCATGACGATGCCGTCATACCGGACCCCCCGGCGGATCTCCCGCTCCACAAACTTGCGGCAGTCGTCCACAATCCAGCGGATCGGCCGCCCGTCCAGGCCGGAGAGGGCCGCGTTATCCCGGGCCCATTGGACCATCCCCTTGGCGGCGTCCACATGGCAGACCTTGGCCCCCGCCGCCGCGCAGGCCAGGGTGGCCCCTCCGGTATAGGCGAACAGGTTCAGCACCGAGACCGGCCGTCCCGCCCCCCGGATCAACTCCCCCATCAGGTCCCAGTTCACCGCCTGCTCGGGGAACAGGCCGGTGTGTTTAAAGCCGGTGGGGCGGATATGGAACCGCAGCTCCCGGTAGCCGATCTGCCAGGACTGCTTTCTGAGCCCCGCCTCCTGCCAGCTGCCGCCGCCGGAGGCGGAACGCTGGTACCTGGCGTCCGCCCTGCGCCACCGGGCGTCCTTGGGGGTATTCCAAATTACCTGGGGGTCGGGGCGGATGAGGGTCACATCCCCCCACCGCTCCAGCTTCTCCCCGCCGCTGCAATCCAAAATTTCATAGTCCTGCCATCCTGTGGCCGCTCGCATCCCTGTGCGTTCCTCCTATCCTTCGATCACCTGCGCCAGCTCCCGCGCAATCCCTTCGATCTCCTCCAGCTCCCGGCCCTCCACCATCACCCGGATCAGCGGCTCGGTGCCGCTGGGGCGCACCAGCACCCGGCCGTTGTCCCCCAGCTGCCGGCTGGCGGCATCGATCGCCTGCCGCACCCGTTCATCCTGGGCGAAGGCGGCCTTGCGGGCGGGGGTGGCGTGGATATTCACCAGCGTCTGGGGATAGACCTGCATCACCGCCGCCAGCTGGGAGAGGGGCTTGCCCTGCTCCTTCATCAGGCCCAGCAGCTGCAGTCCGGACAGCTGCCCGTCCCCGGTGGTCATAAACTCCCGGAAGATGATGTGGCCCGACTGCTCG
>DXES01000121.1 GCA_019114825.1 Candidatus Anaerotruncus excrementipullorum
CCAAATTCGCCACCGACCAGATACAGGGGCTGGTGGACTTTCTGGTGGGGATGATGGAGCGTTTCGACCTCACCCCCCAGGAGGTGCTGCCGCTGGTCCAGGAGCAGGCGGACTTCGCCGCCTTCTATACCAACAAAGCCCAGCTGCCGGAATATTTCCGGGGGTTGGAGATGGAGCCCATGCGCCTCTATTTCCAGATCGAGTCCACCTCCTCCGCTTGGGTGATGCCGATGGAGGGCGGTTTTTTCTATGTACAGGCGTTCAACCAGGAGAACGGGCAGCTGGTCCAGTTCCATTGGCTATTGATGCGGGCGCTGCTGCTGAGCGCCGCCATCGCCAGCATCTGCCTTGTGGTGGTGCTGCGCCGGGCGGTGCGGCCGATCAAAAAGCTGGACGCCGCCATCCAGGAGGTGGCCCGGGGCAACTTCGACGTCTCGGTGGACCACAAGAGCCGGGACGAGATGGGCCATGTGGTGCGCAACTTCAACTGGATGGTCCGGGAGCTGCGCAACATCGAATACCTGCGCAAGGACTTTGTGAGCAGCGTCTCCCACGAGTTCAAAACCCCCATCGCCGCCATCCGGGGCGGCGTCAAGCTGCTCACCTCCACCCCCTTTTCCCAGCTGAGCCGGGAGAAATTCCAAAAATACACCGGCCTTATCTATAAGGAGGCCAACCGGATGGACTCCCTCTCCTCCAACCTGCTGCGCCTGTCCAGCCTGGAAAATCAGAGCGCCATGCAGAAGACCACCCGCTTCTCCCTGGATGAGCAGATCCGCCAGACGATCCTATTGATGGAGAACCAGTGGAGCGCCAAGGGGATCAGCCTGGATATCCAGCTGGACCGGGTGGAGCTGCAGGGGGATCAGGAGCTGATCCAACAGGTGTGGATCAACCTGCTCTCCAACGCCATTAAATTCACCGGCCCGGAGGGGAACATCTCCATCAAGCTGCGGGAACAGGGCCAATATGCCATGGTGGAGATTGCCGACGACGGCATTGGCATGACCCAGGAGACCCAGCGGCGGATCTTTGAAAAATTCTACCAGGAGGACCGCTCCCGCTCCCGGGAGGGCAACGGCCTGGGCATGTCGATTGTGAAGCGCATTTTGGACCTCCACCGGGGCGCCATTGCCTATCAGAGCGCCCCGGGGGAGGGGACTATCTGCCGGGTACGGCTCCCCTTGCGGGAGGAGTCCATCCAAACAGGGGAGGGCCTATCGTGAAATTGGTGATTGCAGAACCGCTGCACATCCCCCAAAAGCGCCTGGAGGAGCTGCTGCGCCGGACGGTGGGGGACCGGATGGAGGTGATCTCCTATGGGACCCCGCCCCAGAGCGGGGAGGAACTGGCCGGGCGCTGCCGCGAGGCGGATGCGGTGATCTTTTTAGATCTGCCGTTCAGCCGCCAGGTGCTCCGGCAGTGCCCCCGGCTCAAGCTGCTGTGTACCCTGATCACCGGGGTGGACCGCATCGACCTGCCGGCCTGCCGGGAACAGGGGATCGCTGTCTGCAACACGCCCGGCTATGCCTCCAATGCGGTGGCGGAGATGACCTTTGCGCTGCTCCTGGCGGTCACCCGCAAGGTGGTCGCCTGCGACCGCGCCTCCCGCACCCAACAGGGCCAGCGGGGCCTCATGGGGGTGGAGCTGGAGGGCAAGACGTTCGGCGTTGCAGGGGCGGGGAGCATCGGCCTGCGGGTGGCCCGGATTGCCCAGGCGTTTGGCTGCCGGGTGCTCTGCTATAACCGCACCCCAAAACCGGAGACCGGGTTTCCCTTTGTGGACCTGGATACCCTGCTGCGCCAGAGCGACATCCTTTCCCTGCATCTGCCGCTCACCCCGCAGACCCAGCAGCTGCTCAACCGCCAGCGGCTGGCGGTGATGAAGCCCTCCGCCATCCTCATCAACACCGCCCGGGGCGGCCTGGTGGATAGCGCCGCCCTGGCCCAGCAGCTGCAGGAGGGCAGGCTGGCGGGCGCCGGCCTCGACGTACTGGACCTGGAGCCGCCCTTCCCGCCCGAGCATCCGCTGCTGCAGGCCCCCAATGTGGTGCTCGCCCCCCACATTGGCTTTGCCACCCGGGACGCCCTGGAGCGGCGGATCCGGCAGCTGGAGGAGAACCTGTCCGGCTGGCTGGGGGAGGGGGTCCCCCGCTATCCGGTTTGATATGGAAAAACGGCTGCCTATCCGGGCAAGGATGGGCAGCCGTTCTCGTGTTTATGGGTGAGGGCAGGTGTCTTTGGCACAAGGCCCGCCTACCGGCCGCCCGGAGTAGCCGCTCAGCCGCAATAGCGCCAGATAGCCGGCGGCCGAGAGCAGGACGGGCAGGGCGGCCCCGGCCAGCCCGGGCAGGCTGGGCAAAACCCCCGCCCGCAGCAGCAGTTTCACCGAGAGGGCGGAGATACCGATACAGCAGAGGGGTTTGAGCAGCTTTTCATAGAGATCGAAGGGGAAGCGGGAGACGCTGGCCAGCCGGGAGAGGCTCAGGGAGAAGTTGAACACCTCGCTGCACACGATCACCAGGAGATACCCCTTGATCCCCCACACGGGCAACAGGCAGTAGACGCACAGCATACTGCCCGCCGCATCCAACACGTTGTAGCGCATCACCGCCACCTGTTCATCCAATCCCTTGAGCATGCAGTCCACTGCGGTGTCCAGATACATCACCGGCACCACCGGGGCCAGCAGCCGGATATAGACGGCCAGATCCGGGTTGGGGGATAGAAAGGCGGCGATCTGGCGGGGGAAGGAGAAGAGCACGCCACAGACCCCCAGGGAGCAGAGCAGGTTGAAGCTGATCAGCCGCTCCATCAGGTGGCCGATCGGCTGCCCCTGGCTGTGCCTGCGGGCGATCTCCGGGATGCTCAGGTTGGAAAAGGAGTTTAAAAAGGCGGCGGGGAAGAGGATCACCGGCAGTGCCAACCCATGTACCGTCCCGAACATGGAGAGGGAGGCCCCGGCCGAAAGGCCGCCCGCCTGCAGCCGGATGGGCACCAGCAGGTTTTTTACGGTGGTAAGCCCGGTGCGCAGGTAGGAGCTGGCCGCCACCGGCAGGGCGATGCCCAGCATCCGGGCCAAAAGCCGCCGCCCCTGGCTGGCGGGCCTGCGGTAGCGGCGGCTGTCGGCCCGGTAGAAGAGGAAGGCCGCCAGCCAGGAGATCCCCTCCGCCACCACGCCAGAGCCGGTGATCGCCAGACAGGCGTACTCCAAGCCCGGCGGCATCAGCAGCGTCAGGGCGGCCATGGAGAGGGTGACCTTCAAAAACTGCTCCAGCACCGAGGCGGCCGCAGACTTGGCCACCCGCCCCACCGCGTTGAAATATCCGCCCAGGGCGCAGGACATGGACAAAAACGGCATGGAGAGGGCCATCACCCTGAGCGGCCGGACGGTCGCCCCCGAGCCCAATACCGCCAGCCCGATCCAGGGCGCGCTGTAAAACAGGACCGCTCCGGCGGCAGCCCCAAAAAAGCACCCATACCCCAGGCAGCGGGCCATGGCGGGGCGGATATTCCCGCTATTTTTCCCCAGCTCCTCCGCCACCAGGCGGGTGGAGGCCAGGTTGATGCCGGAGGTGGCGAAGGTGACCGCCAGGCCGTAGACCGACATGATCAGCTGGAAGACCCCCATCCCCTGGGAGCCGATCTTTTTGGCAATGTAGAGGTTGAACCAGACCCCCACCCCGTTCATCAGCAGGGAGGTGCCGGTGAGGATCAAGGCGTTCATTACAAACCGCTGGACTTTTTTCATAGCGTCACCACTGTTTCCAGGTATTCACCCTACTTATATGAGAAAACTGGAAAAAGTAGTTCTCGCTCCAAGAATCGGGGCGGGGCGCTGTCCCTTTTCCCTTCCGGCGGCGGTTCTATAGGATACAGGCCAAAACCATTCGGTTTTGCCGGAGAAAAACGGATGGGGTGACTTTTTGTGAAAGCTGTGATATACTAGGGGGCAAGGCGGTGATTGAGGGATGTTTCAACTGCAAGGCCTTACCAAGGCGTACGGCCCGGCGCGGGTGCTCCAAGGGGTAGATCTAGAGCTGCGCCCGGGGGAGGCCGTCTGCCTGGCGGGGGCCAACGCCGCAGGGAAGACCACCCTGCTCACCATCGCCGCCGGCCTGCAAAAGGCGGACGGCGGCCGGATCCTCCGGGAGGGGAAGCTGGGCTACCTGCCCCAGGAGAGCAGCCTGCTGGAGGACCTGACGGTGGAGGAGAACTTGGCCCTCTGGTACGCGGCCAACCGCCGCCCCAAAGCCGCCCTCTTTGCCCCCCAGTCGCCTGAACAGGCGCTGGAGCTGGAGCCCCACCGGAAAAAACGGGTGAGCCGGGTGTCCGGCGGGATCAAGCGCCGGGCCGGCCTGGCGGCGGCCCTCTCCGGCCGGCCCCAGTGGCTTTTGATGGATGAACCGTTTACCGCCCTGGATTTGCAGAGCCGCCAGGTGATCCTCACCCTGCTGCACACTTTGCGCGGGGAGGGGACGGGCATCCTGTTTTCCTCCCACGACCCGGCCGCCATTGCGGCCTGCGCGGACCGGCTATTGCTTTTAAAGGCGGGCCGCATCCAGGAGGAGTTGGACTTGAGCCAAGTCCCCCCGCCAAAGCGTCTGACCCGCACCATCGAGATCCTTGCAAACGCATAACCAATAGAGCGAAAACAAATCTGTGAATGGAAAAGGAGGAGTTCCTATGGATGAAAACCAGATGGAGAACAATCAGGAGGGCATGCCCTCTGCGAACCAGGAGGCCCCGGTGACCCCCAGTCCGGAGCCGGCGCTTGCGGCGGACCAGGCGGCCGCCCCCGCCCCCAAGAGCAAGCTCCCCATGGTGCTGGGCGGGATCATTGTGGTGCTGATCATCGCCATTGTGGCCTGCTTTGCCCTGGGCGTGTTCGGCGGGGACCCGGAAAAGGCGCTGGATAAGGCGTTTGAGGCCACCGCCCAGGACCAGGAGGCGTTTTTGCAGCAGCTGCAGGAGGAGCTGCCCGCCTTCCGCCTGCTCTATGGCGGCGAAAGCGGCGCCCGCAGCTCGGATTTCCAGTTTACCCTGGGGGCGCTGGAGTTCGCCAGCGCGTCGCCGGAGGAGCTGGCGCTGGTCAACCAGTTTGTCCAGGGCAGCGGGATGCACGGGACCTTTGTCTCCGACCCGGAGAACAGCGTCTATGAGCTGGATGGCACCCTGCAGCTGGCCGGCATGGATCTGCTGGGGCTGTATGGCTATCTCTCCCCCGACCAGGTGGCGTTTGGCGTGCCGGATTTCTCCGAGACCGCCCTGTCGGTCAACCTGCAGACGCTGGCGGAGGATCTGACCAATAGCCCGCTCACCGCCGGAAGCATCTCCCCGGAGGAGGCCCAGCAGGCCCAGGACGCCATCCAGGCCCTGCTGCAGTACATGAATGCCCTGATGAACATCCAGGGCGCCAGCGCCGAGATGGAGGAGGACATTATGGCCATGCTCTCCACTCTGCGGGAGGGCGCCACCTATGAGGATCTGGGCAGCGAGGATGGGCTGAAGGTCTACGCCATGGACATCCCCGGCAGCAATGTCAAGCAGTTCCTCAGCGACCTGGTGGAGTATATCTATGTGGACAGCAGCGTCGGCCAGGCGATGGCGGGGCTGTACAACGCCGCCGGCGGCATGGAGCTGAACTACCAGGATTGGCTCCAGCAGGAGATGCTGTCCGTGCTCCAGAGCGAGGAGATGCCCGAGCTGCCCCTGCATGTGGTGGTGAAGGTGGGCAGCGGCGATTTGATCCGCGGCATGGACATCTCCCTGGATAGCCCCGAGCTGGCGGCCCAAGGCCTGGAGGAGCTGCGCTTCTTCTACACCGAGGACGAGAACCACAACCAGGAGGGCGCCTTCTATCTGAAGGCCTCCGACGCAGAGAGCGGCACGGCGGTGGAGCTGAATGTGCCGGTCACCGCCACCTACCAGGACGGCGTCTACCAGATTGCGGTCTCGTTGAGCCTGCCGGAGACCGAGGGCGTGGTGGCCGATATGACCGAGACCATCTCCATGGGCCAGGATGGCAGCTACCAGCTGGGCTTTGACTATACCATCAATGTCCAGGATCAGGCCTATCCGGATGCCAATATGGACGCGACGGTCAACTTCAATATGGAGGGCACCGTCACCGAGGACGGGGACGCCGTGACCTACGATTTCCCCACCATCCAGATGAGCATCGGCTCTGCGGGCGAGGTAATCGGCTTCTCTTGCTCGGCCAGCGCCACCAGCACGCCGGTGGAGGGCCCCTACACCATCAGCCGTCCCACCCTGGAGCTGCTCACCGCCAGCCAGGAAGAGCTGAACGCGGAGCTGCAGAAGTATATGGATGGCTTCGAGAATCTGGTGGGCCCGCTGATGGGCAGCCTGATGGGCGTCAGCATGATGGAGCCCGCTGCCTGACCCCTGGGCCGGCAGATCCCTGTTGGGAGTTTCTATGAGGTTATTGATCGTTTCGTTTTGGATCGCATGCAAACACAGCAGCCGCCGGCTGCTGTGTTTGCTTTGCGTTTTTTTGGTTTTGGCGGGGTTGGTGGGGCTGGGCTTTGCCCTGCAGCCTCAAACGGAGCATCCCCGGGCGGTGGTGGCGGTGGTGAACCGGGACCAGAACCCCCTGAGCCAGCAGGCGATGGAGTGGTTGGCCCAGGCCGGACCGGTCCAGGGGTTGGAGGGGATTTTGAAGCTGCGCTTTTTGGACCAGGAGCCAGAACCGGGGAGCGGTTACACCGCTGTGGTCACCGTCCCTGATGGCTTTTTGGAGAGCGTACTCAACGGCTCCAACCTCTCCCCCAAGCTCCAGGTGGATGTGGGTTCCCCCCTGGAGGCCCTGTGGGTGGAGCGCATCGCCGAGGCCGGGGCCAGCTGGCTTACCAACGCCCAGCTGGGGGTCTACACGGTGCAGGAGCAGATTGGCTACGGCCGGGGGATGGACGCCCGCCAGTACGATATCCTGTTGGCGGGGATCAATATGGCCTACCTGCGGGCATTTTTTGACCGGCTGGACCCGTTGGAGATCGAGGAGCTCTCCGCCTCCGGGGGCCTGTCCCTGCCCGCCTACTACCTGCTGGCAGCGGCGGTGGTGCTGCTCTTTGCCTATGGCTTTCTGTTCCAGCCCGCCTGCCGGGATCTGTGGGCCTTTTCCCGGAGCTGCGGGCGGCGGATTTCCCTGTTTTTTGCCGCCGCTGCCCATGTCTACCTGTTGACGCTGGTGCTGTGCATCCTGATCACAGCGGCCGCCCGGGGGCTGTTGGCTCTGCAGGTGGCCTCCTGGCCGCACCTGCTCCTGCTGGCCCTCTTGGTGGGCGGAGGGGTCTGCCTGGCAGCGGTGCTGTTTCGGGCCTATGCCCCCTGTGCCGCCGCCTGTATCCTCTGCGCCCTGGGGATGGGGGCCTGCGGCGGCGGTTTTCTGCCGCTGGCCCTGATGCCGGTGGGGTTTGAACGGCTGGCGCCCTTGTTGCCCTTCTGGCAGGGGCTGCGGCTGCTGGGGCAGGTGTTCGGGGAGCCGGGGCAGCCCCTTTGGCAGCCGCTGGCTATGGGGATTCTGCTGTGGACGGCCGCCGCGCTGGCCTGGTTTGGAAGGAGGGGACGCCAATGCGCTACTTCCTGACCCTTTTGCGCGCCCATCTGGTTTGCCGGCTGCGTTCCTCCGCCTTTTGGGCCTGCGCCCTCTGTTTTTTGCTGCTGGCGGCAACATTGGCGGCCGCCCTGCCACAGGAAAACCGGTTGAGCCTGGAGGTGGGCCTGCTTCCCCGAGGGACCTGGGGGGAGCAGGTGGCCGGACAGCTCCTGTCGGGGGAGGATTTCCGCTACCGGCGGTATACCCAGCGCCGGGAGCTGGAACGGGATATCCTTACCGGGACCCTCCACTGCGGCTACCTGTTGGAGGAGGGGGAGGTGACGGCGCTGGTCACCGATGGCTCCTACATGCGTCCGCTGCTGGATGAGCTGGTGTTCACCGCCGCCAACCAGGTGGATGCCCCCACCATTGCCCTGGAGTTTTTGCGGCAGAGCGGCCAGCCCACCCAGGGGACCGCGGAGACCTTCCAGCGCCTGTCCAAAACCGAACCGCCTATGACGGTGGAGGTGGTGGAGCTGGGGAAGGGGGCGCCCCTGGAGCGCCTGGCCCAGGGCGGCGCCCAGCCGCTCTTCTATGCCTGCCTGGTCACCGCCTTCTTGGCGTCGGCGGTGGCCGCCGCCCTGCTGGATTCCCCCCGGCGCCAGCAGGCCCTGCGCCAGCTGGCGGTGTTGGGCGGCCGCCGGATGGGGACCGCCCTGGGAAGTGCGGCGGGGGAGCTACTGCTGAATATTCCGGTGTTGGCGGCTGCCCAGCTGGCTGCCGGGGTCTTCCTGCCCAACGCCTACTACCCCTGGCAGGCCCGGGCGGTGCTGTCGGCGGCGTTGGCCGTCCTAGCCGCCCTGTGCTATCTGGCGGCCGGCGCTGCCCGGCGGTTTCAGCGGGTTTTGGCGGTGCTGCTGCCCCTGTGGTGCTTTGGAGACGTGTTCTTTTCCGGTGCGCTGATCGATCCCGCCCGGCTGCCCTATGGGCTGGGGGCGCTGCGGCTGTTCTCCCCGGCCTGGTACGGCCTGCGGCTGTTGGAAAGTTTCCTATAAAGGAGGAGTATGGATGTACGGCTGTGCAATCCTGTCCACATTGGGCGCCTGGGTTTTGGGCCTGGTGTTGGATGCGAACATCGGCTTTTCCCCTTTGGGATTTTTAGAGCTGCGGATACTGCTGCCGGTTTTGGCTATGGGGCTCAACCTGCTCTACCGAATCAATCGGAACCGCTAATGGCCTTAAATATGCTGTAACGTAAAACAACTTTACAGGAAACGGCTGCCAAAACACCTCTCGGATCGGGTTTTGGCAGCCGTTTTTAAGACAGGAAAGCAAATAAACTTTACAGAAAAATCAATACACAGCCTCCCGGGCGGGACGGAGGATAAACCTTTCGATCGCCTGGGCGACCCCATCCTCCTGGTTGGTACCGGTGACCTCCCGCACCTGGTTCAGCACCTCCTGGGAGCTGTTGCCCATGGCCACCGGCAGCCCGGCGTACTGGAGCATCTCCAGGTCGTTCTGGCTGTCTCCAATGGCCATGGTCTGCTGGGGGGAGATCCCCAAAATGGCCCCCAAATGGGCCAAACCGTGGGCTTTGGTGGCGGTGGCGGTGTTGATCTCCAGGTTCCCGGCAAAGGAGGAGGTGATCCGGATCCCCTCGGTGGCCTCCAGCAGTGCCCGTACCTGGGCGCGGCAGGTTTCTGGGACGCTGTAGAGGTTGATTTTTTCGATGGGCAGGCTGGTTTCGTATAAAAACCGGGGCAGATCGGATACCAGTTTCCGTCCGCGCATCGCCTCCTGGATCCGGGAGGGGGCAATGGGCAGGGTGCGGATGTAGTCAGCTGCCCGCTGTTCGCAGTAGTTGTAGCCGTCGCAGTAGACATCCACCGGAATAGGAAATCTGGAGAGGGCGGCGGCCAGGTCCCCGGCGGCCTTTGGGGAGAAGGTATCACTGTAAAGTAATTTTCCTGAACACAAATCACTGACCACCGCCCCGTTGGAGGTGACCGCATATTGGATCTCCGGCGCGCCAGCCAGCAGCGCCTGGGGCAGCCGGTGGCGCATCCGCCCGGTGCAGTAGGTAACCGCCACCCCCAGCCCGATTGCGGCCCGGATCGCCGCCAGGTTGGCCTGGGAGACGGTAACCGCGTCGTTTTGCAGGACGGTGCCGTCCATATCCAGCGCAAGAAGTCTGATTGCCATGGAAAAGCCTCCTTTTTCTCTTTCCATTATATCCCGTCCGGCCCCGTGCGGCAAATGAAATTTGACGTGGTGGACGTTTGCTGGTACAATGGATAAAAGCAACAGCCCTTTTGGAGGGATTTTATGTTTGATTGCCCAATCTGTGGGGAACCCTTGACCTGGGAGGCCCGCATCTGCCGCTGCGCCCGGGGCCATACCTATGACCGGGCTTCCCAAGGCTATGTGAACCTGCTGCGCCCCAACCGGCAAGGCAGCCGGGATCCGGGAGACAACCGGGAGATGGTGCATGGACGCACCCAGTTTTTGGATAGCGGCAGCTATCAGCCCCTTTCGGACGCCCTCAACCGGACGGTTCTGATGCAGACCGCCGGGTCTGCCCGGCCCCGGGTGCTGGACCTGGGGTGCGGGGAGGGGTACTATGCCGCCCGCCTGGCCCAGGCCTTTTGCCGGGAGGGGCGGGAGCTGGATTTGGGGGGCGTGGACCTGTCCAAAGCGGCGGTCCGCCATGCCGCCGGGCGCTGTAAATCCGGACGGTTTGCGGTGGCCAGCCTGTTTGCGCTGCCGGTGGGGGATGGGGGCGTGGATCTCTGCTACAACGTATTTTCCCCCTTGGCCCCCCAGGAGTTTGCCCGCATTTTGTCCCCCCAGGGGCGGTTTGTGGCGGCCTATCCCGCGGCCCGGCACCTATTCGGCCTCAAACAGGTGCTCTATGACGCCCCCTATGAGAACCCGGAAAAGACGTTTGTACTGCCCGGCTTTGCCATCCGTTCCCGGGAGCGGCTGACCTTCCCCTTGGCCCTGGAGGGGCAACCGCTGATCCACAGCCTATTTCTCATGACCCCCTATTACTACCGGACCCCGGCGGAGGGGGCCCGGCGGCTGGAGGCCCTGGACCGGTTGGAGACGGAGGCGGACTTCTGGCTGGTGACCTACGAAAAGGAGGGGCCGGCATGACCAATCAGGTGTGGTTTGCCCATACCCAATCGGAGGATCTGCCGGCGGCCTGCCGGCGGCTGCTGGCAGCGGCGCTGGGCGGCCCGGCCCGGGTGGAGCACCTGCCTGGCGGGCAGCCCTGGCTGCCCGAGTACCCCCAGGTGCAGGTAAGCCTGGCCCATACCCGGGGCGGGGTGGCGGTGGCCCTCTCGGAGGCGCCGGTGGGGCTGGATCTGGAGCGGTTGGGCCGGCCGGTGCGGCCAGGGCTGGCGGACCGGTATTTTACCCCCACAGAGCGGGCATACGCCCGGGATCCCCAGCGGGTCCTGGAGGTCTGGACCCGCAAGGAGGCGCTGCTCAAGCGGGAGGGGATCGGGCTGCGGATGCGGCTTGGACGGGTGGAGACGTTGGAGCGTCCCGACCTGGTGAGCTGGCGGCGGGAGGGGTTCCAATTCTCCTTCTGTGGGACCCCGGCGGTATTTTGCTGGCGCTGCATCCCACTGGACGGCGAACAGCCGCGGTAAAAAACACATGGAAGCTTTTTGTAAAGGAGGGGTCTGGATGTCCTTGGAAGCGTTGGATCTGACCTGTAAACTGGAGGCGGAGGAGTGGGAGGCGGTCTCCGGCCCGCTGAAAAAGCGGCTGGGGGTTCTGCAGCAGAGGGCCCGGGCGCTCAAAATTCCCACCATCCTGGTATTTGAAGGGTGGGGGGCTTCCGGCAAGGGGGAGATGATCTCCCGCCTGATTGCCAACCTGGACCCCCGGGGCTATGCTGTCTACAGCATCACCTCCCCCACAGCTGACGAGCAGCGGTATCCCTGGATGCGCCGCTTTTGGCAAAAGCTGCCCCTCTATGGGGACATGGCCATCTTTGACCGCAGCTGGTACCGGGAGGTGACCCTGGCCCGGGAGGAGGAGGACCTGTCCCAGCGGGAGCTGGACTGCCGGTACCGGGAGATCGAGGACTTTGAGCAGATGCTGGTGGACGACGGCTATCTGCTGCTGAAATTTTTCCTGCATATCTCCAAAAAGGAACAGAAGAAGCGTTTTGAACGCCTGGAGAAGAAGAAGGCTACCCGGTGGCGGGTGACCCAGCGGGATTGGGAGCACAACCGCCACTACGACCGCTGCCTGGAGGCCTTTGAGGAGATGATCTGCCGCACCGACCATGTGACCGCTCCCTGGATGCTGGTGGAGGCCACCGACCGGCGGTACGCCATGCGCAAGGTATTTACCCGGGTGGCGGAAGCGCTGGAACAGGCAATCGCCCAGCGGGAGCAGCAGCCTGCCGTCTCCGCAGCCCCCGCCATCCGCACCTCCCCGGATATCCCGCTGCAGCCCTCTCCCCGGCTGGCCCAGGTGGACCTGAGCCCCGCCCTGGAGGAGGAGCCCTACCGCAAGGAGCTGGATCGGTGCCAGAAGCGGCTGGAGGAGCTGCACGGCCTGCTCTACCGGGAAAGGATCCCCATGATCCTGGCCTACGAGGGCTGGGACGCGGCGGGAAAGGGGGGCAACATCAAGCGCCTGGCCCGGGCGTTGGATGCCCGGGGCTACCAGGTGGTGCCCATCAGCGCCCCCACGCCTCCGGAAAAAAACCGCCACTATCTCTGGCGGTTTTGGCAGGCGCTGCCCCGGGATGGGCACATCGCCATCTTCGACCGCACCTGGTACGGCCGGGTGATGGTGGAGCAGATCGAAGGGTTCTGCACCCCGGAGCAGTGGGCCCGGGCGTATGACGAGATCAACCGGTTCGAGCGGGACCTGTCCCGCTGGGGGGCGATCATCCTGAAATTTTGGCTCCATATCGACCAGGAGGAGCAGCTGCGCCGGTTCCAGGACCGGCAGAACACCCCGGAGAAGCGGTACAAGATCACCGATGAGGACTGGCGCAACCGGGAAAAATGGCCGGCTTACGAGCAGGCGGTGGACGAGATGCTCCAGCGCACCAACACTGCCTATGCGCCCTGGCTTGTGGTGGAGTCCAACGACAAGCGATACGCCCGGATCAAAACCCTCCATGCGGTGATCCGGGCGATGGAGGAGCGCCTTTAAAGGGGATGGACGCCGGGCGGCGCCTTTGGCCCGGCCTAGGATAACAGGGAATGGGGGATGGCAGAATGGTGCGGTACCGCCTTCTGGTGGCCGGTATGGTACAGGGCGTGGGGTTTCGGTACTATGTGAACTACACCGCCCGGCTGCTCCAGCTCACCGGCTGGGTGCGGAACCTGGAGGACGGCGAGGTGGAGATTGAGGTACAGGGCCCGGCCGGAGAGGTGGACCAGTTTTTGGCCGCAGTGCGCCAGGGAAACCGCTACGCCCAGGTGGACGAGGTGCGGGTGAAGAGGCTGGAACCAGTCTTGGAACACGGCTTTGAGGTGGTGGGCTGATGGGGAAGGGGGCCTGGCGCCAGGCGGAGGGGATCGACTACCGGTTGACCCGAAAGCCGGTGAAAAACTTAAATCTGCGGGTGTCCGCCCAGGGGGAGGTGGCGGTTTCCGCCCCCCGCTGGGTTCCCTTGCAGGAGGTGGACCGGTTTGTGGCCTCCCGCCGGGCCTGGATTTTGGCCGCCCGGGAGCGGATGGAGCTGCGCGCTCAGCAGGAGGCCCAGGCGCGGGCGGAGGACTACAGCGACGAGGAGTGCCTGCGGCTGTTTGGCCGGATCAGCGACGAGATCTGGCCTCAATTCCAGGGGCAGATCCCCCGGCAGCCCCAGCTGCGGGTGCGGTGGATGAAGTCCCGATGGGGGGTCTGCCATCCGGGGAAGGGGTACATCACGCTGAACAAGCGGCTGATGGGCCAGCCGCTGGCGGCGGTGGAGTATGTGGTGCTCCACGAATATGTCCACTTTTTGGAGCCCAACCACCAGGCGGGTTTCCACCGGGAGATGGCCCGCCGGATGCCCGATTACCGGGAGCGGCGAAAGCTGTTGCGTTGACCGGAGGCGGGGAGAAAATATCTGCAGGCCCTATTGTCAAATTATTAACAATATGCTATGATAAATTTGTGACACAATTTGCGGAAATCCTCCGGGAGAGGATTGCAAACCGCCAAATTTTATAGTATTCTTTAAAAGAAACGCCCCCTGCGGCGAATTTTTTGGAGTGGTTTAACGAATCTGATGGAGGAATCGGTATGGAAATTTATGTTTGCATCGGAAGCTCCTGCCACCTGAAGGGCTCGTACAACATCATCAATGCGCTCAAAGGCCTGATTGCGGAGTATCACCTGGAGGACCGGGTGAGCCTGAACGCATCCTTCTGCCTGGGGCAGTGCCAGCATGGCGTCACCGCCAAGATCAACGACGAGCTGGTCACCGGCCTCAACGAGGAGAATATCCGGTCTATCTTCGAGGAAAAGGTAGTGAAGGAGCTGGCGTAATATGACGGATGTTTTGAGCTTAAAGAAGGCAAACTGTAGAAACTGCCACAAGTGCATCCGGGCTTGCCCGGTGAAGTCCATCCGCTTCGCGGACAGCCAGGCCAAGATCATCCCCAAGGAGTGCATCCTCTGCGGCCGGTGCGTGGTGGCCTGCCCCCAGAACGCCAAGCAGGTGCGCAACGACCTGACCGAGGTGATGGGAGCCATCGGCTCCGGCCAGCGGGTGATCGCCACCCTGGCCCCCTCGTTTATCAGCGAGTTCCCGGTGTCCGGCCTGGAGCAGATGGCCGGGTATCTAAAGCAGCTGGGCTTCTCCGATGTGCGGGAGACGGCGGAGGGGGCCTATATTGTCAAAAGCGAGTATGAGAAGATGATCCAGGAGCACCGCCAGGATGTGATCATCTCCTCCTGCTGCCACACGGTGGTCACCCTGATCCAGAAATACTTCCCCGCGGTGATCCCCTACATCGCCCCGGTACAGTCCCCTATGGCGGTGAGCGGCCGCCAGATCAAGGACGAATATCCGGACGCCTATGTGGTCTTTATCGGTCCGTGCATCTCCAAAAAGGAGGAGATCGAGAAGGTCCCGGGCTTTGTGGACTGCGTGCTCACCTTCGAGGAGCTCAGGCAGTGGTTTGAGCGGCGGAAGATCCAGGTGGAACCCCAGCAGGTCCAGCCCCAGCAGGGCAGGGTCTCCCGGTTCTTCCCCCGGGTGGGCGGCATCATTGGCTGCATGCACACCGAGAACACCGGCTGGAAATATCTGACGGTGGATGGGGTGGAGAACTGCATCAGCGCCATCGAGGAGATCCAGCGGGGCGGCCTGCGGGGCTATTTCATCGAGATGAGCGCCTGCGAGGGCAGCTGCATCAACGGACCCGCCACCAAGGCCTATCAGCAGAACATCCTGAACAGCCGGGTGCGGGTGGATACCTTTGCCCAGCCCGACCCCAACCGGAAGGACGACTTCACCACCGTCTACAAGTCCGGCTTGGTGCGCCACTACCCCAACGAGTTTGTCCACGAGCAGGTGCCCCCCGAGAGCGCCATCCTGGAGATTTTGGCCAAGATGGGCAAGACCCGCCCGGAGGACGAGCTCAACTGTGGCAGCTGCGGCTATCCCTCCTGCCGGGAGAAGGCCAAGGCGGTTTACAACGGCAAGGCGGATATCACCATGTGCCTGCCGTTCCTGTTGGGCAAGGCGGAGAGCTTCTCGGAGAACGTCTTTGCCATCTCGCCCAACGGCATCATCGTGTTGGATGAGAACCTGTGTATCCAGCGGATGAACATCTCCGCCTGCCACCTGTTCGGCGTGCAGAACTCCAAATCCCTCCTTGGCTCCATGATCTTTGAGCTGATGGACCCCGCCGACTTTGAGACGGTGCTGGAGACCGGCAACGACATCCTGGATAAGCGGATCTATCTAGCGGAGCACGACAAGTATGTGGAGCTGTCGGTGGTGCTGGATCAGGAGAATCACTCCCTGTTCGGTATCTTCAAGGATATCACCACCGAGCAGAAGCAGAAGGAGCGGTACCGCGCGGACCGGGATAAGACGATCGACATCACCAACGGCGTCATCGAAAAGCAGATGCGCATTGTCCAGGAGATCGCCTCTCTGCTGGGCGAGACCACCGCGGAGACCAAGGTGGCCCTCACCCAGATCAAGAATACGGTGCTCGCGGAGGATGAGTAACGCCATGGATAAGCTGTTTATGGAGACCGGCTGGGTCAGCCTCAACAAGAAGGGGGAGGAGCTGTGCGGCGACCGGGTGGAGATCCGCCCCCAGAAGGCCAACGGCGACTTCACCATGGTGTTGGCGGACGGGCTGGGCAGCGGCGTCAAGGCCAACATCCTCTCCACCCTCACTTCCAAGATCCTGGGCACCATGATCGACTCGGACGTGCCCATCGAGGACTGCGTGGAGACGATCGCCGCCACCCTCCCGGTCTGTAAGGTCCGGGGGGTGGCCTACGCCACCTTCACCATCCTCAAGGTCCACCAGGGGGAGATCACCCTGGTGCAGTACGACAACCCGGACGTGATCATCATCCGCGACGGCAAGCATTTTGACTACCCCAAGCAGGAAAAGGTGATGTCCGGCAAAAAGATCTACGAGACCCACATGCCCATCCAGCTGGGGGATGTGTTCATCGCCATGAGCGACGGGGTCATCCACGCCGGCGTGGGCCAGTCGCTGAACTTCGGCTGGGAGCGGAAGAATGTGGTGGAGTATGTGGACACCCACTTCAACCGCCAGATGTCCGCCCGGGCGGTGGCGGGGCTGATCAGCGACGCCTGCAACGACCTGTACATGGGCCTGCCGGGGGATGACACCACCGTGGCGGTGCTGCGCATCCGGGAGCGGATGCAGGTGAGCCTGATGATCGGCCCGCCGGTGAACCCGGCGGACGACGAAAAGGTGATGCAGCTGTTCTTCAATGGGGAGGGCAAGACGGTGGTCTGCGGCGGCACCACCTCCACCATTGCGGCAAAGTACCTGCACACCAAGGTGCAGACCAAGATCGACTACCTGGACCCGGAGATCCCGCCCATCGGCTATATCGATGGGGTGGACCTGTGTACCGAGGGCGTCCTCACCATGAAACGAGTGGTGGAGTACGCCAAAAAGTACATCGACACCTCCGGCGCTGTGCGGGAATGGGTGGGCCGCCGGGACGGCGCCTCTCTCATCTGCCAGATGCTGTTTGAGGAGGCCACCGATGTGCGCCTGTTTGTGGGCCGGGCGATGAACCCCGCCCACCAAAACCCGGATATGCCCATCGACCTGTCCATCAAGCTGCGGCTGATGGAGGATCTGCACCTCTATTTGGGGAAGATGGGCAAACGTGTACAGATCAGCTACTACTGATACCGGAATCGCGGGAGGATACAGATGGAAAGAAGCGAGATGTTTTTTGACACAAACGTACAGCTCCTAAAGTACCGGGTCCTGAAGGGGGTCATCGAGCGGTACGACCGGGGAACGCTGAGCGAGGCCTACCGGGAGATCCCGATGGAGATCGCCCCCGGCCCCAAACCCTCCATGCGCTGCTGCGTCTACAAGGAGCGGGCGATCCTCACCGAGCGGGTGAAGCTGGCCATGGGCGGCGACAAACAGAACCCCAACGTCATCGAGTGCATCAAGATCGGCTGCGATGAGTGTACGGTGAACCGGTACCATGTGGGTTCCGCCTGCCGCGGGTGCATCGCCCACCGGTGCGAGCACGCCTGCCCCACCGGGGCGATCACCGTCTGGAAGGGGAAGGCCCACATCGACCAGGAGAAGTGCGTGGAGTGCGGCCGCTGCGCTGCGGCCTGCCCCTATTCGGCCATTATGAAGTACACCCGCCCCTGTGAGAACGCCTGCAAGATCGGGGCGATCAGCATGGACCTGGACAACTCCGCCAAGATCGACAACCACAAGTGCATCTCCTGCGGCGCCTGCGTCTACCAGTGCCCGTTTGGGGCGATTATGGATAAGTCGTTCATCCTGGACGCCCTGGAAATTCTGAAGCAGAGCGAGGGGAATACCAAATACCGGGTCTATGCGGTGGTGGCCCCCTCCATCTCCAGCCAGTTCAGCTACGCCAAGACCGGCCAGGTGGTGGCCGGGCTGAAGGCTGTCGGGTTCCACAATGTGGTGGAGGCGGCCCTGGGGGCGGATATGGTGGCCTATGAGGAGGCTGCGGAGTTGGCCGAAAAGGGCTTTTTGACCAGCTCCTGCTGCCCGGCGTTCGTCCAGTACATCAAAAGCGCCTTCCCCAGCATGGTGGAGCACATTTCCCACAACCCCTCCCCCATGGAGGCGGTGGCCCGGTTTATCAAGCGCACCGACCCCAACGCCAAATGCATCTTTGTGGGGCCCTGTACCGCCAAAAAGATGGAGTTCCAGCAGGAGAACGTCACCGGCGTGGACTGTGTCATCACCTTTGAGGAGCTGCAGGCCCTGTTTGACGCCCGGGATGTGACGCTGGAGGCGTTGGAGGAGGAGCTGCTGGACAACGCTTCCTACTACGGGCGGATCTTCGCCCGCAGCGGCGGCCTTTCGGACGCCGTTCGGGAGGCGCTGAAGGAGCGGGGGATCACCCCCGAGCAGTTCACCGCCAAGCCGCTGGCCTGCGATGGCATTGTGGAGTGCAAGACCGCCCTGCTGAAGGCCAGCAAGAACGTGCTCCCCGAGAACTTTATCGAGGGGATGGCCTGTGTGGGTGGCTGCATCGGCGGCGCGGCCTGCGTCACCCACGGCCCCAAGGACAAGAGCGAGGTCAACAAGTACGGCCAGCTGGCCAAGGAGAAGACGATCCTGGATGCCCTCCAGGTCACCCATCTGGCGAAGTGAAGGAGGCCCTTCAAAAATGCAGGAACTTGCAAAAGTTCCTGCATTTTTTTGGAAAATGACTTGATTTTTATACGCCGATGGGGTATCATTAGAACCATTAAGGCCTAGTGCATTTTTTGATTTTAGGAGGTCGAAGGACCAGATGCATCAGGATCTGTTGGCTTTGATCGGGCAGAAGGTGCCGGAGTTTTCCAAGGGGCAGAAGCTGATTGCCAACTATATCGTCAGCCACTTTGACAAGGCGGCCTTCATGACTGCCTCCAAGCTGGGGGCTGCCGTGGGCGTCAGCGAGTCCACGGTGGTCCGCTTTGCCTCGGAGATCGGATTTGAGGGCTATCCGGAGCTGCAAAAGGCGCTGCAGGAGCTGATCCGCAACAAGCTCACCACCGTGCAGCGGATGGATGTGACCAACGAGCAGCTGGAGAATGCAAATGTCCTGGCCAAGGTGCTCTCCAAAGATATCGAGCGGGTCCGGCGCACCATGGAGGAGACCAGCCAGTCGGCCTTCTCCGCCGCGGTGGAGACCATCTGCTCCGCCCGGGATATCTATATCCTGGGGGTGCGTTCCGCCTCCGCTCTGGCGCAATTTTTGAGCTTCTACTTCAACCATATCTTCCCCAATGTAAAATACATCAACACCTCCAGCCGGGCGGAGATGTTCGAGCAGATCATGCGCATAGGGCCGGAGGATGTGTTCATCGCCATCAGCTTTCCCCGCTACTCCCGGCGCACCGCCCAGGCCTCCCACTATGCCGGGAAAAACGGGGCCAAGGTAGTGGCGATTACCGATTCGCTCCAATCCCCCATTGCGGAAAATGCTGACCATGTGCTGGTGGCCCGCAGCGATATGGTCTCGTTTGTGGACTCCCTGGTGGCCCCCCTCTCGCTGATCAACGCCTTGATTGTGGCGGTGGGGCTCCGGCGCCGGGACGAGGTGGCGGCCAGCTATGCCCGGCTGGAGCAGATCTGGGACGAATACGAGGTCTACGAGAAGCGGGAGGAGCGTCCGGATGGGGTCTGAGCCGGTCTTGGTGGTGGGCGGCGGGGCTGCCGGCCTGTTCTGCGCCGGGATCGCCCGGCGCCGGGGGATCCCGGTGACCGTGTTGGAGCGCAGCGCCCGTCCCGCCCGTAAGGTACTTATCACCGGCAAGGGCCGGTGCAATCTGACCAACCACTGCACCGTGGAGGAGTTTTTCCCCCGGGTGTGTACCAACAGCCGGTTCCTCTATAGCGCCCTGCGGGGGTTTTCCCCCCAGGACACCATGGCGTTGTTTGAACAGCTGGGGGTGCCGCTGAAGACCGAGCGGGGGGACCGGGTGTTCCCGGTCTCCGACCGGGCGGCGGATGTGGCGGACGCCCTGGTGCGGCTGTGTGGGGAGCAGAATATCCGGACCAACACCCGGGTGAAAGAGGTGCTGGCCAGGGAGGGGGAGGTCCGCGGCCTGCTGCTGGAGGATGGGCGGGAGCTTCCCGCCCAGCGGGTGGTGTTGGCCACCGGCGGGCTCAGCTATCCGGCCACCGGTTCCACCGGGGACGGCTACCGGATGGCCGCCGCCCTGGGGCATACGGTGGTCCCGCCCCGGCCGGCCCTGGTGCCGCTGGTGACCCGGGAGCGCTGGTGCGGGGAACTGATGGGGCTCTCCCTGCGCAATGTGACGCTCACCCTCTATAGCCCAGCGGGGAAGGTGCTCTTCCGGGAACTGGGGGAGATGCTGTTTACCCACTTTGGGGTGTCAGGGCCGCTGGTGCTCTCTGCCTCCTCCCATCTCAGCGGGGAGCTGGAACGCTACCGGATGGAGATCGACCTAAAACCCGGGCTGGATGCGGCCCAGCTGGACGCCCGGCTGCTGCGGGATTTTTCGGAGGTGCCCAACCGGGATTTTGCCAACGCCCTGGACAAGCTGCTGCCCCGGAAGCTGATTCCGGTGGCGGTGCGGCTGTCCGGCATCCCGCCTGCCACCAAGGTGAATGCAATTACCCGGGAGCAGCGCCGGGGATTTGGGGCGCTTTTGAAGGCCCTGCCCCTGACCCCAAAGGCGTTCCGCCCGGTGGAAGAGGCGATTGTAACGGCCGGCGGGGTCTCGGTGAAGGAGGTAAACCCCAAGACCATGGAATCTAAGCTGGTGAAGGGGCTGTATTTTGCCGGGGAGCTGCTGGATGTGGATGCAGTGACCGGGGGATTCAACCTACAGATCGCCTGGTCCACCGGCTTTGCGGCGGCAAACAATTTCTAAAGGGGGAAACATTTTGGTTTCAGTGGCCATAGATGGACCGGCGGGAGCCGGAAAGAGTACAATCGCCCGGGCGATTGCCCGGGAACTGGGGTATCTGTATGTGGATACCGGGGCCCTCTACCGGGCGATCGGCCTATTCGCCCTGGAGCAGGGGGCGGACCCCAAGGACCCAGAACAGGTGCTGCCCCTGTTGGAGCGGACGCAGCTCTCCCTGCGGTTTGCGGCGGGGGAACAGCAGGTCTGGCTCAACGGCCGGGATGTCTCCCAGCAGATCCGCCAGAACCCGGTGTCCATGGCGGCCAGCGCGGTGAGCGCAATCCCCCAGGTGCGGGCGTTCCTGTTCGACCTGCAGCAGAATCTGGCCAAAGAGAACAACGTGGTCATGGATGGCCGGGACATCGGGACGGTGGTGCTGCCCCAGGCCCAGGTGAAGATCTTCTTGACCGCCTCCCCCGAGGAGCGGGCCCGGCGCCGCCATGAGGAGCTAGCCCAGCGGGGGCAGCAGGTGGACTACGCCCAGCTGCTGGAGGAGGTACGCCGGCGGGACTACAACGATGCCCACCGGGCGGCAGCCCCCCTGCGCCAGGCCCCCGACGCCCTGCTGGTGGACACCACCGGCAACAGCTTGGAATGGTCGGTGGCCCAGCTGACAGAGATTGTGAAGGAGAGGTTGCGGGATGTTCTATAAGATCGCGCGGATCGTCTGTATCTGGGTGGCCCATCTGCTGTTTCGGGTGGAGGTCTCCGGCCGGGAGCATATCCCCGCCGGCGGCGGTTATATCCTGGCCTCCAACCACCGGAGCAACTTTGACCCGATCTTTGTGGCCACTGGGGTAAAATCCCAGATTTTCTTCATGGCCAAGGAGGAGCTCTTTTCAAAAAACATCTTTTTGAAGGGGCTGTTTTTGGCCCTGGGCGCTTTCCCGGTAGCCCGGGGGAAGGGGGACAGCGGCGCTTTGGATTGGGCGGGCAACGTGGTGCGGTCCCAGGGGGTGCTGGGGATGTTCCTGGAGGGCACCCGCTCCAAGACGGGGGAGCTGGGCCGGCCCAAATCCGGCACCGCCATGCTGGCCCACCAGACCAAGTCGGATGTGCTGCCCTGCGCCATCTACTTTGAAAATCCGCTGCACTTCCGTTCCCGGGTGGCGGTGCGCTACGGCCGGATGCTGAAAAACGCCGAGCTGGGGCTGGACGGCGAGACGCTGACCCCCCATGGGATGAAGGCGGCCAGCCATCAGATCATGCAGGAGATCGCCGCCCTGGTGGAGGAGGTCCGATGAAGATCACGGTGGCGGATTCCGCCGGCTTTTGCTTTGGGGTCCAGCGGGCGGTGGATATGGCCTTCCAAACGGCCCGGGAGGGGACGCCCGCCTGTACCCTGGGGGAGCTGATCCACAACCCCTGGATTGTAGAGCGGCTGCGGGAGCAGGGGATCTTTCCCATCGACCGGCCCCAGGACAACCCGGACGGCAGGACGGTGATCATCCGCTCCCACGGGGTGGGCCGGCAGGTGTATGAGCAGCTGGAGCGGATGGGCTGCCCGGTGGTGGACGCCACCTGCCCCCATGTGGAGCGAATCCACCGGATCGTCTCGGGGCTGGACCCCGGCCAGCTGGTCCTCATCGCCGGGGATATCCGCCATCCGGAGGTGGAGGGGATCGTCGGGTTCTGCCGGGGACGGTGGAAGGCGTTCAAAAACCAGGAGGAACTGGACCTGATCCTGCAAAATCCTGGGGAAATTGCCTATCAGGAGGCCGTTTTGGTGGCTCAAACCACCTTCGCCTTGTCAGAATGGGAAAAAAGTGTAGAAAAACTAAAAAAGGTGTGTACAAAGCTCAAAATATTTGCTACAATATGTAATGCGACTGAAAAGCGGCAATTGGAGGCCGCGAAATTGGCCTCCCAGAGCGATGCGATGGTGGTGATCGGAGGGCGCAAGAGCTCCAACACCGCCAAACTCGCCCAGATCTGCCGCCGCTATTGCGACACCTTCCTGGTGGAGGGGGCGCAGGAGCTGCGGGGACTGGAGCTGGGGAGGTATTCCAATTTTGGCGTCACAGCGGGCGCATCTACGCCGGCTTGCATAATTAAGGAGGTACAGGAAACCATGAGTGAGATTGTAAAAGACCAGCAGGACGAACTTTCTTTTGAGGAGCTGTTGAACCAGTCCTTCAAGACAATAGATAACAGGGAGAAGGTCACCGCCGTTGTCACGGGGATTGCACCTAACGAGATCTCTGTTGATATTGGTACCAAGCATGCAGGTTATGTGCCGCTGTCCGAACTGACCGACGACCCCAACGCCAAGGCCGAGGATCTGGTGAAGGTGGGGGATACCCTGGACCTGCTGGTGGTCCGCGTCAACGATGTGGAGGGCACTGTGATGCTCTCCAAGAAGCGTCTGGATGCCATCGCCGGGTTTGAAAAGGTGATGAATGCGGTGGATACCGGCGAGATCCTGGAGGGCACCGTGGTGGAGATCATCAAGGGCGGCCTGCTGGCTCTGACCAACGGCGTCAAGGTGTTCATCCCCGCCTCCCAGGCGACCCTCTCCCGCAGCGACAGCCTGGAGGACCTGCTGAAGCAGAAGGTCCAGTTCAAGATCCTGGAGGTCAACCGCCAGCGCAAGCGTGCGGTGGGCTCCATCCGCGCCGTCCTGCGCGAGCAGCACAAGGCGCTGGAGGACCAGTTCTGGGCTCAGGTGGAAGTGGGCCAGCACTATACCGGCGTGGTCAAGTCCCTGACCAGCTACGGCGCCTTTGTGAACCTGGGCGGCGTGGACGGCATGATCCACATCTCCGAGCTGAGCTGGCAGCGGATCAAGCACCCCTCCGAGGTGGTCAACGTGGGTGACACCGTGGAGGTGTATATCCGTGACATCGACCGGGAGAACCGCAAGATCTCCCTGGGTTACAAGAAGGCGGAGGACAACCCCTGGACCATCATGCAGAACCAGTACCAGGTGGGCACCGTCTGCACTGTGAAGGTGGTCTCCATGACCCCCTTCGGCGCCTTTGCCCAGATCATCCCCGGCGTGGATGGCCTGATCCACATCAGCCAGATCTCCACCGAGCGGATCAACAAGCCCTCCGACGTCCTGTCGGTTGGCCAGGAGGTCGAAGTGAAGATCACCGAGCTGGATACCGAGCGTAAGCGGGTCAGCCTGTCCATCCGTGCGCTGCTGGAGGATCAGAAGCATGCCGAGGAGGCCGCTCCCCAGCAGTCCGCTTCCGAGGTGGTCTACGAGGCCGGTCCCGACAGCGCGGAATAAGTGCAAAACCTTTCGGGCCGCCCCTCTGGGGCGGCCTTTTGCTTTCCCCCATCCACTTAACCGGACGCAACCCAACAATAGGAGATCGTAATGGAGGGATCGGTCCATGGAGAAAAAACTTTGGGCGGCAGTGATGGCGCTGCTATTGCTTGTGGAGGGCTGCGCCATGCGCGGTGAGCCTGCGCCGGAGAGCAGCCCGTCCGCACCGGCCGCTGGAACGTCTGCCTCTGCGGAGCCGGAGACGCCCGAATCCCCGGTAAAGGAGCAATCTGCCTCTTCGGCCCCCACCGCGGATCCCACCCCGGAGAGCAGCCCTTCCCCAGAAGTGCCGCAGAAGCCGGAACAGGAGGCCGCCCCCGTGCCGGAGAGCCAGCCGGGGCCCAGCGCCTCCGCCCAGTTCACCAAGGTGGAGGTCGGGGTGGACGGGACGTTTGCCTATGGCGTCTTTGCCCTGGATTCGGAGGGGGACCTCTGCTTTTACACCGGGGACGGGGCGGGCACGCCGGTTGCCACCCAGGTACGGGACTTTTCCGCCACGGCCTCGGGGTTCTATGTCCTCCAGGAGAACGGGGACCTGTACTTCTCCGAGACGGGGAACTACCAGGAGGACCAGCCGCTTACGCTGCTCTACCGAAACAGCGATGCCCGGCGGATTTCCGATTCGGTGCTGACCCTGGCGGACGGCAGCCTTCTCTCCTATAACGGGGAAACTAGCAGCTGGGACCCGGTGGATGTGGAGGCTGTACAGGTGGATGCCGGTTACTTTGGCGCGGCGGTCATCGATGCCGGCGGCGTCCTCTGGCGGCTGGACCGGGAGAGCGGGGCGCTTACCCAGATTGCGGAGGATGTCATCCACTGCAGCTATGCGGATCGGAATAAGGTCTATTATTCCGATGACCTCTGGTATGTTACGGCGGACAACACGCTGCACCTCTACCAGACCCAGCCCCAGGCGGAGGCCGCAGCCTTCCCGGAGGAGGTCTCCGCCGTATCCGGATGCTACGGGCAGTACCTTGTGGTGCTGACCGATGGCAGCACGCTCTATGGCGGTTTGGACGCCGCCCCGGCGGATGCCGGTGTAGAGAGCCGGGCGGTGGACCTATTCGGCATCTACTGTGCAATTTTGGACGGGAGCGGGGAGATCCGCTTTGGGACGCTGCAGCCCGGCCAGGGCCTGGAGGAGACCCTCTGGGTTGCCCACCCATAGAGCTAGGCCACACAGGGCAGGGACCTGTGTGGCCTAGCTTTTCCTATCCGGCATTCGCTGCTTTTCCGGAAAAGTGGCTGGATGGGCGGCGAAACTGTTTAAATTTGGAAAATAGAAAGAAAAAAAGCGGCAAGAAGGGCGCGGGACGGAATCCTTTGTTGTTTTTTTACGGGAAAAATGGTATACTAAAAAAAGTTGCGAGAAAAAACGGGGGAATCTGTGTGCCAATAAAACGCTGGCATGTCCAAGAGGTCGCTCAGCAGGAGGCTGCAAGCCTCGCCAAACAGCTGGGGGTCGCTCCTGTGGTGGCCCGGGTCCTATGGAGCCGCGGCTGCCGCACACTGCGGGAGATGGAGGCGTTCCTCTCCTGCCAGGAGGAGCTGTGCGACCCCTTTGCCCTGCGGGATATGGATCTGGCGGTCCGTCGGATCCGCCAGGCGCTGGAGCGGGGGGAGCGGGTTGCCATCTACGGCGACTACGACTGCGACGGCATGATGGCCACAGCCCTGCTCTACCGCTATCTGGAGTCGGTGGGCTGCGATGTCTGCTACTACATACCGGAGCGGGACCGGGAGGGCTACGGGCTGAATAAGGACGCCCTGCACCGCATCCACCAGGAGGGGGTGGGGCTGGTGATCACCGTGGACAACGGGATCACCGCAGTGGAGGAGGCCGACTATGCGGACAGCCTGGGGCTGGACCTGGTGATTACCGACCACCACAAGCCCCGTGCGCTGCTGCCCCGGGCGGCAGCGGTGGTGGACCCCCACCGGCTGGACGATGAGAGCGGCTATGAGTATCTGGCGGGGGCGGGGGTGGCCTTCAAGCTCTGCTGCGCCCTGGAGGGCGGAGACGGGGATCTGCTGTTGGATCAGTTCGGGGACCTGGTGGCCACCGCTACGGTGGCGGATATCGTCCCCCTGGTGAGGGAAAACCGTTTGATCGTCCGGCGGGGCCTATCCCAGCTGGAAAACGGCGGCACCCCCGGGCTGGAGGCCCTGCTGCAGGTGTGCGGCCTGGGGGGCAAAGCCCTCACCAGTGAAAATGTGGCCTTTGGGCTGGTCCCCCGGATCAATTCGGCGGGCCGGTTCGACCAGGTGGACCGGGCGCTGGAGCTGTTGGTCTCCGAGGAGGATGGGCTGGAGGAGATTGCCCAGGAGATCAATGCGCTCAATGAGCACCGCCGCCAAACAGAGGACCAGATCGTCCGGCAGATCCTGGACCGGTTGGAGCAGGATGAGTCGGCCCTGCGGGATCGGGTGGTGGTGCTCTCCGGGGAGGGATGGCACCACGGCGTAGTGGGGATTGTGGCCTCCCGGATGGTGGAGCGCCTGGGCAAGCCCTGCATTGTCTTTTCCCTGGAGGGGGAGAACGCCCGGGGCTCCGCCCGCAGCGTGGAGGGCTTTTCAATTATTGACGCCATCGACGCCTGTTCCCAGCATCTGCTGCGGTATGGGGGCCACAACCAGGCGGCGGGGTTGACCCTGCCGGTGGCGGCGCTGGAGGAATTTACCCGCCAGATCAACCACTGGGCGGCCCAGCACTATCCGGAGATGCCCTCCCCCCAGCTTGCCATCGACTGCACCCTGCACCCCCAGGAGTTGACGGTCCCCCAGCTGGAGCCGCTGAACAGCCTGGAGCCGTTCGGCTGCGGCAATGAGACGCCGGTCTTCCAGATTTTGGGCTGTACCCTCCAGGGGATCTACCCCATCGGCGAGGGGCGGCACCTGCGGCTGCGGCTGTGTGGGGAAGGGATGGTGTTCTATGCCGTCTATTTCGGGATGCGGGCGGAGAGCTTCCCCTATGGTGTGGGGGACCGGCTGGATCTGGCGGTGACAACCGAGGTAGGGGAGTGGAACGGTGAACAGCGCCTCTCGGTGAAGGTGCGGGACCTGCACCTGACAGGGCTGGACTATGAGCAGCTGCACCACTGGGAGCAGCTCTATCAGCAGCTGCGCCGGGGGGAGCCGGTCCCGCCGGCACAGCGCCCGGTCCCTACCCGGGAGGACATTGCGGTGGTCTACCGGTATCTGCGGGCCCGAGGCCCGCTGGTCAGCAGCGCGGAGGTGCTCTTTGGGCGGCTGGGCGGCCGGGTGGCCGATCTCTGCCGCATAAAGCTGGCGTTGGATATTTTGGAGGAGATGCACCTGGTGACCCGCCATCCGGAGGGGGGCGGGGAGCGTTTGGCGGTGGTGGAACATCCCCAGCGGGTGGATATCACTCGTTCCCGCATCCTTTTGGGGCTGCAAAATTAGGTTCCCGGTTTTTAAAACCCGGTTGCGGGCAATCGCCCGTGATGGAGGTAACGTATGCAATACAGTACCATCGATGATTTAATGAAAAAAATCGACGCTTCTGGCCGTTCCTACGACCGGGAGCGGATCCTGGAGGCCTACCGGGTGGCGGAGGCCGCCCACAAGGGGCAGTGCCGGGTCTCCGGGGAGCCGTATATCTCCCACCCGGTGGCGGTGGCCATGATCCTGGTGGACCTGGGCATGGACAGCGAATGCATCCAGGCGGCGCTGCTCCACGATGTGGTGGAGGATACCGATGTCACCAGCGAGCAGGTGGCCAAACAGTTTGGCCGGGATGTGGAGCTGTTGGTGAACGGCGTCACCAAGCTGGGCAAGATCAGCTTCACCTCCCGGGAGGAGCAGCAGGCGGAAAATGTGCGAAAAATGCTGCTGG
The DNA here is from genome assembly GCA_019114825.1 of Candidatus Anaerotruncus excrementipullorum. GTDB lineage: Bacteria > Bacillota > Clostridia > Oscillospirales > Ruminococcaceae > Anaerotruncus > Anaerotruncus excrementipullorum. Next base: position 27,818 of record DXES01000121.1, read on the forward strand.
CCATGGCCCAGGATGTGCGGGTAATCATCATCAAGCTGGCCGACCGGCTGCACAATATGCGCACCATCGAGGTGAGGCCCGAACAGAAACGCCGGGATAAGGCCCTGGAGACGATGGAGGTCTATGCGCCGCTGGCCCACCGGCTGGGTATCCGGGCGGTGAAAGAGGAGCTGGAGGACCGCTCCCTGCGGTATTTGGACCCGGTGGCCTACCACGAGATCGAGTCGATGCTGGAGATGAAAAAGGCCGACCGGCAGGCGTTTTTGGAGAAGATCAAACACAAGATCAAGGACCGCATCGCCGGGGAATACGACGAGGCCTATGTGGACGGCCGGGTGAAGAGTATCTACGGCATCTACCGCAAGATGTACCTGCAGAACAAGTCGTTCGAGGAGATCTACGACATCTATGCTGTGCGGATTATCGTCAATTCCATTTTGGAGTGCTACAACATCCTGGGCATCATCCACGACCTGTTCCGCCCCATCCCCAACCGGTTTAAGGACTATATCTCCACCCCCAAGCCCAACATGTACCAGAGCCTGCACACCACGGTGATCGACAAGGAGGGCATCCCCTTCGAGGTGCAGATCCGCACCTGGGATATGCACCACACTGCGGAATACGGCATCGCCGCCCACTGGAAGTATAAAGCGGGCATCACCGGGCGGGACAAACTGGAGGAGCGGCTGGCCTGGATCCGCCAGCTGATTGAAAACCAGCAGGGCTCGGACGATGTGGAGGACATTGTCCGCTCGATCAAAAGCGACCTATCCTCCGATGAGGTGTATGTCTTTACCCCCAAGGGGGATGTCATCAGCCTGCCGGTGGGCTCCACCGTAATCGACTTTGCCTATGCCATCCATACGGCGGTGGGCAACCGGATGATCGGGGCCAAGGTGGACGGCCGGATGGTGGCCCTGGATACCCAGGTGTATACCGGACAGATCATCGAGGTGATCACTTCCAACGCCAAGGACCATGGCCCCAGCCGGGACTGGCTGAAGATGGTCAAGACCACCGGCGCCCGCAGCAAGATCCGCAACTGGTTCAAAAAGGAGCGCCGGGAGGAAAATATCCAGCAGGGCCGCTCGGAGCTGGAGCGGGAGTTCCGCCGGAATATGATCTCCCTGCCGCCGGAGCGGATGGTGGAATTTATCACCGCGGTGGCCAAACGCCAAAAGTTCGAGACGGTGGACGACTTTTTGGCCGCCATCGGCTACGGCGGGGTGCTGCTCTCCAAGATTATGCCCCGGGTGCGGGAGGACTACCAGAAACAGTACCGCACCGTGGAGCCGGAGAATCCCACCGACAAGATCCCCATCAAGGAGCACAAGCCCAAAGGCGCCTCCAGCGGCGTCATCGTGGAGGGCCTGGACAGCTGCCTGGTGAAGTTCGCCCGCTGCTGCAACCCGCTGCCGGGGGACGAGATTATCGGCTTTGTCACCCGGGGATATGGCGTCTCGATCCACAAGAAGGACTGCCAGAACGTGGTCAACTCCCTCAACGACCCCAACAATGCCGAGCGTTGGGTAAAGGCGGAGTGGGCCATGGGGGCGGCCAAGAAGGAGCATTTCAAGAGCACCATCGAGATCGTCACCGACGACCGGATCGGCGTCCTGGCGGATATTTCGGTCTCCCTGTCCAATATGCGCATCTCAATCAATACGTTGATGGCCCGGGAGGCCAAAAACGGCCAGAACGTGGTGACCGTGACCTTCACCGTCACCGACAAGGAGCAGCTCAACTTCATCATTGGGGCGCTGCGCAAGATCCCCGGGGTCTCCAGTGTCTCCCGGGCCGCCCAGTAGAGGAGGAATCGGCATGAAAGCAATTTTACAGCGGGTCCGCGCCGCTTCGGTGACCATCGGCGGGGAGCTGACCGCCCAGATCGGCCAGGGGCTGGTGGTGCTCCTGGGGGTCATGGGCCCGGACGATGTGGAGCAGGCGGATTTTTTGGCGGCCAAAGCCGCCGGCCTGCGGATATTTGAGGATGAAAATGGCAAGATGAACCGCTCCCTGCTGGATATTGGCGGCGGGATGCTTGTGGTGAGCAACTTCACCCTCTGCGCCGACGCCCGCCATGGACGCCGCCCCTCCTTCACCGATGCCGCACCGCCCGCCAAGGCGGACGCCCTCTACCAGCGGTTTGTGGCGGCGGTGAAGGACGAGGGGGTCACCCAGGTCTGCACCGGCTGTTTCGGGGCGGATATGCTGGTGGATATCCAAAACGACGGGCCGGTGACCATCCTGTTGGACACCGACCAGCTGATGAACCGGTGAGGGGGGAGGACCATGCAGATCCATACCCTGGTGGTGGGGATGATGGAGGTCAACTGCTATATTGTAGAGCAGGCGGGCGCCTGCGCGGTGATCGACCCGGGGGAGGAGCCCCAGCGGTTGATCTCCTTTTTGGAGGACAACGGCCTGACCCCCACCCACATCCTGTTGACCCACGGCCACTTTGACCATATCGGCGGCGTGAACCCGCTGCGGGAGCGTTTTGGCTGCCAGCTGGCCGTTGGCAAGGGGGATGCCCCCATGTTGGCGGACCCCCAACAGAACATGGGCACCATGACTGGAAAGCCCCTGGACCTCTATCGGATGACCCCCGACCTGCTGTTGGAGGAGGGGGAGACGGTGCAGGTGGGTCCATTGGCATTCCAGGTGCTGGAGACGCCGGGACACACCCCCGGCGGCGTCACCTACCTATGCGGCGACACCCTGTTCACCGGGGACACCCTATTCCGGGGCAGCGTAGGGCGCACCGACTTTCCCGGTGGCAGTCCAGCGGCGCTTATGCACGCGGTAAAGCGGTTGGCCGCGTTGGAGGGGGACTATCAGGTGCTGCCGGGGCACGGGCCGGCCAGCCGGCTGTCCTGGGAGCGGACCCATAACTTCTTTATGAGGGCGGGCGGATAATGCGGGTCTATCTTGAGGGCCATTCGTTTGGCTATGAGGTCCAGCGGATCGTACAGATGTTTTTTCCGGGGGAGAAGGTGGAGACCGTCCCCGGCGCCCCTGCGCCGGACGTCCGGGAGGGGATCCATACCCGCCTGGCGGATGGGCTGGTGCTGGCGGCCTATCTGCCCAGCGGCCGGTCGGAGTTTGACGACTGGCTGCCGGGGGACAGCAGGTCCCAGCTGGAACATAAATTTGGGGTGGTGCTCTATCAGCTGCTCTCCCAGGTGACCGGGATGCAGCCCCCCTGGGGGATCCTGACTGGGGTGCGGCCGGTGAAGCTGTTGGTGCAAAAGCAGGCCGCCGGCCTGACGCCGGCCCAGCTGGAGGAATACTTTTGCAAAAGCTGCCTGGTGAGCGAAAATAAATTCTCCCTGGCCCTTCAGACGGCGGGCAGGGAGCAGGAGATCCTGCGGCGGTCCACGCCGGACAGCTTCTCCCTATATGTCTCCATCCCCTTCTGCCCCACCCGGTGCGCCTACTGCTCGTTCGTCTCCCACTCGGTGGAGCAGGCGGCCAAGCTGATGCCCAGCTATCTGGATCGGCTGTGCGAGGAGCTGGCGCTGACCGGCCGGATCGCCGCCCAGTTGGGGCTCAAGCTGCGCACCGTCTATTTTGGGGGCGGCACCCCCACCACCCTCTCGGCCGCCCAGCTGGAGCGGCTGATGGCGGCGGTGGGGGAGGCGTTTGACCTCTCCCAGGTGTGGGAGTACACGGTGGAGGCCGGCCGCCCGGATACGGTGACGCCGGAGAAGATGCGGGTGCTCAAGCGGATGGGGGCCACCCGGGTGAGCATCAACCCCCAGACCCTCTCCGACCGGGTGCTCCAGGCCATCGGCCGGCGGCACACGGTGGACCAGTTTTTCCGGGCCTGGGAGCAGGCCCGGGAGGCCGGCTTCCACCGGATCAACGCCGACCTGATCGCTGGGCTGCCGCTGGATGACCTATCCAGCTTCCGGCAGTCGGTGGAGGGGGTTCTCCGGCTGCAGCCGGAGAACCTGACGGTACATACACTGACGGTAAAGCGTTCCGCCCGGCTCACCTTCGAGGAGGCCCGGGGGGAACTGGAGACGGTAGGGGAGATGGTGGAGTTTGCCCGCCGGGCGGTCACCCAGGCGGGGCTGGCCCCCTATTACCTCTACCGCCAGACGGGGACGCTGGGCAGCCTGGAAAATGTGGGTTACGCCCTGCCGGGGACCGAGGGGCTCTATAACGTCTATATCATGGACGAGACCCATTCGATTTTGGCGGTGGGGGCCGGGGCCTCCACCAAGCTGCGCCACCCCAAAACCGGCGCCCTCACCCGGATCTACAACTACAAATACCCCTACGAATACCTATCCCGGTTCCAGCAGGTGCAGGACCGCAAGGGGAAGATCCTGGAATTTTACCGCTCCGGCGGGGAAGGCGCTTGTCAACCCGGGGCCGATGTGGTATGATGCAAAGGGCAATTCTCGACAAAATAGTTGGGAGGAATTGATATGGGAAAATTTGATAATTTGCTTTTGAAGGCGAAGGATCTGGCCGGCGTGGCCGGAAATAAGGCCCAGGAGGTGGCGGAGCTGACCAAGCTCAAGCTCCAGGCCACCCAGATGCGCAACGAGATCGACTCCAACTATATGAAGCTGGGGGAGATCGTCTATGAGCTGGAGAAGAATGGGACCCAGAACGAGGAACTGGTGAACATGTGCGTCGCGGAGATCGAGGCCAAACTCCAGGAGCTGGAGGAGGTCAACCAGAAGATCAACGAGATGAAAAAGGTGGTCAAATGCCCCGAGTGCGGCGCGGAGAGCCCGGCGGGCTCCCTCTACTGCTCCCGGTGCGGCGCCTCCCTGGCGGAGAAGCCGGAGGACCAGGAGCCCCAGGAGCCCGATGCGCCCCAGCCGGAGGCCGCGGAAGAGGCGGCGCCCGCCTGCCCGCAGCAGGAGGCTGCGCAGGAGGCTGCGGGGGAGGACCCCAAGCCGGAGGCGTGAGCGTTTTTTGAAGGAGGCCCTTTTTTACAGCGGCGGAAAACCCGCCGCTGTTGTTTTCTAAAAAGAGAAGTGAGGGATTGCGGTAGATGGAAGAGCAGAGAAGAGAAAACAAGATGGGTGTCCAGCCGGTGGGGAAGCTGTTGATCTCCATGTCGCTGCCGGTGATGGTCTCCATGCTGGTGCAGGCGCTCTATAACATTGTGGACAGCATCTTTGTGGCCCAGCTGAGTGAAAATGCCCTGCGGGCGGTGTCGCTGGCCTTTCCGGTGCAAAACCTGATTATCGCGGTGGGGGTGGGCACCGGCGTGGGCATCAACTCCCTGGTCTCCCGCCGGCTGGGGGAGCGCCGGTTTGAGGAGGCCAACAAGGCCGCGGAAAACGGCGTATTCCTGGGGGTTTGCAGCTGGTTGGTGTTCGCGGTGCTGGGGCTTCTGTTCTCCCGCCCGTTCTTCCAGCTGTTCACCACCAACCAGGAGGTCATCCAGATGGGGGTGGACTACCTGGTGGTGTGTACCGTCTTTTCGTTCGGCAGCTTTTTGCAGCTGGTCACCGAACGGATTTTGCAGGCCACCGGCATCACCATCTACAACATGATTACCCAGGGCACGGGGGCGATCATCAATATCATTTTTGACCCCATCTTTATCTTTGGCTACTTTGGGGTCCCGGCCATGGGGGTCAAGGGGGCGGCAATCGCCACCGTGATGGGGCAGATCGTGGCCATGATTTTGGGCTTTGTGTTCAATTACTACAAAAATGTGGAGGTGCGGATGAACTTCCGGGGCTTCCGGCCGGATGGCCGGATCATCCGGGATATCTACCGGGTGGGGCTGCCCTCCATCGTGATGCAGTCGATTGCCACCCCCATGACCATGGGAATCAACAAGATTCTCACCGGTCTCAACGAGGTGGCGGTTTCGGTCTTTGGCGTCTATTTCAAGCTGCAGAGCTTTGTATTTATGCCGGTATTCGGCCTGACCAACGGCATGGTGCCGATCGTGGCCTATAACTATGGCGCCCGGCACCGGGATCGGATTTTGGGGACCATCCGCCATGCCCTGTGCTACTCGGTGGGGATCATGGTGGTGGGGATTTTGGTGTTCCAGCTGGTGCCCGACCGGCTGTTGCTGCTGTTCGACTCCTCCGAGGACCAGCAGCTATTGACCCTGGGGATCCCCGCCCTGCGGATTATCAGCATCAGCTTTCCGCTGGCAGGGGTGGGCATCATCTTCTCCTCCGTCTTTCAGGCGGTGGGCAACGGGGTGCTCAGCCTGATTATGTCCCTGGTGCGCCAGCTGGTGGTGATCCTGCCGGTGGCCTGGCTTCTGGCCCGGTGGGCGGGCTTGGGGGCGGTGTGGTTCGCCTTCCCGTTTGCGGAGCTGTTCTCGGTGGGGCTGGCGGTCCTGATGTTCCGCAGCTTCTACCAAAACCGGATCCGTTCGCTGGGTACGGCGCAAAATAACCTTTGAGCAGCCCCCTCGTAAAATGGAAAAACGGCTGGAATTTTCCAAGGAAAATTCCAGCCGTTTTGTTTTTTAGTTTATATGCTAAAGCGGCATCACAGCACCCAATTAAATAGATATAGGGATAGTGGATAAAAAAATTAAAATAGAATTCCGATTTTTTGTTGAAATTGGGCGGGTATATCGTACAATAGAAGAAAGGTAGGATCCAAAAGGAAAGGAGAACCCAGATGGAACATCCCCAAAAGATTCAGCAGGTTGTCCTGGATGGGCACAGCCTGACTCTGGAGACGTTTGTTGCCGTTGCCCGCTTCGGCGCAAAGGTGTCCCTATCCGGGCCGGCGCGGGAGGCGATCTCCCGCTCCAGGACCCTGGCGGAGAAAATTGCCCGCGAGAAGCGGGTGGCCTATGGCATTACCACCGGATTTGGGGATTTCGCCACAGTGGCGGTCCCCGACGAGTGGAGCAGCCAGCTGTCCACCAACCTGATCCTCAGCCACTGCACCGGCACAGGGGAACCCTACAGCCAGGAGCAGGTGCGGGGGATGATGGTGCTGCGGGCCAACGCCCTGTGCGTAGGGCTCAGCGGCGTGCGGCTGGTACTGGTGGAGCTGCTGGTGGAGATGCTCAACCGGGGCGTGATTCCCGTAGTTCCTCAAAAAGGCTCCCTGGGCGCCTCCGGGGATCTGGCGCCCCTCTCCCACATGGGGCTGGTGCTGCTGGGGCGGGGGGAGGCCTTCTACCAGGGCCAACGGCTCCCCGGTGGGGAGGCCATGGAGCGGGCGGGCCTTCAGCCCCTGGAGTCGCTGGCCTGCAAAGAGGGCCTTGGGATCACCAACGGCACCTGTGCCATGACCAGTGTGGGAGCGCTGCACCTCTACGACACCATCCAAGCCGCCCGGCTGGCGGATGTGATCAGTTCGCTGAGCTTCACCGCCCTCACCGGCCAGCTGGACTCCTTCCAGGAGCGGATGCACACCGCCCGGGGGCAGCTGGGGCAGATCCAGGTGGCCCGAAACATCCGGCTGCTTACCCAGGACTGCGAAATTTTGGCGCGGTGCCAGGGGGCACGGGTCCAGGACGCCTATGCGCTGCGCTGTATCCCCCAGGTCCATGGGGCGGTGCGGGACGCGCTGGAATTTGTAAAGAGCAAGGTGGAAATCGAGCTCAACGCGGTCACCGACAACCCGCTGCTCTTCTGCGAGGATGAGGCGGTGATCTCCGGGGGCAATTTCCACGGGGAACCGATGGCGCTGCCCTTTGACTTTTTGGGCATCGCCTGTTCGGAGCTGGCCGGCATCTCCGAGCGCCGCATCGAGCGGATGGTGAATGCCGCTCTCTCCAACGGCCTAAGCCGGTTTTTGACCGTCAACGGCGGTGTCAACAGTGGGTTTATGATTGTTCAGTATGCCGCCGCCTCCATGGCCTCGGAGAACAAGGTGCTGGCCCACCCGGCCAGCGTGGACTCGATCCCCTCCTCCGCCAATCAGGAGGATTTCGTCTCCATGGGGACCACCGCCGCCCGGAAGGCGGGCCCGATTTTGGAGAACACCCGCTCGGTGCTGGCCTATGAGCTGCTCACCGCCTGCCAGGCCATCGATCTAAGGCGGCAGTCGGGGGAGTATGGCACCGGGCTCTCTCCGGTGGGGGAGGCGGTCTTTTCCCACGTGCGCCAAAAGGTGGCGTTTATGGCGGAGGACCGGGAATTGTGGCCGGACATCCGCCAGGTGGAGGCCATGGTCCGCAGCGGGGAGCTGCTGGCGCTGGTAGAGGAGCTGGTCCCGGACTTCCAGTGAGCGTCAGTCCGGCTGTTCCTCCTGCGCCTGGCGGTGCAGCACCGACTGGTAGCCACCCGCCCCATAGTGCAGGGCGGTGCTGATCCGGGTGATGGTAGCGCTGCTCACCGGCAGTTCGCCGCGGATGGCGTCATAACTCTTTCCGGCCAGCAGCAGTTTGGCCACCTGCAGGCGCTGGGAGAGGTGAATGAGCTCCTGTACGGTACACAGGTCCCGCAGAAAGGCGCGGCACTCCTCCTCGCTCTCCAGGCCGGCGATGGCGTGGATCAGCTCATCGAAATGGGCGGGATTGATTTGTTCAGAATGGGGCATAGTCCGTTCCTCCAGAACCGCTCGAATATCCAAAGTTTTTACCATCATACCATAAATCTGCAAAAAATAAAATCCAAAAAAGATAGGAGGCCGACCATATGGAATACAACCCCCATGACGCCATGACCATCCGCCTGGAAGACGACCTGCCGGACTACCCGGCGTTTGTGCCTGGCTGCCGCCGGGCCCCCCGCCGGGAGGCCCACCTGAGCGAGGCGGACAAGGCCTTGGCCATTACCAACGCCCTGCGCTATATCCCGCCCCAGCACCACGCCCAGATGGCCCGTGAATTTGCCCAGGAGCTGGCAGAGCACGGGCGGATCTATGGCTACCGGTTCCGTCCCCAAGGGCGCATCTATGGCAAGCCCATCGACCAGTACCGGGGCAACTGCGTGGAGGCCAAGGCCTTCCAGGTGATGATCGACAACAACCTGGATTTTGATGTGGCCCTCTATCCTTATGAGCTGGTGACCTATGGGGAGACCGGCCAGGTCTGCCAAAACTGGATGCAGTACCGGCTGATCAAAAAATACCTGGAAGTGATGACCGACGAACAGACGCTGGTGGTCATGTCCGGCCATCCGCTGGGGCTGTTCCACTCCCACAAGCTGGCTCCCCGCTGCATCATCACCAACGGGCTGATGGTGGGGGCGTTTGATGACCTGAAGAACTTCAACCGGGCCGCCTCCCTGGGGGTGGCCAACTACGGCCAGATGACCGCCGGCGGCTGGATGTACATCGGCCCCCAGGGGATCGTCCACGGCACCTTCAATACGCTGCTCAACGCCGGCCGGCTGAAATTGGGCATTCCGGCGGATGGGAACCTGGCAGGCCGCCTGTTTGTCTCCGCGGGGCTGGGCGGCATGAGCGGCGCCCAGGGCAAGGCGGCGGAGATCGCCGGGGCGGTGTCGATCATCGCGGAGGTGGATGATTCCCGGATCGACACCCGTTACACCCAGGGCTGGGTCAGCTGCCGTACCGACAGCCTGGATGAGGCCTGGAACATGGCAAAAGCGCATTTGGAGGCAAAAACCCCCTGTGCCATCGCCTACCACGGCAACGTGGTGGATCTGTTGGAGTACCTGTACGATCACGGGATCCATGTGGACCTGATGAGCGACCAGACCTCCTGCCATGTGCCCTACGAGGGCGGCTACTGCCCCCAGGGCCTGACCTATCAGCAGCGCACCGAGATGCTGGACCGGGACCCGGAGGGGTTCCGGGTGTTGGTGGACCGGACGCTGCGCCACCACTATGAGCTGATCTGCAAGTTCCATGAACGGGGCACCTATTTCTTCGACTATGGCAACAGCTTCCTGAAGGCGGTGTATGACGCAGGCGTCACCTCGGTCTGCAAAAACGGGGAGAACGACCTGGATGGCTTCGTATTCCCCTCCTATGTGGAGGACATCCTGGGCCCCTGCCTGTTTGACTTTGGCTATGGGCCCTTCCGCTGGTGCTGCCTGTCCGGCAGGCCGGAGGATCTGGATAAAACCGATGAAGCTGCGGCCCAGTACATCCTGGCCCACAACCGCCGCTACCAGGACTACGACAACTACATCTGGGTGCGGGACGCCAAGAAAAATAAATTGGTGGTGGGTACCCAGTGCCGGATCCTCTACCAGGACGCCATGGGCCGGATGAACCTGGCGCTGGCCTTCAATGAGATGGTGCGCAAAGGGGAGATCGGCCCGGTGATGCTGGGCCGGGACCACCACGACACCGGCGGCACCGACTCCCCCTTCCGGGAGACCTCCAACATCAAGGACGGCTCCAACATTATGGCGGATATGGCGGTCCAGTGCTACGCCGGCAACGCCGCCCGGGGGATGAGCCTGGTGGCCCTCCACAACGGCGGCGGCACCGGCATTGGCAAGGCGATCAACGGCGGCTTTGGCATGGTGCTGGACGGATCCGAGCGGGTGGACACCATCCTGCGGATGTCCATGCCCTGGGATGTGATGGTGGGCGTCTCCCGCCGGGCCTGGGCCAGAAACGAAAACGCCCTGACCACGGCAGCCGCCTATAACGCCCAGTATGCGGGCCAGGACCACATCACGCTGCCCTACCTGGCGGACAGCCAGGTGGTGCAGGAGGCGCTCCATGGGGCGCAGTGAACCGAGCTTTCGGGAGGAGAATCAATGGACCGACTGTTGATCCACAATATCGGGCAGCTTGTGACCCCTCTGGGCAGGTCCGCCAGGCGCGGCCAGGAGCAGGGGAAGCTCCAGAAGCTCCAGCACGCCTGGGTGCTGCTGGAAGGGGAGTGCATCGCCCAGGTGGGGGAGGGGGACCCTCCGCCGGCGCCGGGTGCGGCAAGGCTGGATGCCGGCGGGCGGTTGGCCACCCCCGGGCTGGTGGACGCCCACACCCATCTGATCTTTGGAGGCTGGCGGCAGAACGAGCTGGCCTTAAAACTCCATGGGGTGCCCTATTTGGACATCCTGGCCCAGGGGGGCGGCATCCTCTCCACCGTACAGGCCACCCGGGCGGCCTCCCAGCAGCAGCTGGAGGAGAAGGCCGCCCGGGCGCTGGACGAGATGTTCTCTTTCGGCACCACCACCTGCGAGGCCAAGAGCGGCTACGGCCTCTCCACCCAGGAGGAGTGCAAGCAGCTCCGGGCCATCCGGGCGCTGGATGAGCGCTATCCGGTGGATCTGGTATCCACCTTTTTGGGGGCTCACGCCCTGCCGCAGGAGTACCGGGACCGGCGCGGGGAGTATCTCCGGCTGCTCTGCGAGGAGATGATCCCGGCGGTGGCGGCGGAGGGGCTGGCGGAATTCTGCGATGTCTTCTGCGAGACCGGCGTCTTTACAGCGGAGGAGTCCCGGGAGATTCTGCTGTGCGGCAGGCGCCACGGCCTGCGTCCCAAGATCCATGCGGATGAGATCGATCCCATCGGCGGTTCCCAGCTGGCGGGGGAGGTGGGGGCAATCTCCGCCGAGCATCTGATCGTCTGCCCGCCCCAGGGGATTTCCAGCATGGCCCGGGCGGGCACGGTGGCCTGTCTGCTGCCGGCCACCAGCTTCTATCTGGGGGCCTCCTTCGCCCCTGCCCGCCAGATGATCGACGCGGGGGTGCCGGTGGCGATGGCCACCGATTTTAACCCCGGCTCCTGCCCCTGTCTCAACCTGCAGCTGGTCATGAATCTGGGCTGCCTCAAATACCGGCTGACGCCGGAGGAGGTGCTCACAGCGGTGACCCTCAATGGTGCGGCGGCCATCGGCCGGGCGCAGACGGTGGGCTCGTTGGAGCCCGGGAAGCTGGGGGACCTGGTCCTCTGGGAGGCGGCAGATTTGGAATACCTCTGTTACCGGTTGGGCAGCAACCTGGTCCACACGGTTATCAAGCGGGGGAGACCCCATATGTACGGCGGGCCCAAAGGGCCGGGAAGGGAGAACGTATGGCAAAACTAGTGGAATGTATCCCCAATTTCAGCACCAGCAAGGAGCGGGAACCCCAGATCTTTCAAGGGCTGGTGGACACCGCCAACAGCATCCCCGGCTGCACTGTTTTGGATATCCAAAGCGATGGGGATCACAACCGCTGCGTCTTTACCCTGGTGGGTTCCCCCCAGGGGATTGAGGAGGCGGCGTTCCGGCTGGCCCAAAAGGCCACCGAGACGATCGATATGACCAAGCACACCGGCCAGCACCCCCGTATGGGAGCCACCGATGTGATCCCCTTTGTCCCCACCATGGATATGACGGTGGAGGAGTGCGTGGAGATGAGCAAGCGGGTGGCCGCCCGCATCTGGGAGCAGCTGGGGGTGCCGGCCTTCCTCTACGAGGATTCCGCTACCGCCCCCCACCGGGTCAACCTGGCCAGCATCCGCAAGGGCCAGTTTGAGGGGATGCCGGAAAAGCTCCTGCAGCCCGAGTGGGCGCCGGACTTTGGGGAGCGCAGGATCCATCCCACCGCCGGCGTGGTGGCGGTGGGGGCCCGGATGCCGCTGATCGCCTTCAATGTGAACCTGGATACCTCCGATCTGGAGATTGCAAACCGGATCGCCCGGGCGGTGCGCTGCTCCGGCGGCGGATTCAAATACTGCAAGGCCATCGGCGTTATGCTCCACGACCGGAACATCGCCCAGGTCTCCATGAATATGACCAACTACGAGGGGACCCCCCTCTATTATGTGTTCGAGATGATCCGCGCCCTGGCCGACCGCTGGGGGGTCCGGATTATCGGCAGTGAGCTGGTGGGGCTCACCCCCGCCAAGGCGCTGGTGGACTGCGCGGAATACTACCTAAAGCTGGAAAACTTCGACTGCCGCCGCCAGGTGATGGAGTACCACCTGGCCGGCATGGAATGAGGAGGTATCTATGAAACTGGATGAACTACAGGTCCGGGGCTTTTCGGAGCTGCTGGCTTCCGATGCCCCCGCTCCCGGCGGCGGTTCCACCGCCGCCTTGGAGGGGGCTTTGGGCGCGGCGCTGGCCGCCATGGTCTGCCGGTTGACGGTGGATAAAAAGAAGTATGCCGAGCATCGGGAGGCCCTTTTGGAGGTGCAGCGGCAGGCGGAATTGCTGCGCACCCAGCTGCTGGCGGTGATGGATCTGGACACCCAGGCGTTTTTGCAGGTGAGCGAGGCGTTTGCCCTGCCCAAAACCAGCGAGGAGGAGAAGGTGGCTCGTTCCGCCGCCATCCAGCGGGGGCTGGAGCGGTGCACCGAGACCCCGCTGGAGGTGATGCGCCTGGCTGCGGAGGCGCTGGGCCTGGCAGTGACTCTGCCCGGCCGGTTCAATGAGAACGCGGCCAGCGACCTGGGGGTGGCGGCGCTCTCCCTGAAAACCGCCCTCCAGGGGGCCTGGCTCAACGTGTTGATCAACGTGGGGAGCCTGAAGGACAAGGAGCTGGCCGCCCGGTTCCGGGCGGAGGGGGAGGCGCTGCTGGCGCAGGCGCTGCCTATGGCTGACCAGCTCTACCGGAC
>DXES01000122.1 GCA_019114825.1 Candidatus Anaerotruncus excrementipullorum
GCCCTCCTTGTTCTTTGCGTTTAGCGCACCATACAGAACTGTTTCAGGTCGAAATGGGCCTGCACCACCTCGAACAGCTTAAAGCCGTAGTGCTCATACATCTTCACGTTGCGTTCGTTGTGGGTCTCCAGGGAAACCATCAGATGGTTCTGGTCGGCATACTCCTGCACCGCCCCCATCAGCTTGGTGGCGATCCCCTTCCCCCGCATGGAGAGGCGCACCGCAAAATAGACGATGTGCATCCGCCGGTCGGTGCCCAGGTGGCTGGTCCAGTGGGAGTTGAGGTAGTCCTTGCCCTTGATGAAGTTCCAGAGCGTCCGCAGCGAGTGGTCGTCCCGGATCAGGTAGAGGCCGGATTTCAGCGCGGCCAAAAGCTCCACCGCGTAAAATTTGAAGGGGTTATAGGGCTCGCTCTCGTCCGAGACGATGATCAGCCCGTTCAGCTCCGGGCTGTCGGCATATACCTCGCAGTTTTCAAACAGTTCGTCCAGGTCGCAGCGGAACAGGTCCGGCAGCATTTTTTTGCGCTTGTCGCTCTGTGGGATCAGCTGCAGATAGAGCGGGTCGGAACGGAAACACTCGGTGAGCAGCTGATCCAGCTTCTCCTCGTCCTTGCGTTCCACCCGGTACAGTCGGTCGGTTTTCAAAATTTCACTCACCTTTACAAAAGATACTTGCCCTGCGGCAGGTTTGGGAAAGCCTGGTGAGTCTGGCTAGTTCATAGTTCCACCCCTAGAAGCCGCCCGCTGGGCGGCCGATTTGCCGGTGGGAACCGCGCTCCTGGAACATGTTTATTATAGCACCTTGCACAACTTTTTGGCAAATGGATTGTGCAGGAAAGGGAAGCCCAGGGCAGCGGGGAGCCGCTGCCCTGGGCCATCTGTCCGGATGAACTTGGTTTTTCACGTTTTTTTAGAGGTTTTCTCCGGTTTTCGCCGCTTCCTCCAGCAGCTGGGCCAGCTGCAGGCAGCCCTCTGCCTCCGCCGCCAGCGCCCGGTCCAGGATCGCCTGCTGCTCCCGCTCCGCCCGGTCCAGCTCCTGTCCCAGCCAGGCCGGTTCCCACCGGCCCCCCTCCAGCGCCCGTACCGCATCGGTGAGGTCGCACAGCCCCGGCACCCGCCCGGCCCCCCACATCAGCCGTTCGGCGGGCAGCTCCAGCACCCGGCCGGAGAACTGGCGGCAGACCTCCGGGTCAAAGTAGCGGGCATACCAGTTCACATCCACCTGGGAGAGGGCCTCCAGCACCCCCGCCCGGTCCCCGGCTGCCAGCCGGCCCCGGGCCTGGCGGAGCAGGTCCAGGTTGCGCTGGGCATACTGGTGGGGGAAGAGCACCTCATCCCGCCAGCCCAGCCGCACAAAGGTGTCCTCGCACAGCTGGAATGCCTCCAACAGCTTGCCCTCCACCGGCTTGGCCGCCGGGCGCAGGGCAGCCCACTGGCTGGGGCCGGCCTGCTGGGGCAGGCGGCGGTTGAGCCCCTCCACCAGCTCCCGGCAGCCCCGGGCGGCGGCCAGCGCCCGCTCCAGCGCCTCTGCCAGCCCGGCGGGCAGCCCCGCCAGGGGTGCCAGGGAGGCCTCCAGCGCCTCCAGCCGGGCGCAGAAATCCAGGGGGGCCGCCAGGCACCGGTCAAAGGCCAGGGCCAGCAGCCCATACAGCCGGTGGTGGCAGCGGTAGACCTCCGGATCATAGGCCTCGTCGTTGTCAAACTGGGAGTGGTAGTGGGTCTGCATGAACGGGCTGTCGGCGAAGTCGTTCACCAGGGAGGGCACTCCCGCGATGGCGATGGAGAAGTCGTCCGACCAGGTGAGTACCGGGCTCACCACCGAGATCCCCCCGGGGTAGAGCTCCCCCGGGTGGGGCAGGCCGGCGGCAACCCGGCGGATGAACGGCCCATACTCATAGACGCACCGGACGATGTCCTGGTGGTCGTGGGCGTGGGCGGGCAGCTCGAAGTTCAGGTCCAAAACCGCCTTCCCCCGCCACTGGGGCCGCACCCGGAACAGCTGGTTGTAGGCGCCGGTGGACCAGTCGTATTTGGTGTTGGACATCCCCCACTCCTCCGCCGCCATGGCGCAGAAGACCAGGGTGTGCCGGGGCTGGTAGCCGCTGCGCACCAGCGCCCGGGCGATCCCCAACAGCATGGCCACCGCGGTGTTGTCGTCCTGGAAGCCGGAGAAGTAGCTGTCGTAGTGGGCGGTGAACAGGATGGGGGAATCCGGGTCCTGGCCGGGCAGTTCCCCCACAATGTTGTAGGAGGTCTGGCCGGGGGTCACCTGGGATTTGGCGTCAAACCACAGGTCCAGCCGCCCCTGGCGCATCTGGCTGCGCAGCAGGGCGGCGTCCTGCTGGGAGAGGGAGAAGGCGGGGGCGTCCGCCGGGCCGCAGATGTTCTGGGCGTTCAGGGCGGCGGAGTCCACCTCCCCATAGCCGTTCTGCTGGACGGCGATCACCGCCGCCGCCCCCTTCAGATGGGCCTGGTAGACCGGGTAGGAGATCCACCAGTCGTCCCGCTGGTTGATGTCCGCCAGTACCAATTTGCCCGCCACATCCAGCCCCTCCAGCTGGGCGGCGGTACACCTGCCCGCGTCCACCAGCGTGAATGGCTGCCAGCCCTGGGTGTCCATCTGGGTCTGGTAGCTGCCCAGCTCCAACAGGTGGGTCTGCCCGTCGGCGCCGGTGAATTTCAGCCGGGCGTGGTGGAACTCCCAGCCGTCCAGGGTGAACGGGTCCTTGCGGACGTTTTGCAGCCCAATGGCCTCCATCTCCGCCCGCAGCATCTCCCCCGTCTCAAATTCCGCCCGGGAACCGGCGGTGCGGTAGCCCAGCACCGGGTTGGTGCGGAACTGCTCCATCCTCTTGGCCAACCGGTAGGCGTAATCCACATCGATCTCCCCCAGGAAGGCCTCCCAAGATACCGGAAATTGCTCCAAAGTCGATCACATCCTATAATATTCTGTCAAATTTTTTCGATTCTGTATACAGCCTTGGCGTTTTCACAGGTCCGGTCCAGCAGCTCCTGGGGGTCCAGCCCCTTCACCCGGGCCAGCTGGTTGGCGGTAAATTCGATCATGGAGGAGTCGCACCGGCGGCCCCGCAGGGGCTCGGGGGCCATATAGGGGCAGTCGGTCTCCACCAGCAGCCGGTCCAGGGGCACGGCGGCGGCGGCCTCCAGGGGCCTGCGGGCGTTTTTGAAGGTCACCGCCCCCCCGAACGCCACATACATCCCCAGCTCCACAATCTCCTTTGCCATCTCGGCGCTGCCCGAAAAGCAGTGGAGGATCCCCTGGGGCCGGTAGCGGTGCAGCAGCCGCAAGGTGTCCTCGTGGGCCTCCCGGTCGTGGATGATCACCGGCAGCCCCAGGTCCCGGGCCAGGCGCAGCTGGGCCTCGAACACCTGCTTCTGCACCTCCCGGGGGGAGAAGTCGTAGTGGTAATCCAGGCCGATCTCCCCGATGGCCACCACCCGGGGCCGCCCGGCCAACCCGGCCAGCGTCTCCAGGTCCCCGGGCTGGAAGCCCTGGGCCTCGTGGGGGTGGACCCCCACGGCGCAGTAGAAGAACGGGTATTTTTCGGTGAGCGCCAGCCCGCTGTGGCAGGTGGCCAGATCGCTGGCGGCGTTCACCACCGCCACCACCCCCTTTTGGGGCAGGGAGGTGATCAGCTGGTCCCGGTCGGCGTCAAACCGGCCGTCGTCGTAGTGGGCATGGGTGTCGAAGATGTTTTGATACATGGCGTACCTCCCGCGGGACAGAGAAAGAGGGAGCCAAGCTCCCTCTTTCGTGGTTCTTTTAGCGGACCTTGGCCCCGCAGGGGATGCTGTCATCCACAAACAGGACCTTCACATCGTTTTCCCCGGCGTCGGCGGCCAGGATCATGCCGTTGGACTCCACGCCGCAGAGCACCGCCGGCTTCAGGTTGGCCACCAGGACCAGCTTCTTGCCGATCAGGTCCTCCGGCTCATACCAGGTGTGGATGCCGGAGACCACCTGGCGGGGGGTGCCGGAGCCGTCGTCCAGCTCCAGCCGCAGCAGCTTTTTCGCCCGCTTCACCGGCTCGCAGGCCAGGATCTTGGCCACCTTGAACTCCACCTTGGCGAAGTCCTCGATGGTGATCAGGGTGGCGACCCCCTCGGGGGCGGGGACGGGCTCGGCCTTGGGGGTCGCTGCCTCGGCGGCCTTGATGGCGGCCTGGCGGGCGTTCTCCAGCTCCTCCAGCTCCTTGGCCACATCGATGCGGGGGAAGAGCACCTCGCCCTTGTGGACCTGCACCTGGGCGGGCAGCAGGCCCCACTGGCCGGCGGCCTCATAGGTGGTGGACTCGGCAGGGGCGCCGATCTGCTGGAAGATCTTGGGGGAGGTGGCGGGCATGAACGGGCAGAGCAGGATGCCGCAGATGCGCACGCACTCCAGGAGGTTGTACAGGACGGTGGCCAGCCGGTCCCGGTTGGCCTCGTCCTTGGCCAGCACCCAGGGGGTGGTCTCGTCGATATACTTGTTGGTGCGGGAGATCAGCTTAAAGACCTCGATCAGGGCGTTCTGGAAGGCGTAGTTCTCCATCTGGGCCTCGTAGTTATCCCGCAGGGACCGGGCGATGGAGAGCACCTCCTCGTCGATGGGCTCCGGCCGGCGGCTGGCGGGCAGCCCCTCGGGGAAGTATTTCTCCGCCATGGCCACCGACCGGGAGACCAGGTTGCCCAGGTCGTTGGCCAGGTCGGCGTTGATGCGGGCGATCAGCCCCTCGTTGGAGAACAGGCCGTCCGAACCGAAGGGGAACTCCCGCAGCAGGAAGAAGCGGATGGCGTCCACGCCGTACCGCTGGACCAGCACCACCGGGTCCACCACATTGCCCTTGGATTTGGACATCTTGCCCCCCTCCAGGAGCAGCCACCCGTGGCCATAGACCTTCTTGGGCAGGGGCAGGTCCAGGGCCATGAGCATGGCGGGCCAGATGATCGAGTGGAACCGCATGATCTCCTTGCCCACAAAGTGGACGTCCACCGGCCAATATTTCTCAAAGTCGTGGTATCTGTCGTTGCCGTAGCCCAGGGCGGTAATGTAGTTGGACAGGGCGTCCACCCACACATAGACGATGTGCCCGGGGTCGAAGGTCACCGGGATGCCCCAGCTGAAGGAGGTGCGGGAGACGCACAGGTCCTCCAGGCCGGGCCGGATGAAGTTGTTGACCATCTCGTTGAGCCGGCTCTGGGGCTCCATGAAGTCGGGGTGCTCCTCGTAGTACTTCATCAGCGGCTCGGCGAACTGGGAGAGGCGGAAGAAGTAGGCCTCCTCCTCGGCGTCGGTGACATCCCGGCCGCAGTCGGGGCACTTGCCGTCCTTCAGCTGGCTCTCGGTCCAGAACGACTCACAAGGGGTGCAGTACTTACCCTTGTAGGTGCCCTTATAGATATAGCCCTTGTCGTAGAGGGCCTTGAAGATATGTTGCACCGACTCCACATGGTAGTCGTCGGTGGTGCGGATAAACCGGTCGTTGGCGATATTTAAGAGCTTCCACAGGTCCTTGATCCCCGCCACCACATGGTCCACATACGCCTGGGGGGTGACGCCGGCCGCCTTGGCCTTCTCCTCGATCTTCTGGCCGTGCTCGTCGGTCCCGGTGAGGAACATCACATCGTAGCCCTGCATTCGTTTAAACCGCGCCATGACGTCAGCCGCCACGGTGCAGTAGCTGTGGCCGATGTGCAGCTTGTCCGAAGGGTAGTAGATGGGCGTCGTGATGTAGAATGTTTTGCCTGTTCCATTCATGTCAGCGGAACCTCCTCTTTATTGCTGGCCGGGACCGCCCGGCCGGATAATAATCTAGTATACCACACAAACCCAAAAATGAACAGAGAAAACAAAAAGAATTTCCCGCCACGCCCCCATTATTATTAAATGCACAGAGACTCACATGAGTCGCCTGTGCATTTTTCTTTTTATATCGACCCCAAAAGACGGAGGTGAGAC
>DXES01000123.1 GCA_019114825.1 Candidatus Anaerotruncus excrementipullorum
AGAAAAACCCCGGAAGATAAACGGGGCCGCTATCCGGCGCCGCCCCTCAGTAGAGCTGCCCAACCGCCAACCTTTTTCGATATCCATGTCTTGGGCGCCGTGCGGCTCAATGGATGCTCCTTTGCGGGACCTTTAGAGGCATGCGGCTATCAAAGTCGCCCTCTACAGGAGGGCGTGGATTGAAATCACACCTACCTCACCGAGAGCGGGAAGGTGATGCGCCCGCCCTTGTAACAAGGGCGGGCATGGGAAGCTGCACAAGTCTTATGGGCAATCTCTTTTGAAAGTACAGCGCAAAGCGGCATCTTTTTTACTGGCCCTTGCTGCGTAAAGAGGCCCCCGCCTTGACTTTTTGGGGGAATTCCAGTAAAATTGAGAAGAATTGTGGGTAGTTCTGCCCATTTCTGGACCTGGGGGCTGGGAGCTGAGAGAAGCCATTCGGAAGCGGGAGGCTGGCCGGATGGCTTTTGGCTTGTATGGGAGGGATGGACTGGCTTGGAGGCATATGAAGTGCGGGGCGGAAAACGGCTGCGCTGGGGGTATACCACCGGCAGCTGTGCTGCTGCCGCAGCCGCGGCGGCGGCCCAATATCTGCGCACCGGCCAGGCCCCGGCGGCGGTGCGGATCGATACGCCTGCGGGAATTCCCTTAACTTTGCCGGTGGAGCAAGCGGCGCTGGAAGAGGGGGCTGCCGTCTGCGGCATACGTAAGGATGCCGGGGATGATCCGGATGTGACCGATGGGTGCCTCATCTGTGCCCGGGTCAGCCGCCTTCCAGCGGGGGAATTTTTGGTGGAGGGAGGTCCTGGCGTAGGGCGGGTCACCCGTCCGGGACTGGAGCAGCCGGTGGGGGCCGCCGCCATCAACCGGGTGCCTAGGCGGATGATCGAAGGGGAGCTGCGCCGGGCGGCGGCCCAATTTATCCCCCAAACCGGCCTGCAGGCGGAGATCTTTGTCCCCGAAGGCCAAGCGCTGGCCCAGCGGACCTACAATCCCCGGCTGGGCATTTTGGGGGGGATCTCCATTTTGGGCACCACCGGCCTTGTGGAACCCATGAGTGAGGCCGCCCTGGTGGAGACCATCCATCGGGAACTGGACCTGCTGTACGCCCAGAGCCCGGGGCCGGTGCTGGTCTGCCCGGGCAGCTATGGGGAGGCATTCTGCCGCGGCCTGGGGCTGGACCTGGGGCGCAGCGTGCTTTGTTCCAATTTTTTGGGGGAGACGGTGGACTATGCCGCCTATTTGGGTTTTGAGGGGCTGCTGCTGGTGGGGCATCTGGGTAAACTATGCAAGCTGGCGGGCGGCATTTTCCAAACCCATTCCAAAGTGGCGGATGCCCGGATGGAGATCCTGACCGCCCACGCTGCCCTGTGCGGTGCGGACCGGCCGCTGCTGGAGGGGCTGATGGATTGCACTACCACCGATGCGGCCCTGGTGCTTTTGGACCGGTCGGGGCTGTTGGAGCCGGTAATGGCCCGGCTGCTGGACCGGATTGCTGGGCATCTACAGGCCAGGGCCCCCCAGCTGCAGCCCCAGGCGGTGGTCTATACCAACGACCGGGGGATTTTGGGCTGTACCGCTGGGGCAAAACCCCTGTTGGAGCGGTTGAAATTGGGGAGGGAGAACAAATGAATGGAAAACTCTACGGAGTGGGGGTGGGCCCCGGGGACCCGGAGCTGGTGACCTTAAAGGCAGCCCGGCTGATCGCCGGGTGTGACCGGTTGGCCTTTCCCTCCTCCGGGGACCGGGTGGCCTATACCATCGCCTGTGGGGCGGTGCCCCAGGCGGCCCAAAAACCGGTTTTGGAGCTGGAGCTACCCATGACCCGGGATGCCCAGGCGCTGGAATACAGCCGCCAGCAGGCGGCAGAACAGCTGGCCGCCTGCCTGGAGCAGGGGGAGCAGGTGGTGTTTTTGACCATTGGGGATGTGTCCATCTATTCCACCTATACCTATCTACAGACGCTGGTGCGCCGGATGGGCTATGCTGTGGAGATGGTGCCCGGCGTACCCTCCTTCTGTGCGGTAGCTGCCCGGCTGGGGGCGCCGCTGGTGGAGGGCGGGACCCCGCTGCACCTGCTGCCCGCCTCCTATGCGGGGACCGAACAGGCCTTGGACTGGCCGGGAACAAAGGTGCTCATGAAGTCCGGCCGTTCACTGGAGCAGGTGGCCCAGGCACTGCACCGGCGCGGGCTGGGGGACAAAACCCAAGCGGTGGAGCAGTGCGGCCTGCCCGGCGAGCAGGTCTATGGCTGTTTGGAGGCATTGGAGGGACAGGCCCACTATCTCACCACTCTGGTGGTGACCGACTGAGGAGGCGAGCGGATGGTACACTTTGTGGGCGCTGGCTGCGGCGCTCCAGACCTGATCACCCTGCGCGGACTGCGGCTGCTGCAGCAGGCGGATGTGGTGATCTATGCAGGTTCCCTGGTGAACCCGGCGCTGTTGGCAGAGGCAAAGCCCGGCTGTCAGCTCCACAACAGCGCCTCCATGACCCTGGAACAGGTGATGGAGGTGATCCAGGCGGCGGAGGCCCAGGGGCTGGTGACCCTGCGGCTGCACACTGGGGACCCCTGCCTCTATGGGGCGATCCGGGAACAGATCGACCAGCTGGAACAGCTGGGCATCCCCTATGACCTGACGCCGGGGGTCAGTTCCTTCTGCGGTGCGGCGGCGGCACTGGGGCATCTGGGTGGGGCGGAGTACACCCTGCCCGGCGTCTCCCAATCGGTGATTATCACCCGCATGGCCGGGCGTACCCCGGTGCCGGAGCGGGAGTCGATCCCTGCCCTGGCCGCCCACCGGGCCACCATGGTGATCTTTTTGAGCGCGGGGATGATCCCCGCGTTGACCGGGCAGCTTTTAGAGGGTGGATATCCGCCGGAGACCCCGGCGGCAATCGTCTACAAAGCCAGCTGGCCGGAGGAGAAAACGCTGGTGGGCACCTTGGAGACGCTGCCCGCCCTGGCGCAGGAAAATGGCATCTCCAAAACCGCTCTGATCCTGGTGGGGGAGTTCCTCTCCGGGGGGTATGACCGCTCCAAACTTTACGACCCCGGCTTCTCCCACGGCTTTCGGGGGGCGTCCCAATGACCGTCTCCATCGCCTGTTTCACAGCGGCGGGGGAGGCCCTTTCCAGCCGGCTGGCCCAGGGACTGGCCGCCCAGGGGATCCCGGTGCGCTGCCGGGACCGGCTGGGCGGTGGGGCCGGCCCCACCCTGGGGGAATGGACCGCCCAGGGATTTTCAGCGGATGGGGCATTGGTGTTTATCGGGGCCAGCGGCATCGCTGTGCGGGCGATTGCGCCGCTGGTGCGGGATAAGCGCACCGACCCAGCGGTGGTGTCGGTGGATGAGCAGGGGCGGTTTGTGGTGCCGTTGCTCTCCGGCCATGTAGGCGGCGCCAATCAGCTGGCCCGCCGGATCGCCGCCCTATTGGGGGCCCAGCCGGTAATTTCCACCGCCACCGACCTAAACGGCCGGTTTGCGGTGGATCTGTGGGCAAAACAGAACGGCGTGACCCTGGAGCCGTTCTCCCTGGCGAAGGCAGTGTCCGCCGCCCTGCTGGCTGGCCAGCCGGTGGGGCTTGCCAGCGATTTTCCTTTGGAGGGGCCGCTTCCGGCAGGCTTTTCTGCCGCCGGGGAGGCGTTGGGCCTCTATCTCACGCTGGGCGGGGGGCGCCGCCCCTTCCAGCGGACGCTGCTGGCAATCCCCCGGATTGTGACCCTGGGCCTGGGCTGCCGCCGGGGGACGCCCCTGGCGGCGTTGGCGGGGGCGGTGGACCGCTTTTTGGCCCAGAACCACCTGCACCCCATGTCCGTGCGGGGGGCGGCCACCATCGACCGCAAGCGGGAGGAGCCCGGCCTTACCGCCCTCTGCGCCCAGCGGGGCTGGCCGGTGGCCTATTATACCGCTGCCCAGCTGGCGGCAGTGGAAGGGGAGTTTACCCCCTCCGCCTTCGTCCAAAAGACGGTGGGGGTGGACAATGTGTGTGAGCGGGCCGCCGTGCTGGCCGGCGGGCGGCTGCTGGCAAAAAAATACCGGGAATCGGGAGTTACAGTGGCGGCGGCAGTCCAAGACTGGCGGCCGCGGCTGGAATTGGAGGAGGAACACGGATGAAACTGTATGTGGTGGGCCTGGGCCCTGGAGACCAAGGGGATATGACCGTGCGGGCGCTGGGCGCCCTGGCTCAGAGCGAGCTGATTGTGGGCTACGAGGGGTATATCAACCTGATCCGGGAGCGCTTTCCTGGTAAGGAATTTTTCTCCACCCCCATGCGCCAGGAGGTGGAGCGGTGCCGGAAGGCGCTGGAGGAGGCCGCGGGGGGCAAAACGGTCTCGATGGTGTGCAGCGGGGACCCAGGTATCTACGGCATGGCGGGGCTCATCTACCAGCTGGCGATGGACTATCCGCCGGTGGCTATCCAGGTGATCCCCGGGATCACCGCCGCCTGCAGCGGGGCGGCCCTGCTGGGGGCGCCGCTGGCTAACGATTTCGCAGTCATCTCCCTCAGCGACCAGCTCACCCCCTGGGAGACGATCGAGCGGCGTCTGCGGTCTGCCGCGGCCGGAGACTTCTGCCTGGCCCTCTATAACCCCGCCAGCCACAGCCGCCCGGACACCCTGCGCAGGGCGTGCGAGATCCTGCTGGAGACCTACCCCCCCAACACCCCGGCGGGGGTGGTGCAGAATGTGGGCAGGGACGGGGAGAGCTACCTGGTGCTCTCCCTGGAGCAGCTGCGGGAGTTGCCCGCCGATATGCTCACCACCGTATTTGTGGGCAATTCCACCACCCGGACGGTGGCCGGCCGCCTGGTAACCCCCCGGGGCTACCGGCAGGCCTGAGCGGGGCGCGCTGTGGGAAGGATTCTGATCTTTGCGGGTACCACCGAGGGGCGGCAGCTGGCCCAGTGGCTGCTGGATCAGGGGGCCCAGGTGGCTGCCAGTGTGGCCACTGCCTATGGGGAGAGCCTGCTGCCCGCTGGGGTAGAGGCGTTTGCCCACCCGATGGCGGCGGAGGAGATGACGGCGTTTCTGAAGGGGCACCCCTTTGCCTGTGTGGTAGACGCCACCCACCCCTATGCCCGCGCCGCCACCCAAAATATCCAAGCGGCCTGCGCCGGGGCGGGGATGCCCTATCTGCGGCTGGTGCGTCCCTCCCAGGATGGGGTGGGCGGGCGGTATGTGGCCACCCACGCCCAGGCGGTGGCGCTGCTGGCCGGAACCCGGGGCAACATCCTGCTCACCACCGGCAGCAAGGACCTGGAGACCTATACGGCGCTGCCGGACTACCGGCAGCGGGTCTATCCCCGGATTTTGCCCACGGTGGAGTCGGTCTCCCGCTGCCTCGAGCTGGGGTTCCCGGCAGGGCACCTGATCGCTATGCAGGGCCCCTTTAGCCGGGAGCTGAACCTGGCGCTGCTGCGGCAGATTGGGGCGGCTTTTCTGGTGACTAAGGAGTCAGGGGCCGCCGGGGGCTTTTTACAGAAACTGGAGGCCGCCCGCCAGGCGGGGGCCGAGGCGGTGGTCATCGGCCGGCCCGTCCGGGAGGAGGGGCTCAGTCTGGAGCAGGTCCAGCAGGTCTTGCGGGAACGATATCTATAAAAAGGAGGAGTGGGCGTGGAAATCTCCATTGTGGGTGCAGGCATGGGCAGCTGGGAGCTGCTCACCGTCCAGGCGGCCCGGGCGCTGGAAAATTGCCAGCTGCTGCTGGGTTCCCGGCGGCTGTTGGAGGCCTTCCCCGGCATAGGGCAGGTCCGGGAGCTGGCGGCCACCCCCCAACAGGTGGCCCAGGCGGTGCGCGCCCATCCCCAGTTGGAGCGGGCCTGCGTGCTGGTCTCCGGGGATGTGGGGTTCTATAGCCTTACCAAAAGCCTGTTGGCCCTGCCGGAGTTGGCGGGGGCCCGGGTGCTCTGCGGCATCAGCAGCCTACAGTATTTCTGCGCCAGATTGGGCCAGAGCTGGGAGGAGGTGGCGGTGCTCAGCCTCCATGGCCGCCAGGGGGATCTGGAGGAAGCGGTGCGCCGCAGCAAAAAGCTGTTTTTGCTGGCTGGAGGCGCCACTACCCCCGAGCTGATCTGCGGCCGGCTGGCCGCAGCGGGCCTGGGGGAACTGCCGGTGGCAGTGGGGGAGGAGCTGGGCTCCCCCAGGGAGCGGATCACCCGGGGGACGGCTGCCGGATTGGCCGGGGGAAGGTTCTCCCAGCTCTCGGTGCTGCTGGTGGAGAACCCTGCCCCCCGCCGCCCGGTGGCCCCCGGCCTGCCGGACGGGGCCTTTCTGCGTGGGCAGACCCCCATGACCAAGGAGGAGGTGCGGGCGGTCTGCTTGGCGAAGCTGCATCTCCAATGGGGCCAGACCCTCTGGGATGTGGGGGCGGGCACCGGCTCGATCTCGGTGGAGGCCGCCCGCCTCACCGGCGGGGAGGTCTGTGCCATAGAGCGGGATGAACAGGCGCTGGCGCTGCTGCAGGCCCAGAAGGAGCGGTTTGGCCTTGCCCGGCTGCGGGTGGTGGCGGGCAGCGCCCCGGCAGTCCTGGCCGGCCTGCCCGCCCCGGATGGGGTGTTCATCGGTGGCTCCTCCGGGCAGCTGGAGGGGATCTTCGCCGCCATCCGCCAGGCCAACCCCACCGCCCGGGTGGTGCTCACTGCCATCTCCCTGGAGACGCTGGCCCAGGCGGCGGACTGTTTCTCCCGGGTTTTGGGGGTGGAGCCGGAGGTGGTGCAGCTTATGGTGGCCAAAGCCAAGAGGATGGGCGGCCACCACCTGATGTTGGGGCAGAACCCCATCTATATCCTCAGCGGAGGGGGCGGGAAGGATGACTGAGCGGCTTCCCCGGCTGCTGTTGGCCGCCCCTGCCAGCGGCAGCGGCAAGACCACCGCCACCTGCGCCATTTTGCGGGCGCTGGTGCTGGAGGGGGTGGCGGCTGCCTCCTTCAAATGCGGCCCCGACTACATCGACCCCATGTTCCACCGGGCCTGTGTGGGGGTGCGCCGGGCGGGCAACCTGGACCTCTTCTTCTCCACCCCCCAGCAGGTGCGGCGGCTGTTGGCCCAGGGGGCCGCAGGCGCCCAGATTGCGGTGTTGGAGGGGGCCATGGGCCTCTATGACGGCATTGCCTGTACCGAGGACGCCTCCGCCTACCAGCTTGCCCGCCAGACCCAAACCCCCATCCTGCTGGTGGTGGACGCCCGGGGGATGGCCCTCTCGGTCTGCGCCCAGATCAAAGGGCTGCGGGAGTTTCGGCCGGATGCCCCGGTGGCGGGAGTACTCCTAAACCGGGTGTCCCCCGGCCTCTATCCGGAGCTCAAAGCGGCGGTGGAGCGGGAGTGCGGCCTGCCGGTGGCGGGCTACCTGCCCCGCCTGCCCCAGGGCAGCCTGGAGAGCCGTCACCTGGGGCTGGTGACCGCCGGGGAGGTGGCCGACCTGCGGCAACGGCTGGATGCCCTGGCCGCCCAGGCAAAGGAGACGGTGGATTTTGACCTGCTCTGGAGGATCGCCCGTTCGGCCCCGCCCCTCCGCTATGAGCCGGAGCTGCTGCCCCAGCTGGAGGGCCGCCCGGTGATCGCGGTGGCCCAGGACCGGGCGTTCTGCTTCTACTACCAGGAGACACTGGAGCTGTTGGAGGCGCTGGGGGCCCGGCTCTGCCCCTTTAGCCCCTTGGAGGATGGAACATTGCCCCCGGGGACCCAGGGGATGCTATTGGGGGGCGGCTATCCGGAGCTGTACGCCGCCCAACTGGCGGAAAACCTGCCCATGCGCCGGGCGGTGGCGGCGGCGGTGGCGGCGGGGCTGCCCACCATCGCCGAGTGCGGCGGCTTTCTCTACCTCCACCGCACGCTCCAGGACCCCCAGGGGAATTCCCATCCCATGGCGGGCGCGCTGGATGGGGAGGGGCTTTGCGGCCAAAAGCTGGGGCGGTTTGGCTATGTGACCCTACGCGCCCGTACCGGCGGGCTGCTCTGCCCAGAAGGGGAGACTCTGGCCGCCCACGAGTTTCACTACTGGCAGAGCACCCAGCCGGGGGCGGACTTTTGGGCCCAGAAACCCCACCGCCAGACCGGTTGGGCCGCCGGCCGCCACACCCGGACGCTCTATGCGGGCTTTCCCCACCTCTACCTGCCCGGAGCGCCCCAGGCCGCTGTCCGTTTTTTACAGGCGGCTGCCGGAATAAAGGAGGAAGCAACATGGAACTGACCACACTGCTGCAAGCGATCGCCCCAGCGGACCGGAGGGCGGAGGAGCTGGCCCAGCGCCGGTGGGACAGCATCGCCAAGCCCCTGGGCAGCCTGGGCCGCCTGGAGGCGGCGGTGGTACGCATAGCTGGGATGCGGGGCACCCCCCAGGTGTCCATCCGCCGCCGGGCGCTGGTGATCATGTGTGCCGACAACGGGGTGGTGGCCGAGGGGGTCACCCAGACCGGCCAGGAGGTTACCGCCGCAGTGACCGAGAACTTCACCCGCGGGGCCACCTCGGTCTGTGCCATGGCCCGGGTGGCCGGGTGCGACCTGTACCCGGTGGACATCGGCGTGGCCGCCGACCTGGGGGACTGCCCCGGGCTGATCCGCCACAAGGTGGCCCGTGGGACGCGAAACCTGCTCTGGGAGCCGGCTATGACCCGGCCCCAAGCGGAGGACGCCCTCTGTTTTGGCGCCCAACTGGCTCAGGAGCTGGCGGGGCAGGGGTACGAGCTGCTGGCCACCGGGGAGATGGGCATCGGCAATACCACCACCAGCTCCGCTATGGCGGCGGTCCTGCTGGACCGGCCGGTGGAGGAGGTCACCGGCCGGGGGGCGGGGCTGAGCACCCCCGGCCTGCGGCGAAAGGTGGAGGTGATCCGCGCCGCCATCGCCCGCCACCGCCCCGACCCCAACGACCCGCTGGATGTGCTCGCCAAGGTGGGCGGCCTGGATATCGCCGGCTTGACAGGGGTGTTTTTGGGGGCTGCCGCCGCCCGGCTGCCGGTGCTGGTGGATGGGTTTATCTCGGCGGTGGCCGCGCTGGCGGCAGTGCGCCTCTGCCCTGCGGCGGCGGATTACCTGCTGGCCTCCCATATCTCCCAGGAACCGGCCGCCGCCATGCTGTTGGAGGCGCTGGGCCTCTCTCCGTTTATCTGTGCGGATATGCGCCTGGGGGAGGGCTCGGGCGCGGTGGCCGCCATGCCGCTTTTGGAGATGGCGCTGGCGGTCTACCGGGAGATGTGTACCTTCCAGGAGACCGAGATCGAGGCCTACCAGCCGCTGAAATGAGGGAGAGAATGTTTATTCTGGTGACGGGGGGCGCGGCCAGTGGCAAATCTGCCTACGCGGAGGGGCTGCTGGCAGATTGGCGCGGCCCCAAATACTACATTGCCACCATGCAGGTGGGGGATGGGGAGAGCGCCCAGCGGGTGGCCCGCCACCGGGCGGCCCGGGCAGGCAAGGGATTTCTCACCCTGGAACGCCCTTTGAACCTGGCTTGCCTGCGGCTGCCCCAGCAGGGGGCCGGGGTGCTGTTGGAGTGCCTATCCAATCTGGCGGCCAATGAGCGGTTTGCCCCGCAGGGCGCCGGGGAGGGGGCCAGGGCGGCAATCCTGGCGGGGTTTGACACCCTGCTGTCCCAGGCGGAGCTGGTGGTGGCGGTGACCAACGAGGTGTTTTCCGATGGGGTGGACTACGACCCTGCCACCTTGGATTATCTGGACCTGTTGGGCGGGCTGAATGCCGCCCTGGCAGCCCGGGCGGACCGGGTGGTGGAGGTGGTCTGCGGCCTGCCCATCCTCCAAAAGGGGGAGGCTCTGCCATGAAACGGCTGTGGGACGGGCTTTGGATCGCCTTCTCCATGTATTCCCGGATCCCAGTGCCCCAGGCCGCCTGGACGCCGGAGGGGATGCGGGAGGTGTTCTGTTTCTTTCCGCTGGTGGGGCTGGTGACCGGCGGGGTGCTGTGGAGTTGGCTGTGGCTGGCCCAGCGGCTGGGGCTGACCGCGGCGCTCACCGCTGCGGCGGCCACCGCCCTGCCGCTGCTATGCACCGGCGGCATCCACCTGGATGGCTTCTGTGATACGGTGGACGCCCTCTCCTCCCATGGGGACCGGGAGAAGAAGTTAGCCATCCTCAAGGACTCCCATGTGGGGGCGTTTGCGGTGATGGGCTGCGGGCTCTACCTGCTGCTGACCTTTGGGCTTTGGAGCGAATACCGGTTCTCCCCCCGGGGGACCGCCGCCCTAGCCCTGGGATGGGCGCTCTCCCGCTCCCTGAGCGGGTTATCGGTGGTCACCTTCTCCAAGGCCCGCCGGGAGGGCACCGCCGCCACCTTTGCCCAGGCCTCCCCCCGCCATGTGGCGGCTGTGTTGGCGGTTTGGGCGGCGGCCTGTGCCGGCGGGATGCTCTGGCTGGCCCCGGCAGTGGGAGGGGCCTGCCTGGGAGCGGCGGTTTTGGTGTTTTGCTACTACCGCCATGTGGCTTTGGGCCAATTTGGCGGCGTCACCGGCGATCTGGCGGGCTGGTTTTTGCAGCTCTGCGAGGGTGGAATGCTGCTGGCGGCGGTATGTGTGGAGGTGTTTGGATGATTTTATATGTGGGCGGCAGGGGCCAGGGGAAATTGGCGCTGGCCCTAAGGGAGCAGGGCCTGGACCCTGCCCAGGTGTGGGATGGGGCGGTCTGCCCCCTGGGGGAGTTCCCGCCGAAGCCGGTGCTCAACCACCTGCACCGATTGATCCGGCGGCTGATGCAGGCGGGCATCGACCCGGCGGGCTATGTGGAGATGCTGGCCGCCCGCTGCCCGGAGTTGGTTGTGATCTGTGATGAGGTGGGCTGCGGCGTGGTCCCTATCGAGGCGTCCGAACGCCAGTGGCGGGAGGCGGTGGGCCGCGCCTGTTGCGCCCTGGCTGCCAAAAGCCGGCGGGTGGTGCGGGTGGTGGCCGGGCTGCCCCAGACACTCAAGGAGATTTGACATGCAGGTGTTCCTCATCCGGCACGGGAAAACGCAGGGGAACTTGGAGGGCCGCTATGTGGGCTCCACCGATGAGCCCCTCTGCCCCCTGGGAGCCGGGGAGCTGCTGGGACGGACAGCGCCGCCTGTGGAGCGGCTCTACAGCAGTCCCATGCGCCGCTGCCTTCAGTCCGCCCAGCTGCTCTATCCCCGCCTGGCCCCCATTCCGTTGGACGGCCTGCGGGAGAGCGATTTTGGGGACTTTGAATACCGGACCTATGAGCAGCTGCAGGACTGCCCCGCCTACCGGGCGTGGATTGCAAGCGGCGGCAGGCAGGCGCCACCCGGCGGCG
>DXES01000124.1 GCA_019114825.1 Candidatus Anaerotruncus excrementipullorum
CTTTCCAAGGGGAGGCTAAGAGGGCGGCCGCCTATTTGGTCAGGGTGCCGTTGGGGGTCTGGATGAGGAGCAGCAGGTTTTCCTCGGCGCCGGTGGCGGCGTTTACATAGACCAGCAGTTGCTGCCCCCCATCGCCGCTGGCCAAAAATTCATAGCAGAAGCATTCATTTTGCCCATCGGTGGGGATCACCACCAGCCGGGAGGACTGGATGGACAGCAGCGGGCTCACCGAGGCGGCCGCCTGCTGGGGGGTGAGGGCGGGAGGGTCCAGCTGCCGCTGGCGGTGGTTGTTGAGATACCCCCGGGCATCGTAGAAGGCCACCGACCCGTCGTCCAGGGCGATCCCCACCTTGATCAGGTCGGGGTAGAGGCGCACCCCCTCCTGGGTGGCGGCATAGTTGATGATGCACACCCCCTCCACCACCTCATAGTAGGTGGCCTCCATCCCCGTTAGCCCCTGTTCGGTCAGAAACGCCTGAGCCCGTTGGAACGCCCCCTGGCGGCTGAGCCGCTGGGCTTCCACCTGCCGCCCGTCCAACAGATAGGCCAACAGCCCCCCTGCCTGGGTGACGGCGGCGGTGCGCTGCCCGGCGGAAAAGACATAACAGGGCATGTGGGAGTGCTCGTCATCCTGGCGCTGCAGCTGGCTGGGGGACAGCCCGCAGGCCTGGGCCGCCACCGCCAGGGCGGCCTCCGGCGTCACCTGCTCCAGCCCCCGAGTGAAGATGGGGTACTGGTTCAGCAGATGGTCGGAGAAGGGGCCGTCATAGATCAGGGTGGGGTAACCGGTCATCGCCTGTTCGGTGTCCTCCCACTGGGCCTGGAGGGGGGCGGCGGCCTGCCCCTGGGGGGAGGCCGCCAGGTCCAGCTCCCCCGCCTGCACCGCCAGCAGGATGCCGTCCACATCCTGCTGGAGCTGGGCGGCATAGTGGCGCAGGGCATCCATATTCTCCACCTCCTGGGCGGAGAGGGGTTCCCCGGCGGTGACCTTTTTGGAGAGGGCCATGGCATAGTCCCCCACCTGGGAGAGGAACCGGTAGACGGTATCCAGCCGCAGCTCCCCCATGGGCAGGCTGGCCAAGGCGGTCTTTGCCCCGCCGCTCTCCCGCCAAAGCTGGGCGGAGACCTGGGCGATCCGGGCGGGGGTGCCCAGATACCGCCCCTTTTCCAGGTCCTCCGAGAGGTTCACCAGATAGCTGGAAAGCTCCCCCAGCGACCGCAGGTATCCCGCCTGGAGCCGGCGGCGGTAGTCCTCCGCCCGCCCCCGCTGCCAGAGGGCCACCCCCGCCGCCACCAATACTGCCGCCAGAGAAAAGCTGATAATCCGTACCGCCGCCCGCCGGGAAAGGGAACCACCCATCCCAAAACGCCTCCTTTATCCGTTTGTTTGCCCCTATAGTTTGCGGCAAAACCGGCGTTTCATGCGGCGGCAGACCCCTTTTGCCAAAAAACGCCGGAAAATCCCCCCAGAGGGGCCATTTGCGTTGCACTTTTTGGGGAAATGATGTATACTGAAAAAGACTATGGGGCCTCTGCCCGGCAATGGGCGGGGGCCAAAAAATTTGCGAGAACGGGGGAACCGGATTTGGAAGAGCGGATGGCCTATTTGGACAATGCAGCCACCACCCGGGTGTGCGATGAGGCCGCCCGGGCGGCGGTGGAGATGATGCAGAGCTGTTATGGCAACCCCTCCTCCCTCCACCGGCTGGGGGCGGCCTCCGCCCGGCGGCTGGCCGAGGCCCGGGAGGCGGTGGCCCAGCTGCTGGGCTGCCAGCCGGAATGCGTCTATTTCACCTCGGGGGGCAGCGAATCCAACAACCTGGCCATTCTTGGGGCCGCCCAGGCCAAAAAACGCCGGGCGGATGAGATTGTCACCACCACGGCGGAGCATTCGTCGGTCTCGATGGCGGTAAAGCACCTGGAGGACCAGGGCTGGAAGGTCACCCGCATCCACCCCGGCCGGGACGGCAACCTGGACCCCTATGCGGTGGCGGACGCCGTGAATGAGCGCACCGCCCTGGTGACCATGATGGTGGTGAACAACGAGACCGGCGCCCTCTTCCCGGTGGAGGAGGCCGCCGCCCTCATCCGCCAAAAAAACCCCGACACCCTGATCCACTGGGACGGGGTGCAGGCGTTCGGCAAGCTGCCCCTCAAGGCCGCCCGCATGGAGGTGGACCTGCTGAGCGTCTCCGGCCACAAGATCCAGGGGCCCAAGGGCTCCGGGGCGCTGTATGTGCGCCGGGGGGTGCGGGTGGCCCCGGTGGTCTATGGCGGCGGCCAGGAGCGGGGGCTGCGCTCGGGCACCGAGGCGCTGCCCGCCCTGGTGGCTATGGGGGCCGCCGCCGCCCGGCTGCAGGGGCGGCTGCCCGCCCTCTGGCAGCGCACCGCCGGCCTGCGGGACAGCCTGCGCCAGCGGCTGGAGCAGCTGCCCCAGGTGCAGCTCAACTCCCCGGAAAACGCCTCCCCCTATATCCTCAACTTCTCGGTGCCCGGCTACCGGTCGGAAAATATGCTGCACTTTTTGGAGAGCCGGGGGGTGTTTGTCTCCAGCGGTTCCGCCTGCTCCAAAGGGGCCACCAGCCCGGTGCTCACCTCCATGGGGCTGCCCGCCGCCCTGGTGGACAGCGCCCTGCGGGTCAGCTTTATCTACGACACCCAGCCGGAGGAGCTGGACCAGCTGATGGACGCCCTCAAGGAGGGGATCGCCACGGTGGCCCACCGGTGACCGCCAAACGGAAAGGACAGGACTATGCGAGAGATCATTCTGCTCAAATGCGGGGAACTGGCCCTCAAGGGCCTCAACCGCCGGAATTTTGAAGAGGTACTGATGAAAAACTGCCGCCGCCGGCTGCAGGACCTGGGGGAGTTCAAAATCCATTCCTCCCAGTCCACCATCTATGTGGAGCCGGTGGGGGAGGGGGCCGACCTGGACGAGGCGGTGGACCGGCTGACCAAGGTGTTCGGCATCGCCGCCCTCACCCGGTCGGCGGTGGTGGAAAAATCCTTCGAGGCGGTGCGGGCCTGTGCCCCCGGCTACCTGCGGCCGCTGCTCATGGGGGCCAAAACCTTCAAGGTGGAGGCCAAGCGGTCGGATAAGCGGTTCCCCATGCAGTCCCCGGAGCTCTGCCGGGAGCTGGGGGCGGTGCTGCTGGAGGCGTTCCCCCGGCTGCGGGTGGATGTCCACCACCCGGATGTGACCGTCTATGTGGAGATCCGGGAGGCGGGGGCCTACCTGCACGCCGACCAGATCCATGGGGCGGGGGGCCTGCCGGTGGGCACCAGCGGCCGGGCGATGCTGCTGATCTCCGGCGGCATCGACAGCCCGGTGGCCGGCTATATGATGGCCAAGCGGGGGATCGAGGTGTTCGCCATCCACTTTGTCAGCCCCCCCTATACCAGCGAGCACGCCCTGGAAAAGGTCAAGACCCTCTGCCGCAAGCTGGTGCCCTACTGCGGCCG
>DXES01000125.1 GCA_019114825.1 Candidatus Anaerotruncus excrementipullorum
GCGGCCCGCCCTTGGGCTGTGGGGTTATTTGACCTCATGCTCCTGTTTTTCCGGCGGGGCAGGGGTCTCCCCCTTGGGGGCCGGGCCCTGGGGCCGGAGGGGTGGCGGGGTTTTCTCCCGGCGGCGGAAGAACCTGCCCTTTACCAGCCGAATCAGCTTGCGCACCACCAGCACAATGGCCAGCAGCACCGCCGCCCAGAACAGCAGGCTGGGCAGGTTTTCGGCGGCGAACAGCAGGAACCCCTGGCAGGAATCCAGCAGGTTTTCGCCGCCCCGGTGGACCGCCCGGCCCAGCCGGTCGCCGAAGGTCAGCGGCGCGGGCTCCTGGTACTCCACCACCTCATTGAGGGTGATGTGCAAAAACGAGTAGGTCACCTGGGAGTCCATCCGCCGCAGGGAGGCGGTGAGGCTCTCGATCTGGTAGCGCACATCCGAGAGGGCGCTCTCCAGGGCGATCACGTCCTCCAGCTTTTCCGCCTTGGAGAGGATGTCCAGCAGCCGCTCCTCCTGGAGGGTCAGGGAATCCAGGCGGGCCTGGGAGTCGTAATACCGCTCGGTGATGTCCTGGGCGTCCTCGCTCTGGGAGAGGATGTTGCAAAGCTCCCCCACCTGGGTGACCACGCTGTCCAAATTTTCCGCCGGGACCCGGGCGGTAAGGGTGGCGTACCGCTCCTGCCGGCTATTTTCGTCCCGCAGGCTGCGCCCGTTCACCGACTGGCTCTCCAAATAGCCGCCGTTCTGCTCCACCAGCTGCTGGATGCCCGCCAGCGCCTGGTCAAACTCCTTGGTCTCCAGGTCCAGGTAGCTGTTGCGCACGATTTTGCGCGCCTCGATCTCGAAACCCCCGGTGCCCGCGGAAGACTCCGCCTCCGGGGCCTCGGCGGGGAGCATGGCGGCATCGTCCACCGCCTCCTCCTCGGTCACCGCCATCTGGCTAAAGCCCATCTCCATATTCCGGGCGGTCGGGGCGACGGCCGCGGTGGAGGCGGCCGTGTCGGCCCCGCTGGAGCCGCCGCAGCCGGGCAGAAGCACCAGGGCGGCCAAAAGTAGGGGCAGCCCCCTCTGCAAAACTTTCATCACAAGACCTCCTTTTTCCGTTTTCGGGCCCTTGACACCTTAAAAGTGGCGGGAAAGGGGGCGTTTTGCTGCATCCGGGGGCAAAAAAACGTGGGGGAGCCCGGCTCGGGGGCTCCCCCACGGGGGTATCACATCTTGGGCCGCCCGGAGGTGGGCGGGCGCCGGCGGCGGTTGCGGTACCGGCGGCGGTTGCGGTTGCGGATGACCATCAGGACGATGTAGAGCACCACCAGCAGGATGACAAACACCAGCAGGAATTTGAAGATGAAGTTGTCAAAGAACCCCTTCACCTTGTCCAGGTAGGTGAGGGCCATGCTCTGCTCCACCGTCTCGGCGGCCACCAGCGGCACCTCCCCCACCACCTCCCCCTGGAGGGTGAGCTTCACATATCCCACCACATCCCCCTTGTAGACGGGGGCGTTGATGCACTCGATCACCTCGCCGTCCTTGCCGCCCTTCACCGGCTCCAGGACGCTGTTGTTGATGATCACCTGGGGCTGCACGTCGTCCACCGTCACCTGGGTGGGCACCAGGGTGGCGAACTTCTCCTGGGCCAACAGCTTGATGCTGTCCTTATCCCAGGAGAGGCGCACCCCCACCTGGGAGACCTCCTCTCCCACATTCATCAGCGTCTTCACCCGGAAGCTGCTGAAGGCATAGTCGTACAGCTGGGCGGATTCCACCCAGGCCAGGTTGCGGTATTCGCCGGTGGAAGGGTCGCCGAAATACTCCCCGGATTCGTTGCGCAGGGGGGCGCCCATCATCACCAGCAGGTAGGTGTAGCCGTCCTTGGTGGCGGTGGAGATGCAGTTGCGCACATTCTGGGCGTCCAGCGACCCGGCGATGATCCCCTGGACCCCCTCGTAGTAGTAGTCGGAGCCCTGGGTGGCCAGCATGTTGTTGGAGACCCAGGTGATCCCCTCGGCGTGCATGTTGGTGGGCTGGGAGGTGTGTACCCGGGTGGTCACCAGGTCCATGAACCCGGGCACCTCCATGGCGTATTGGGTGATGAGGGCCATGTCGTAGGGGGTGGTGTAGTTGCCCTCGTCGTGCAGGCCGGTGGCGTTGGCAAAGTGGGTGTTCACCGCGCCAATCTCCCGCACCTTGTCGTTCATCAGTTCCACGAAATATTCATCCGCGCTGCCGTCCCCCACATAGTCGGCGATCATCATGGTGGCCTCGTTGGCCGACTGGAGCATCATGGCGTACAAAAGGTCCCGGATGGTCAGCTCCTCCCCGGGCAGGATGCCGCCCCAGGGGGCGCCGTTGATGTTGTAGAGGTAGTTTTGGATGTACATCTTCAGGTCGGTGGTCTCGGTGTCCGGGTCGTCCACCTCCTCCAGCGCCACAATGGCGGTGACAATCTTGGCCAGGGCGGCGGGGTACATCCGCTGCTGGGAGTTGCGCTCCCACACCGCCATCCCCGAGTCCAGGTTCAGTAGGTAGATCCCCTGGGTGCGCAGGTCGTTGGCGAAATCCGGCGGGTAGCCGGCCACCGAGGCGGACAGCCCCGCGCTGGCGCTGGGGGCGGCCTGCGGCTGGGAGGCGGCCTGGCTGGAGGAGCCCTCCTCCCCGGCGTCGTCCCCCTCCCCCTGGGCGGCGGATTCTGCCGGGGTGCTCTCCTCCGCCTCGCTGCCGCCTTCGGAGGAGCTGCCCTGGGAGGCGTCCTCCTCCGGCAGGGAACCTGCCTCGGAGGCGCTGGGGACACTCTGGCTGTCGCCGCCAAAGGGGTTGAAGCCAAAGGAGGGGACGGCCAGGCTGCCGGCGGCCAACATGGCGGCCAACAGGATTGCAAATAGCTTTTTCATAACAGGCGGAAATCCTTTCTCCGCTGCCGGGCGGGGCATGGGATGGGCGGCGCGGCAAGGAGTTGGCGTCCATCCGGCGCGGCTTGCAGCCGCGGGAAAAGTGTGTTAGAATGTTCCCATAGCTATTTTCAGCATGGGCGGTTACTAACCACAGTATACCAAATCCTGCCGGAAAAGAAAAGACAATTTTCTGTGAATTCCGACAGGGCCCCGGCCGCCGGGCCGGGAACCGCCGGGAAAGGACAGGAGGTGGCGGCTTGCTGTATGTGACGGGGGATACCCATGGGGACCTGGAGCGGTTCCGGGGGCGGGAGGCCCGGCAGCTCAAGCGGGGGGATACCCTGGTGGTCTGCGGGGACTTCGGCTTTGTGTGGGACGGCTCCCCCCAGGAGCAAAAGCGCCTGGACTGGCTGGGCAGCCGCAAATACGAGGTCCTCTTCCTGGATGGGACCCACGACAACCTGGACCGGCTGGCCGCCTATCCCCAGGAGCCCCTCCATGGAGGCCTGGCCCGCCGGGTGGCGGGCAACTGCTGGTACCTGGGCCGGGGGGAGGTCTATGAGGCCCAGGGGGTGCGGTTTTTCGCCCTGGGCGGCGGCGAAAGCCGGGACCTGGATACCCGCACGCCGGGGGAGACCTGGTGGCCCCAGGAGCTGCCCAGCCCCCAGGAGCTGGAGCGGGCCTGGGAGAACCTGCAGGCCGGGGGCAACCGGGTGGACTGCATCTTCACCCACGAGCCCTCCGCCGCCATCCGCCGTTTTTTGGAGATGGATGCCAACCATGTGAGCCCCCTGGCCGCCTTTTTGGACCGGGTGGGCCGGGAGACCGCCTTCTCCCACTGGTATTTCGGCAGCCTCCACCTGGATAAGCCCATCCCGCCCCGCTACCGGGCGGTCTACCAGCGGATTTTGCCGGTGGGCCCCCAGACCCAGCGCCGGGGCCTGCTGGGCGGCCTGCTCCAGGGCCGCCGGGGCTAGGGGGGAACGCCAAGCGGCGCCTTTGCAGATCCTGCAAAGGCGCCGCTTTTTGCCCTGCAAAGGGCGTTTCCCGTTCTCGCCGGTTTTCTGGGGGGGCTACCCCTGCCGCCGCCGCAAAAACCGCAGCACCCGCGGCGCGCAGAGCATCCCCCCAAGCCCCGCCAGGCAGGCCACCCCAAAGGCGGCCGCCGCCACCTTGTAGTCCCCGGCCATCAGCGCCCCGGCGGCAAACGTGTCGCAGAAGATCATGGGCACCCGGGCGGCCATGGAGAGCAGCAGAAACCGCCGGAAGGATAGCGGGGTCAGGGCGGCCAGGTAGGTGAACACATCCTTGGGCAGGGCGGGGATCAGGTAGAGGATCACCACCGCCCCCTCCAGCCGCCTGCTGTCCCGCAAAAACGAGAGCTTCTGCTGCTTTTCCCGGGGGAACACCCGGTCCACCAGCGGCTGGCCCAGCCGCTTTACCGCCAAAAATACCACCGTGGAGCCCAGCCCGATGCCCACCAGGCAGATGCACAGCCCTCCCACCGGCCCGTAGGTGAGCCCGGCAGCCAGCTGGATGGGCAGGGCGGGGATCACCCCCGAGAGGGTCTGTAAAAATTGCAGCCCGCCCAAAGCCAGCGCCCCCGCCGCCCCCAGGGATTGGAGGGTCTCCCGGAAGGCGTCCATCTGCGCCGGCTCCAAGAGCCCCTGCACCACCGGATAATACCGCCAACAGAGCAGCCCCAGCGCCCCCAGAATGAGGGCGGCGGCCCCCGCCAACAGCAGAAGCCGCCCTTTTTTCATGCCCTTCATGCCGCTGCCTCAGCCAAAGTAGCGGATGGCGTTGCCGAAGATGTCCTGGAACTTCCTCCCGGGCACATTGCGGTAGAGGTTGTCCCCATACCGCTCCGAGTGGGCCATCTTGCCCAGCACCCGGCCATCGGGGGAGGTGATCCCCTCGATGGCCCCGTAGGAGGCGTTGGGGTTGAAGCGGCTGTCCATGGTGGGGTTGCCCTCCAGGTCCACATACTGGGTGGCGATCTGGCCGTTTTCCGCCAGCTGGGCGATCAGCGCCGCCGGGGCCACAAACCGCCCCTCCCCGTGGGAGATGGCCACCGTGTAGAGGTCGCCCGGCTGCATATCCATCAGCCAGGGGGACTTGTTGGAGGCGATCCGGGTGCGCACCAGCATGCTCTGGTGGCGGCCGATGGTGTTGAAGGTGAGGGTGGCGCAGCTCTCATCCATGGGGCGGATCTCCCCATAGGGCACCAGCCCCAATTTGATCAGCGCCTGGAACCCGTTGCAGATGCCGCACATGAGCCCGTCCCGCTGCTGCAGCAGGGCGTTCACCTGCTCCTGGATCTGGGGGTTGCGCAAAAAGGCGGTGATGAACTTGGCGGAGCCGTCCGGCTCGTCGCCGCCGGAGAAGCCGCCGGGCAGGGCCAGGATCTGGGCCTGGGCCAGCGCCGCGGAGAAGGCCTCCACGCTCTCGGCGATGTCGGCGGCGGTCAGGTTGCGCACCACAAAGATCTGGGCGTCGCCCCCGGCCCGGGTGAACGCCCGGGCGGTGTCGTATTCACAGTTGGTGCCCGGGAAGACGGGGATCAGCACCCGGGGCTTTACGCCGCCCAGCCGCACCGCCGGGGCGGCAGCCGCCTTCTGGGCGGTATAGGTGTAGACGGGGGGCTGCGCCTGCCCCTGGTCGATCAGGTAGGGGTAGACCTTCTGGAGCTTGCCCTCCCACTTCTCCTGGAGGCCCTCCAGGTCCAGCCGCTCAAACCCGTACTGGATGCGGTAGTCGGCGTCCACCTGGCCGATGGGGGCGAAGCCCTCCAGCGGCTCCACGGCCTCCAGCAAAAAGCCGCCGTAGAGGGGCCCAAACAGGGCCTCGTCGTCAAAGGTGGCGGAGAAGGTGAAGCCCAGCCGGTTGCCGAAGCACATCTTGGTGATCCCCTCGGCCACGCCGCCATAGCCCAGCGCCCAGGCGGAGACCACCTTCCCCTCCCGGATCAGCTGCTCCACCCGGGCGAACACCGCCCGCACGGTGGAGAAGACCGGCCGTCCGTCCTCGGTGTAGCGGGGGGCGGCCAGGTAGACCGCGTTGCCCGCCGTTTTGAATTCGGGGGAGATCACCCCGCTGGCCCGGCCGGTGCAGATGGCAAACGAGCAGAGGGTGGGGGGCACGTCCAGCTGC
Source organism: Candidatus Anaerotruncus excrementipullorum (assembly GCA_019114825.1). Classification (GTDB taxonomy): domain Bacteria; phylum Bacillota; class Clostridia; order Oscillospirales; family Ruminococcaceae; genus Anaerotruncus; species Anaerotruncus excrementipullorum. The sequence continues at coordinate 6,039 of DXES01000125.1, forward strand.
TCAAAGCTGCCGGACATGGAGTCCTTGCCGCCGATGGAGGCGCACTCCAGCTGCAGCTGGGCCTCCAGCGCCCCCAAAAGGGCGGCCGCGGGCAGGCCCCACCGCTTGGGGTCGGTGCGGGTGCGGGGGAAGTACTCCTGGAAGGAGAGCCAGCAGGGGCTGGCGGTGCCGCCGGCGGCCACCACCTTGGCCACCGACTCCACCACCGCGCACATGGCTCCGTGATAGGGGCTGGCGGCGGACAGGTCGGGGTTCAGGCCCCAGCCCATGATCGAGACGGTGTCGGTCTCCCCCCCCAGCACCGGCAGCTTGGCCGCCATCGCCTGGGCGGGGGTGAGCTGGCGGGCGCCGCCAAAGGGCATCAGCACGCTGCCCGCGCCGATGGTGGCGTCAAACCGCTCCACCAGCCCCTTCTGGGAGCAGACGTTCAGGTCGGTGACCAGCGCCTCCCACTTCTCCCGCAGGCTGCCGGAGCGGGTGGGCTGCCAGCTGCCCGGCTCCTCGATCTCGATGTCGGTGTATTTGGGGGCGCCGTTGGAGTTGAGGAACTGGCGGGAGAGGTCCACAATCGTGTTGCCGTTCCAGGACATCACCAGCCGGGGGGCCTCAGTGACCTGGGCCACCACCGTGGCCTCCAGGTTCTCCCGGTGGGCGGCGGCCAGGAAGGCCTCCCGGTTCTCGGGGGCTACCACCACCGCCATCCGCTCCTGGGATTCGGAGATGGCCAGCTCGGTGCCGTCCAGGCCGTCATACTTCTTGGGCACCGCGTTCAGGTCGATGGCCAGGCCGTCGGCCAATTCCCCGATGGCCACCGACACGCCCCCCGCGCCGAAGTCGTTGCACCGCAGGATCATCCGGGTGACCGCCGGATCCCGGAACAGCCGCTGGATCTTGCGCTCCTCGGGGGGGTTGCCCTTCTGCACCTCGGCGCCGCAGCTCTCCAGGGAGGAGAGGGTGTGGCTCTTGGAGGAGCCGGTGGCGCCGCCGCAGCCGTCCCGGCCGGTGCGCCCGCCCAACAGGATCACCAGGTCCCCCGGGCGGGGCCGCTGGCGGATGACATTTTTTGCAGGGGCGGCGCCCACCACCGCGCCGATCTCCAGCCGCTTGGCGGCGTAGCCGGGGTGGTAGACCTCGCTCACATGGCCGGTGGCCAGCCCCACCTGGTTGCCGTAGGAGCTATAGCCGGCGGCGGCGGTGGTCACCAGCTTGCGCTGGGGCAGTTTCCCCTCCATCGTCTGGGAGAGGGGAACGGTGGGATCGGCTGCGCCGGTGACCCGCATGGCCTGGTAGACATAGCTGCGGCCGGAGAGGGGGTCCCGGATGGCGCCGCCCAGGCAGGTGGCCGCCCCGCCGAACGGCTCGATCTCGGTGGGGTGGTTGTGGGTCTCGTTTTTGAACATCAACAGCCAGTCTTGGTCCTGGCCGTCCACCTCCACCTTCACCTTTACCGAGCAGGCGTTGATCTCCTCGCTCTCGTCCAACTCCTGCAGCTTGCCCTGGGCCCGGAGGGCCTTGGCCCCGATCACCGCCAGGTCCATCAGGGTCATGGGCTTCTCCTTGCCCTCATACAGCTGCTCCCGCAGGGCCAGGTATTTGCCGAAGCTCTCCCGGATGTAGGGGGTCTCGATGCGCACATTGCGGATCTGGGTGAGGAAGGTGGTGTGGCGGCAGTGGTCGGACCAGTAGGTGTCGATCATACGGATTTCGGTGATGGTGGGGTCCCGGTGCTCGGTGTCCCGGAAATACTGCTGGCAGAAGGCGATGTCCGCCTCGTCCATGGCCAGCCCGTAGTGGCCGATAAACGCCGCCAGCCCCGCCTCATCCAGCTGGGTGAACCCGGTGAGCGTCTCCACTGTAGTGGGGATGGGGTAGTTCTGTTCCAGGCTCTCGGGCTTTTCCAGGCTGGCCAGCCGGCTCTCCACCGGGTTTACCAGGTGGTGCTGGATCTGGGCCAGCTGCCCCTCGGTGATGCTGCCGGAGAGGATGTACACCCGGGCGGTGCGCACCAGCGGCCGCTCCCGGCCGGTGGCCAGGGAGATGCACTGGGCGCAGGAGTCCGCCCGCTGGTCAAACTGGCCGGGCAGGTACTCCACCGCGAACATCCGCTCCCCCTCTTCCAGCGGGGGCAGCTGGTCGTAGCAAAAATCCACCGGCGGCTCGGAGAAGATGGTGGACCGGGCGTTCTGGAAGTCCTCCGGGTCGATATGCTCCACATCATACCGGTTGAGCACCCGCACGCCGGTGACATTTTCCAGCTGGAGCACCGTGCGCAGGTCGCTGAGGACCCCCGCCGCCTCCACCGCGAAGGCGGGCTTCTTTTCCACATAGATTCGATAGACGCTCATCACAAAACCTCTTTCTGCTTCTGCCCGAAATCAAAAATATATGGCTTCAGCCGCCCCCGGCGGCCCGATCAGACCGGTTTACAGCAGTTCCCCCAGGCACCAGTCGTCCCCGGCGACGGTCACCCGCACCGGCAGCAGCCTGCCCTGGAGGTTTTCCGCCCCCGCCGCCCGCACCGGGGTGTAGTTGGCGGTATACCCCTCCCACAGCCCGTCCGCCAGGCGGCTTTCAAACAGCACCGGCTCCACCAGGCCCACCTGGCGCTGCAAAAACGCCGCCCGCCCCTGGGCGGCCAGGGCGATCATCCGGGCGGAGCGCCGGTGCTTTTCCGCCCGGGGCACCTGCCCGGGCATCACCGCCGCCCGGGTGCCCGGCCGCCGGGAGTAGGGGAACACATGGACCTTGGCGAAGGCCATCTTCTCCACAAACGCCAGCGACTGGGCGAATTCCCCCTCGTCCTCCCCCGGGAACCCCACCATCACGTCGGTGGTGATGGCGCAGCCGGGGAACTGTTCCCGCATGGCCGCCACAATCCGGGCGTACTCCGCCGTGTCGTAGTGGCGGTTCATCCGCCTCAGGGTGGCGTCACACCCCGACTGGAGGGACAGATGGAACTGGCCGCAGAGCTTGGGCTGGGCGGCCATCCGGGCGATGTCCTGGGGGGTGAGCAGCTCCGGCTCCACCGAGCCCAGCCGCACCCGCTCCAGCCCCGGCACCCCGCAGGCCAGCTCCACCGCGTCCGCCAGCCGCAGCCCCAGCTCCCGGCCGTAGCAGGACAGGTTGATCCCCACCAGCACCGCCTCCCGGTAGCCGGCGGCGGCCAGCCCCTCCAGCTCCCGGCGCAGGTCCTCCGGCGCTTTGGAGCGCAGCGGCCCCCGGGCGGTGGGGATGATGCAGTAGCTGCAATAGTTTTCGCACCCGTCCTGGATCTTTACAAACGCCCGGGTGCGCTCCGAGAAGGCGTGGACCCGCATGGGCTCGAACCCCTCCCCCCGCTGGTGGGGGGGCAGGCACACCAGCCGCTCCCCCCCGGCCACACACTGCTCCGCCAGCTCCACCAGCTTTGCCCGGTCCCGGGCGCCGGTGACCAGGTCGGCCTCGGCCAGCTGCCCGGCGGCCTGGGGGAACGCCTGGGGGTAGCAGCCGGTGAGCACCACCTTGGCCCCGGGGGATTGGGCCTTCAGGTGGCGGAGCATCCTGCGGGTCTTCTGGTCGCCGGCGGCGGTGACGGTGCAGGAGTTGACCACATACAGGTCCGCCGGCTGGCTGGCGGGGACCACCTGGTGCCCCCGGGCGGCAAAGAGCTCCGCCAAAACCTGGGCCTCGTACTGGTTGACCTTGCAGCCAAGGGTGTAAAAAGCGACTTTCATTTGGACACTCCCGCTAAATTTATCTTAAAATAATTGGCAAACTGCACAAGAAATAAAAACCCCAATGGGAATACTTGTTCCTATTATAATGAATTTTCTGGGGGAATACAATTAGCAGTTGACTTAAAGATTCCCCGCTGATATAGTGGGATTGTGGTAAAAACAGAAAGAAATCAGACTGCGTATAAAGGAGGTCTCCCTATGAAATCCCTGATGATCAAGCTGGACACCATCAGCGATGTGAAAAACTTTGTGAACATCGTCTCCAAATGCGACTTTGACGTGGACCTGATCTCCGGCCGCTATGCGGTGGACGCCAAGTCGATCATGGGCATCTTCTCCCTGGACCTGGCCAAGCCGATCAAGATGGAGGTCTATTCCGACGACTGCCCCGCCTTCCTGGAGGAGGTCAAGCCGTTCCTCGCGGAGAAGTGATCCCCCAAACGCCAGCGCATCGAAGGCCCCCGCCCGCTACCGGGCGGGGGCCTTTCTCTCTGCCCCTCTGCATACCCGGCGGCCCGCCTGCATAGGAATGGACTATCCGTGAAAAGGGGTGGGGCAATGTCCAGAAGGGTATTGGCGGCGGTATTGGCGGCGGCGCTGGCGGTGGCGGCGGGGACGCCCACGTGGGCGGCGGGGGAGGGGGAGGCCCTGGGCCAGCAGCTGCCCGCCCAGGCGGCGGTGCTGCTGGAGACCGAGGGGGGCCGGGTGCTCCTGGAGAAAAACCCCGACACCCCCCTGGCCCCCGCCTCGGTGACCAAGGTGATGACCCTGCTACTGGTGATGGAGGCGCTGGACCAGGGACAGCTGGCGCTGGACCAGGAGGTGGCCTGCTCGGAGCACGCGGCCTCCATGGGGGGCAGCCAGATCTGGCTGGAGCCGGGGGAGCGGATGACGGTGGAGGACCTCCTAAAGGCCACCGCCATCGCCAGCGCCAACGACGCCTCGGTGGCCCTGGCGGAGCTCATTGCGGGCAGCGAGGGGGCGTTTGTGGAGCGGATGAACCAGCGGGCGCAGGAGCTGGGGATGGAGAACACCCACTTTGAAAACGCCACCGGCCTGGACGCCGAGGGCCACCTCTCCACCGCCCGGGATATCGCCATCATGAGCCGGGCGCTGCTGACCCACCCGAAGATCAAGGACTATTCCACCGTCTGGATGGACACCCTGCGGGACGGCCAGACCCAGCTGGTGAACACCAACAAGCTGGTGCGGTTCTATGAGGGGTGTACCGGCCTCAAAACCGGCACCACCGACGCCGCCGGCAGCTGCCTGGCGGCCAGCGCCCAGCGGGACGGGCTGGAGCTGGTGGCGGTGGTGCTGGGCAGCCCCTCCTCGGATGAGCGGTTCTCCGCCGCCCGGGCGCTGCTGGACTACGGCTTTGCCAACTATGTGCGCCTGCCGCTGCCGGCGCCCCAGGCGGCGCCCACCGTACCGGTGACCGGCGGGGTGGCCCCCCAGGTGGCCTGGATGTCCAAGGGGCCGGGGGCGGTGGTGGTGCGCGCGGCCGACCGCCAGGCGGTGGAGCAGCAGGTGGAGCTGGCGGAGGACCTGCAGGCCCCGGTGGAGCTGGGGCAGATCCTGGGGCGGGTGACGGTGACCGCCGGGGGCAGCCCGGTGTGTGAATACGAGCTGGTGGCCGCCGAGGCGGTGGAGGAGATGACCTTCTCCCGGGCGCTGGGGCGGCTGGTGGAGGGGCTGCTGCGGCTGTAGCGGCCCCTTTCCCCGCGCTCTTCGGGGCGGCGGGGATTATTTTTGGAATTTTTGGGAACGCGACTTGAAAAGGGGCGGCAAATCGGGTACAATGTGTATAAGAAATCCCCGGGTCCCCCCGGGGGTGGATTGTGCGAAATATCCAACACTTTGTCCGAAAGGGTGAGATGGCATGGCAACAAAGCTCAATTTACAGCATCTCAAGGCCTTTGTCCGGGACCAGGAGCTGGCGGCGATGGCCCCCCAGGTGGAGGCCGCCCACCGCCTGCTGGAGGAACGGTCCGGCCCGGGCAGCGATTTTTTGGGCTGGGTACAGCTTCCCAAGGAATACGACAGGGAGGAGTTCGCGCGCATCCAGGCCGCGGCCCGCAAGATCCAGTCGGATTCCGACGTCCTGGTGGTCATCGGGATCGGCGGGTCCTATCTGGGGGCGCGGGCGGCGCTGGAGCTGCTGCGGTCTCCTTTTTATAACAACCAGAAAAAGTCCACCCCGGACATCTACTTTGTGGGCAACAGCATCAGCCCCGACTACCTGAACACCATCCTGGCCCTGTGCGAGGGCAGGCGGCTGTCGGTGAACATCATCTCCAAGAGCGGTACCACCACCGAGCCCGCCCTGGCCTTCCGGGTGTTCCGGGAGCTGTTGGAGCAGCAGTACGGCAAAGAGGGGGCCCGCTCCCGCATCTACGCCACCACCGACAAGGCCCGGGGCACCCTCAAGGAGCTCAGCGACCGGGAGGGGTACGAGACGTTTGTCATCCCCGACGACGTGGGCGGCCGCTACTCGGTGCTCACCGCGGTGGGGCTGCTGCCCATGGCGGTGGCGGGCATCGATATCCAGCAGGTGATGGAGGGGGCCGCCGCCGCGGTGGACGAGCTCTCCTGCCCCGACCTGATGCAAAACGACGCCTACCGCTATGCCGCCTGCCGCAACATCCTCTACCGCAAGGGCAAGCGGGTGGAGCTGATGGCCTGCTACGAGCCGGCCTTCGCCCTGATGAACGAGTGGTACAAGCAGCTGTTCGGCGAGAGCGAGGGCAAGGACCAGAAGGGCATCTTCCCCGCCTCGGTGATCTTCTCCACCGACCTGCACTCCATGGGCCAGTATGTCCAGGACGGCAGCCGCATCCTCTTTGAGACGGTGGTGGATATCCAGCGCCCCACCCAGGATTTCTTCATCAAGGACGACCCGGAGAACCTGGACGGGCTCAACTTCCTCTCCAACCAGCAGATGTCGGTGGTCAACCGCAAGGCCATGCAGGGCACCGTGCTGGCCCACACCCAGGGGGGCGTGCCCACCATGCTCCTGGAGGTGCCGGAGATCAATGAATTCGAATTCGGCTACCTGGTCTACTTCTTCGAGCGGGCCTGCGCCATCAGCGGCTACCTGGACGGGGTGAACCCCTTCGACCAGCCGGGGGTGGAGAGCTACAAGAAGAACATGTTCGCCCTGCTGGGCAAGCCGGGCTACGAGGCCCAGAAGGCCGCTTTGGAGGCCCAGCTGGGATAACCCCCTTTGAATGTTCGCCGTTGGCGTTTCAAATAAATGATGATTTGGAGGAATAGTTATGATTAAACTGATCGTTGGCAACAAGGGCTCCGGCAAGACCAAGGCGCTCATCGGCATGGTGAATGAGGCGGTGGAGACCTCCAAGGGCAACGTGGTCTGTGTGGAAAAGGGCAACACCCTCACCTTCGACGTGAGCCACCGGGCCCGCCTGGTGGATGTGGACAGCTACGGCGTCAAGGGGTTCGATGCCTTCTTCGGTTTCTTCTGCGGCCTGTTCGCCGGCAACTACGATATCACCGAGGTGTTTGTGGACGGCTCCTTCAAGGTGGGCGGCAAGGACTTCATGGCCTTCGCCCTGATGATCGAGAAGCTGGTGCCCATCACCCAGGAGAACGGCGCCACCATGACCTTCACCGTCTCCTGCGACAAGAGCGACCTGCCCGAGCGGATCCATCAGTACATCATCTAAAAAAGCCGAAAACCCAACGGGAGCGGGAGCCCGGCCGCGTGCGGCCGGGCTCCCGCCATGCTTGGCAGCATTTTCCGGCTGGACAACCGGGGCAAAACCGGCTATAATGGCAGTGACAGCCCGGGAAAAAGCCCCGGGCGGAAGAAAAGAAGGGAGTTTTCGCAATGAAAAAGTTCCTGGCGATCCTTTTGGCCGCCGGTTTGGTGGCCTCCCTCTCCGGCTTCACCACCAAGGACGACCCGGCGGAAGTCTACGAGCAGGCGATGGCCAAATCCCTGGAGGCGGGCAGCCAGCAGATGGACTGCGACATGACCATGACCCTGCGCTACGGCGCCCAGACGCTGGAGATCGGCATGGATTTTGACGCCCAGGTGGTCCGGGACGGGGAGGGCTACCAGATGGCCATGACCGGCAGCCTGGACCTCTTGGGCCAGCAGCTGCCCATGGAGCTCTACTACCTGGACAATTGGTGCTACATGGATGTTTTGGGGCAAAAGGTGAAAACCCGGATGCCCCTGGACCAGATGCTGGCCCTCACCGGCGCCCAGGCTTCCACCCTCTCCCCGGTGCCCTATATGGAGAAGCTGACTTTGGAGCCCCAGGGGGAGCAGGCGCAGCTCACCTACCGCATCCCCCAGGCGGCCATGATCCGGTATTTTGAGGACGTGCTGGCCGCCACCGGCCCCGCCCTCACCGCCGAGGAGCAGGCCCAGATGGAGCTGGTGAAGCTGGGCAGCATGGACGGGACGCTGGTGGTGGACGGGGAGTACAACACCCTGTCGGAGGACGCCCGGATGAACCTGTTCCTCTATGTGGGGGAGGACGTGATCCCCTGCACCCTGCGGATGGCGGTGGACTACAGCCCCCTGGCGGCGGGCACCCAGCTGCAGTTCCCCGCCGACCTGGCCAGCTACCCAACCGAGGAACAGCTGGCCGCCCAGGTGGCAGCCCAGCAGGCAGCGGCCCAGCCCGCGGCCTGAGCGCCCCCTTTCCCCCAAGGCATGGAAAAAGGCTGTTGCCCCGGCAACAGCCTTTTTTCTACTTCAACAGGTATTGTTTTGGTATATTTTTCCACTGAATTTGGTCTGCATGGATGGAAAGGTATTTTTTGGTCAGTTGACCCCATTGCTCTTTGGAAACAGGGACCTCTTCAAAGAAATAATCATCTGCATCATCGTAAATTCCATTTTCATTTCGATCTCCCCTTTGAAAGGATAATTGGACTTGTATTTCGCCATGAAAGTTTAAAGTTTTATAGAGATAGATGTCGTGTTTGGGGGCAGCCCCATGATATGTATACAGAATGGCCCCATTATTTAAGGGCTGCTCATAGGATACGCCGGAATACCATAGAACCATTTCATCCTCTTGATAGGAGAAGATATCATAAGCATTTCCCCTGACTCCCCAACTACAAATATGTAATTCTGGAATAGCGTCCCCATTCATATCAAAAATTGCATAACGTATCCTGTCCTCACTTGCATTTTCAGTCCATAATTCTTCATCATCGATACGGACACCTCTGTTTCCCTCCAAAAAATCGGAATAAGCGCCGGTTGCCATACGGATGGGATCTTTTTCAATGTTTCTAAAAAGTCCCGCCTCCGATTGGGTGGCATTAGACGAAGCCGGGTCGCAGGCGGATAAGAGCGACAGCAGTGCAAAGGCGATTGCGATTCCCCGGATGCTCCGGCACATTTTGACCCCTCCTAAAATTTTTGGGCATCCTCTAAGCGGACGCCATACCGGCAAAATATTCTTCCAATGCGGCCCCAGGGGAGGGACCGCCGCCATTTCCCAAACCCATAATACCATTTTGCCCCCGGGGACGCAATGCATTTACGGTGCCGGTTTTGGCAACCCCTTGTAAAGTCGTTGCACATTTTTCGCGCCTAAAGGACACTGAATATAGGAAAACATCCGAGAGGTGGGGCCCTATGTATCAAAAGAAACGATTACAGGCTTTGTTCGCACCGGTGGCGTTGGCGGTGTCCGTCTGCTGCCTGTGTGCCGCTTGCCAAATTTTTTCTGCCCCGGGAAAAGCGGCGGTTTTTGGGGAGCTGCGCTCCGCCGCCTCCCCTTTGGAACAGCGTACCCCCTCCTCCGAGGAGCGGCGGACTTTTGAAGAGGAAATGGACCCCAATACGCCTCTTTGGACGGTGCAGCCTCCAAAAGAAACCTATCTGTTTAGCGCCAAAGACAATGAAAGCGGAAACTATGGATACATGGACCATACAGGGGAGTGGGTTGTCCCGCCTGTTTTTCAAAAGACCCTATCTCTGATGCCCTATCTTTTCGTTGTGGATATGGACCTGCTTCCGGCTCAAAAGGAAGATCTATGGGGGTTTGTGGACCGGGACGGGGTTTGGAAAATTCCCCCCGTATTTGACTCGGTGGAATATTTTGAACAGGGCCGCGCTTTTGTAGAATATCAGGGGGAGGCCGCGCTGCTGGATTTGGACGGCAATCTTGGCGCGGTGGAGGCCCTCGGCAACGCGCCCTTCGCCAGCAATGGGATGGCGGTCTGCCAACAGCTTTGGCAGGGAAGTACCATCCCCCTATGTGGATATCTCAACCGGCAGGGGGAATGGGTGATTCCTCCGGAATATACATTCCCCCCGGAGTTTAGCCCTGTGGCAAGAGCCTATCAGCTGAGCTTTTGTGAAGGGGTGGCGGTTGTTTGTGAAAAAGAAACTTACCGCTTTGGGGCGATTGATGAAAGTGGGGCGTGGGTCATCCCGCCGTCTTTTGAAGGGCTCTACCCATTCACCGAGGGAGTTGCCGCCGCATGCCAAGAGGGGAAGTGGGGATTTATCGACCATGAAGGGAATTGGGTAATTCAGCCAATTTACCAGGGGGCGCAAGTCTTTTCGGAAGGTTTGGCCCCTGTGAAGCTGGGGACTGCTTGGGGCTGTGTGGACCATGCGGGGGAACTTGTGATTCCGGCGCAATTTGATCTTTTGGACGAAGATGCATTTTATTTTAATGGTTTTCATGATGGGCTGCTCTGTGTTACAGAGCCGGAAACTTCTTTAAGCGGGTATCTCAATCAGGAAGGGGAGTGGAGCATCCCACCGATTTACGAGCATGCCACACCTTTCCTCCATGGAGTGGCAAGGGTTTCCCGCAACCATACCGTGCAATATATCCGGCCGGATGGGAGTGTTTTGCGGGAATGGCAGGATCGCGGGTAGTATGAAATGCATTCCCCGCGCCGCCTCCCCAGAGAGAAAGGGCAGGGCCCGCCCCGCCCCCCCCTTTTTTTCGCCCTGCAACCGGCGGCGGGCGGGGAATTTTGGGCAGTTCGGCTATTGACATCCCGGATGGAAACCGTTATAATAGACAGCGTGACATTTGCAGGGGGTATTGCGCCCATTCTGCAAATGCGGGCCCCAAAAACAGCCCCGAATGGAGGAAAGCGCATGAAGGTGGACCTCTCAAAGCTGTTTGTCACCCCCGGCGGCCGGCAGGAATTTTCCTGCGCGCTGGACCTGGGGGAGACCAAGCGGCTGGGCCGCCCGCTCTTCCTGGGCCCCGTCCGGGTGTCCGGCGCGGCGGAAAACCGTTCGGGGGTGGTCAGTGTCGGCTATACAGCGGACTTCACCCTCAACCTGGCGTGCGATCGGTGTCTTACGCCGCTCGTCAGGCCTGAGCGGATGGAGTTCTCGCACACGGTGGTTTTGTCCCTGAACCGTGAGGAGAACGATGAGTTTATAGTAGTATCGGACGGGCTGCTCGATTTGGCAGAGCTGGTCAACGCCGATATTCTCCTCGAGCTCCCCACCTCGGTCGTGTGCGGCGAGGACTGCAAGGGCCTGTGTCCCATCTGCGGCCACAACCTCAACGAGGGGGACTGCGGCTGCGACCGCTCGGTCCCAGACCGGCGGTTCGACAAGCTCCGGGAGCTGCTCTCGGAATGATTTCCCAGGCGAAAAAAGCGCCGACCGGCGCTATCATCTTGAATTGAAGGGGGTGCCACCATGGCAGTACCGAAGAGAAAAACATCCAAAGCCCGCAAGAACAAGAGACGTTCCAACGTCTGGAAGCTGGAGGCCCCTGCGTTCTCCAAATGCACCCACTGCGGCGAGCTGAAAGCTCCCCACCGCGTTTGCCCCAACTGCGGCTACTACAAGGACCGCGAGATCATCAAGGTCGAGGCGTAATCAAACTGGAGGTGGAAGTTGGCTTCCACCTCTTTTTTTGTCCGCGCCCAAAGACGGAAAGGAGGGACCGCCGTGCCGGTCCTGATCCAATCGGTGGACCGGGGCAGCCCCGCCCAGCGGGCGGGCATCCGCCCCGGGGACACGCTGGTGGCCATCGACGGCCACCCCATCAACGATGTGCTGGACTACCGGTTCTACCTGGCCAATTCCCACATCCGCCTGGAACTGCTGCGGGGCGGGAAGCCTTACCAGGCCGCCCTGCGCAAGGGGGAATACGACGACATCGGCCTGGAGTTTGAGACCTACCTGATGGACAAGCAGCACACCTGCAAAAATAAGTGCATCTTCTGCTTTGTGGACCAGATGCCCCCGGGCATGCGCCCCTCCCTCTACTTCAAGGACGACGACAGCCGCCTCTCCTTTTTGTTTGGCAACTATATCACCCTCACCAACTTGACGGAAGGGGATATCGACCGTATTATAGAGATGAGGATCTCCCCGGTGAACATCTCGGTACACACCACCGACCCCGCCCTGCGGGTGGCCATGATGAAAAACCCCCGGGCGGCGGACAGCCTGCGCTGGCTGGAAAAGCTCTGCCGGGCGGGCATCCGGGTGAACACCCAGCTGGTGCTCTGCCCCGGCTACAACGACGGCCCCGCCCTGGAAAAGACGCTGGAGGACCTGGGGCGGCTGTGGCCCAACCTGCAGAGCATCGCCTGCGTGCCGGTGGGGCTCACCCGTTACCGCCAGGGGCTCACCCCTCTGGAGCCGTTTACCCAGGCGGGGGCCGCCCGGGTGATCGACACCGTCCACCGGTTCGCCGACCGGATGCAGCGGGAGCACGGGGAGCGGGTGGCCTACCCCTCGGATGAGTTCTTCCTGAAGGCCCAGCGACCGCTGCCCCCCGCCAGCTACTATGGGGAGTTCGACCAGCTGGAAAACGGGGTGGGGCTGCTGGCCCTCTTGGAGGACGAGTTCACCCAGGCCATGGAGGCGGACGATTCCGCCGATGCCGCCGCCGATTTGACGGTGGTCACCGGGGTGGCCGCCTGGCCGCTGCTGCGGTCGCTGGCCGACCGGGTGGAGCGAAAGCACCCGGGGGTCCGCCTGCGGGTGCAGGCGGTGGTCAACCGGTTTTTCGGGGAGCTGATTACGGTGGCCGGGCTGGTCACCGGCCAGGACATCCTCCAGCAGCTGGCGGGAAAGCCCCTGGGCCAGGGGGTGCTGCTGCCGGGGGTGATGCTCCGCCACGAGCAGGACCGGTTTTTGGACGACCTGACCCTGGAGGAGCTGCAAAGCCGGCTGGGGGTGCCGGTGACGGCGGTGGAAAACGATGGCTGGACCCTCTACAGCCGCATGTGCGGCCGGGGGTGACCGGCAAAACGGCGGCGGGCCAGGCCCGCCGGGCAAAGGAAGTGAACGGATGGCACAGAGACTGCCTTTGATCGCGATTGTGGGGCGCCCCAATGTGGGCAAATCCACGCTGTTTAATAAACTGGTGGGGGCCAGGGTCTCCATCGTCCAGGATACCCCCGGCGTCACCCGGGACCGGGTGTACTACCCCTGCGAATGGCGGGGCAAGCAGGTGATGCTGGTGGACACCGGGGGCATCGAGCCCAACACCGGGGACCTGTTGCTCTCCCAGATGCGCCGCCAGGCCCAGCTGGCCATCGACCGGGCGGACGTGGCGGTGCTGGTCACCGACCTGCAGACCGGCGTCACCGCCACCGACCAGGAGGTGGCCGCCATGCTCCAGCGCAGCGGCAAGCCGGTGGTGCTGGCGGTGAACAAGGTGGACCGGCTGGGGTCGCTGCCGCCGGAGTTCTATGAGTTCTACAACCTGGGCCTGGGGGACCCCATCCCCGTCTCCTCGGTCCATGGCCACGGCACCGGCGACCTGCTGGACGCCTGCTTTGCACACCTGGATTTCGACGCCCCGGAGGAATACGGGGAGGACTATATCAAGGTGGCGGTGATCGGCAAGCCCAATGTGGGCAAATCCTCCCTGGTCAACCGGGTGTGCGGGGAGGAGCGGATGATCGTCGCCGACCAGGCGGGCACCACCCGGGACGCCTCCGACACCCCGGTGGAAAACCAGTGGGGCCGGTATGTGTTCATCGATACCGCCGGCATCCGGCGCAAGAGCCGGGTGGAGGAGGAGATCGAGCGGTATAGCGTGCTGCGGGCCTACATGGCGGTGGACCGCAGCGACGTGTGCGTCATCATGCTGGACGCCACCGAGGGGTTCACCGAGCAGGACAGCAAGGTGGCCGGCTACGCCCACGAGCAGGGCAAGGGCTGCATCATCGTGGTGAACAAGTGGGACGCGGTGGAGAAGGACGGCCGCACCATGGACGAGATGCGCAAAAAGCTGGAGGTGGGCTTCTCCTTCATGTCCTATGCCCCCATGCTGTTCATCTCCGCCAAGACCGGCCAGCGGGTGGAGAAGCTGTTTGAGCTGATCAACTATGTGAACAACCAGAACGCCGTGCGCATCTCCACCGGCAAGCTCAACGACCTGCTGGCCTACGCCACCGCCCGGGTGCAGCCCCCCACCGACCGGGGCAAGCGGCTGAAGATCTACTACTGCACCCAGCCCACCACCCGGCCGCCCACCTTCATCTTCTTCTGCAACGACAAGGAGCTGTTCCACTTCTCCTACCAGCGGTACCTGGAAAACCAGATCCGGGAGACGTTCGGCCTGGAGGGCACCCCCATCCGGGTGGTGGTCCGGGAGCGGGGGAAGGACAACTGAGGGGGACTCCCCGGGGAGGTATTTGATGGATCTGCGGTTTTTTACAGCCTGGACGCTGGGGGCGTTGGCCCTGGTGGCGCTGGTCTCCTATCTCATCGGCAGCGTCTCTTTCGCGGTGATCGTCTCCCGGGTGGGCGCCCAGGACGATGTGCGCCGCCACGGCAGCGGCAATGCGGGCATGACCAACATCCTGCGCAACTACGGCAAGAAGATGGCCGCCCTCACCGCCATTGGGGACTTTGGCAAGGGGGTGGTAGCGGTGGCCCTGGGGCGGCTGCTGTTCCCGCTGCTGGCCGGGGAGGCCGCCGCCCTGGTGGATGCCGGGTATGTGGCCGGGTTCTTTGTGATCCTGGGGCACCTGTTCCCCCTCTATTTCGGCTTCCGCGGGGGCAAGGGGGTGCTCACCGGCCTGGGGGTGCTTTTGATGCTGGACCCGGTGGTGTTCGCCATCCTGCTGGTGCTGCTGCTGCCGGTGGTGTTCCTGGTGCGGATCGTGTCCCTGGCCTCGGTGCTGGGGTATGCGCTGTTCCCGGTGTTCACGGTGGTGGTCAACTGGCTGCGGGGGGACCCGTTCCTCTTTAAGCTCTGCTTTGCGGTGTGCATCGCCGCCATCGGCATCTTTATGCACCGGTCGAACATCCGGCGGCTTTTAAACGGGACCGAATACCGGTTCGGCCAGAAAAAGGACGCCCCCCGGCAGGGGGAAAACCAACAGTAGACCGGCGGCATCCGCCGGGGAGAAAGGGAGGACCCGAGATGGCAAAGATTTTTCTCTTGGGCGCGGGGGGCTTCGGCACCGCGCTGGCGGTACTCTGTGAAAAGGGCGGGCACCAGGTGACCCTCTATTCCCCCTTTGAGCAGGAGATCCAGACCCTGCTGCGGGACCGGGAGCACAAGCGCCTGCTGCCGGGGGTGAAGATCGCCGACCGGGTGGAGATGACCTGGCAGCTGCCCGAACGGCTGGAGGCCGACCTGGTGATTGTGGCCACCCCGTCGGTGGCGGTGCGCAGCGCCTGCGCCTCGGTGGCGGGGAGGCTGGACCCCAGGACGGTGGTCTCCTGCGTCTCCAAGGGGCTGGAGCCGGGGAGCCTGAAGGTGCTCTCCCAGGTGATCCAAGAGGAGCTGCCCCACAACCCCTGCGTCATGATCTCCGGCCCCTCCCACGCGGAGGAGGTGGGCCGGGGGATGCCCACCACCGTGGTGGCCGCCTCCAAGGACCGGGCGGCGGCGGAGTATGTCCAGGAGACCCTCATGGGCCCCACCTTCCGGATCTATGTGAACGACGACGTGATCGGGGTGGAGCTGGGGGGCGCGCTGAAAAACGTGATCGCCCTGGCGGCCGGCGCCCTGGACGGCCTGGGCCTGGGGGACAACCCGAAAGCCGCCCTGATGACCCGGGGGATCACCGAGATCGCCCGTCTGGGGGTGGCCATGGGGGCCCAGAAGGAGACGTTCGCCGGCCTGTCGGGCATCGGCGACCTGATTGTCACCTGCACCTCCATGCACTCCCGCAACCGCCGGGCGGGCATCCTGATCGGCCAGGGGCGCACCGCCCAGCAGGCCATCGACGAGGTGGGCATGACGGTGGAGGGCTACACCGCCACCAAGTGCGCCTGGGAGCTGGCCCGCCGGATGGGGGTGGAGATGCCCATCATCGAGCAGGTCTACCAGGTGCTCTACGAGGGGCGCAGCCCCCAGGAGGCGATCCGCAGCCTGATGGAGCGCCCCCGCCGCCACGAGAGCGAGTATATCTGGCTGCTCAGCCGCTGAGACGCCAAAAAGCCCCGGACGGGATCCGTCCGGGGCTTTTTGGCGGGCAAAGCCGCCGCAGGGGACAAAAAAAGCCCCCCAGCCGGGAGGCTTTTGCTCTGCAAACTCAGACAGCGCGGGTGACCTTACCGGTACGCAGGCAGCGGGTGCAGGCGTAGATGTGGCGAGGGGACCCATCGACGAGCGCCTTCACACGCTGGACGTTGGGCTTCCAGGCTCTGTTGGAACGGCGGTGGGAGTGGGAGACCCGAATTCCAAAAGTAACACCTTTGCCGCAGATATCGCATTTTGCCATGTGTCTGCACCTCCTTTGAAGAAATCCCCGTTCTGGGGCAACATTTGTATTCTAACAGAAACTATCCGCAAATGCAAGTGTTTTTTTCGGAAAAAATCCCGGATGGGGGAGGAATCGTGGGTTATTCAAGGAATCCGCTTGTATTTCCGCCGGAAAATCGGTATAATATTCTAATCGGACGGGCAAACCGGGGACAGTGGGGGGCCGCATGGACAAGCTGACCTTTAAAATAGAAGAGTTTGAGGGCCCGCTGGACCTGCTCTTGTTTTTGATCCAAAAGCACAAGCTGGATATCCGGGATATCCAGATCACCCAGCTGCTGGAGCAGTACCTGGCCTATCTGGAGGCCGCCCAGCGGGCGGACCTGGAGGTGGCCAGCGAATTTTTGGAGATGGCCTCCCGGCTGGTCTACCTCAAGACGGTGATGCTGCTGCCCCGCCGCCGGGAGGAGGGCCAGCAGCTCAAGCAGGAGCTCCAGGGGCAGCTGCTGGAGTACCAGGTCTGCAAGCTGATGGCCGCCCAGCTGGCCGGGCGGGACCGGGGGGAGCTGGTGTTTGTCCGGCAGCCCCAGCCGCTGCCGGAGGGGGGCGGCTACCGGCTGCGCCATCCGCCCCAGCGGCTGTATGACGCCTACCGGGACGCCATCGGCCGGGGCCGGCGGCGGCTGCCCCCGCCGGCCCGGGCGTTCTCCGCCCTGGTCGCCCGGCGGCTGGTCTCGGTGGATAGCCGCATCGTCCACCTGCTGCGGGGGCTCTACCCCACCGGCTCTGCCAGCTACGAGAGCCTGTTTGCCGACAGCCGGGACCGGCAGGAGCTGGTGGCCACCTTTTTGGCGGTGCTGGAACTGGTGAAGGCCCAGCGGATCACATTGGAGGGGGAGCGGGTGCGCCTGGAGCGGGGCCACCGCCGGGCCGCCCCCGCCCGGGAGGAGGAAGCGCCATGATGGACCTGGCCCAGCAGCGGATCTTTTCCATCCTATTTGCCGCCGGGGAGCCGCTGGAGGCCGCCCGGGTGGCCCAGGCCGCCGGTATGGACGAGGCGGCGGTGGAAAAATACCTGCCGGCCCTGCGGGAGAGCCTGGAGGAGGCGGGGGTGCCGCTGCAGCTGCTCCGGTTGGACGGCAAGCTCCAGCTGGCCACCCTGCCCCAGTTTGCCCCCGCCATCCGGGAGGCGCTGGAGCTGCGCCGGGGCTCCCCCCTCTCCCAGGCGGCCATGGAGGTGCTGGCGGTGGTGGCCTACAACCAGCCGGTGACCCGGGCGTTTGTGGAGCAGGTGCGGGGGGTGGATTCCGCCGGGGTGCTGAGCGCCCTGGTGGAAAAGCAGCTGGTGGAGGAGGCCGGCCGCCTGGAGCTGCCCGGCCGTCCCATCGCCTACCGCACCACCGACCGGTTTTTGCGCAGCTTCGGCCTGGAGAGCCTGGAGGACCTGCCCGTCCTGCCCGCCGAGCCGGAGGAGCTGCCGGACGACGGCCAGCTGGAGGGCCAGCTGGGGTTTGCCCAGCTGGAGGGGCGGCAGGACGGCTGAATCGAGAAAGGACGGGTGCCTATGCCTGGATTTGCCTGGGTGCTGCTGGCTTTGGGGGCAGCGGTGGCGGCGGCCCTCTGCGCCCCGGTGACCCTGCTGGCCGCCCACCGCACCGGCCAGCCCCCCCGGCTGGAGCTGCGGTGGCTGTTTTTGCGGCTGGACCTGCAAAAGCTGGCCCAAAGGCAGGCGGCCGGGCCCCCGAAAAAATCCCCCAAAAGGAGGGCAAAGCCCCGCCCCGCCGCCCCGCCGCCCCCCAAGACGGCGGGGGAGCTGCTGGCCCAGGTGGGGTTGGTGCGGCAGCTATTGGGGGCCGCCCGGCCGGGGGCGGCGCTGCTCTGGCGGCATCTGCGGGTCTCCCGGCTGCGGCTGTGGGTGCGGGTGGCGGAGGCGGATGCCGCTTTGACCGCCATCCGCTACGGGCAGCTGAACGGGGCGGTCCACAGCCTCTACACTTTGGCGGCGGGGCTGGTGCGCCTCTCCCCGCCGGATATCCGCATCCGGGCGGATTTTTTAAGCGGAAGCTTTTGGATGGAGCTGGAGGCCCGGCTGCGGCTGCGGCCGGTGTGGGCCCTGGCCGCCGCCGGGCGGGCGGCGGTGGGGCTGGCCGCCTGGGCCGTCCGCCAAAGGCAGGCGCCGCCGGGTTCCCCGGCGAAATCCACAGAAAACCAGGCCGGTTAGGCGGCAAGGAGGTTATCTTACAATGGCCAACGAGAACCACCCCATCAATGGGCTGATCGACAGCGCCCTACAGAACCTGCGCAGGCTGGTGGACGCCAACACCATCATCGGCCAGCCGATCCGGGCGGAGGACGCCACCATCATCCCCGTATCCAAGGTGAGCTTCGGCTTTGCCTCCGGGGGCAGCGACCTGCCCACCGCCAAGGCGGGGGAGCCGTTCGGCGGCGGGGCCGGCGGCGGCGTGACCATCCAGCCGCTGGGCTTTTTGGTGGTGCAGGGGGGGCATGTGACCCTCCTGCAGATGAACGAAAACAAGACCACCGCCGACCGGGTGGTGAGCCTGATGCCCGAGCTGGTGGATAAGCTGGGCGCCCTCCTCAAAAAGGAGAAGGACCCGCCCCAGGATCCCCAGGCCTAATCCTGGCCGCATGGCCGGCCGGCGGGCCGCATAGACTCTCCTAAAAGGGCTTTTGCGGGGAGGGCGGCTGTATGGGCAGACGGCTGGCGGCGGTGGCGCTGGTTTTGGCGGCGGGGTGCGCCCTGGCGGGCTTTGGCCGGGGGCTGCCCGCCGCGGCCCAGTCGATCCCCGACACGCTGGACTTCCCGGTGCAGGCCAAGGCCGCCGTGGTGGTGGAGGCCGCCAGCGGCCGGGTGCTCTACGCCCAAAACGCCAACGCCCGCCTGCCCATGGCCTCCACCACCAAGATGCTCACCGCCCTGCTGGCCCTGGAGCAGCCGGACCTCTGGGAGGAGTTTGCGGTGGGGGAGGAGGTGGCGGTGGAGGGCTCCGCCCTGGGGCTGCGCCCCGGGGACCGGGCCAGCCTGTGGACGCTGGCCTGCGGGATGCTGCTGGCCTCCGGCAACGACGCCGCCAACGCCGCGGCGGTACGCATAGGGGGCAGCCTGGAGGGGTTCGCCCAGCTGATGAACCAGCGGGCGGCGGAGCTGGGCCTGGAGGACAGCCGGTTTGTCACCCCCTCCGGCCTGGACGCCTCCGGGCACTACGCCTCCGCCTACGACCTGGCCCTGCTGGCCCGGGCGGCGCTTCAAAACCCCCTCTTCGCCCGGATCTGCGGCAGCGCCTCCCTACAGGTCCCCTACGGCGACCCGCCGGAGCCCCGCCTGCTCACCAACCACAACCGGCTGCTCCGGGAGTACCCGGGGACGGTGGGGGTCAAGACCGGCTACACCCAAAAGGCCGGCCGGTGCCTGGTGAGCGCGGTGGAACGGGAGGGGATCACCCTGATCGCCGTGACGCTGGGCTGCCCGGACGACTGGAACGTCCACCGGGCCCTCTACGGCCGGTATTTCCCCCAGCTCACGGCCGCCCCCACCCAGGCGCTGCTGCCGGGGCTTCTGCTGCCGGCGGCGGGCGGGACGGGGGAGGGGGTGCCGGTGCGGTACGAGGGCCCCGGGGAGGCGGTGCTTTTGGCGGGGGAGGCCCCCCGGCTGGAGTGGGAGCTGCCCCCCTTCCTCTGGGCGCCGGTGCAGGAGGGGCAGCTGCTGGGCTGGGTGACGGTGCGGGCCGGGGACGGCCAGCCGCTGGCCCGGCTGGCGGTAAAAGCGAATGAGGACCTGCCCGCCCGCAAAAAGCCCTCCCTCTGGGAGCGGCTGGCGGGGGGCTGACAGAAAAGGAATGGGAAAACCATGAAAGTGACAGGTATACGCATCCAGAAGGTGCTCTCCGACCAGGGCATCCTCTCCCGCCGCAAGGCGGAGGAGGCCATCCGGGCGGGCCGGGTGACGGTGAACGGCCGCCCGGCGGTGATCGGCAACCCGGTGAACCCCGCCCGGGACGTGGTGGCCATCGACGGCCGCCGGGCGGTCTTCCAGAAGAAAAAACGCAACCGCTACATCCTGCTTCACAAGCCCCGGGGGGTGGTGACCACCACCTCGGACGAGCAGGGCCGCCGGTGTGTCATCGACCTTTTGGGGGACCTGCCGGAGAAGGTCTACCCGGTGGGGCGGCTGGACCGGAACAGCGAGGGGCTTTTGCTGCTCACCAACGACGGGGCGCTGGCCAACCAGGTGATGCACCCCTCCCACCACCTGCCCAAGACCTACCGGGTGACGGTGCGCCCGGGGATCACCGACGAGCAGGCGGCCCGGATGAGCGCCGGCATCGAATTGGACGGCAAGCCCACCCTGCCCGCCACCGTGCTGGTGCTGGAGAAACAGGAGGGACGGGCGGTCCTGCAGATCACCGTCCAGGAGGGGCGCAACCACCTGATCCGCCGCATGTGCGAGGCGGTGGGGCTGGAGGTGGCCCGCCTCAAGCGGATCAGCATCGGGCCGCTGAAGCTGGGGATGCTCCAGCCCGGCCACTGGCGGGAGCTGAAGCCCGCCGAGCTGACCGCCCTGCGCAACGCGCTGAATAAGAAGTAAAAAGGACGGATTCGCCTATGTTCCAGATCAAAAGAATCGCCGATCCCCGGCTGGCCGAACGGGTGTGCGCCAGCTTCAATGTGTTCCAGCAGGGGGCGTTCGCCTACGGCGCCTTCCAGGACGGGGAGATCTTGGCCACCGCCGCCTTCACCCGTTCCCCCGAGGGGTGCGTCACCCTCCACGGGGTGGATACCGGCCGCAAAACCGACCTGGGCCTCATCGACGGCATGGCCCGGGCGGCTTTCCTAGCCCAGCTGCGCCAGGGCGCCACCCAGGGGCGGCTGGATACCGCCCTGCCCCACGAGCTGCGCCTGGCCCTCACCAAGCGCAACTACGCCCTGGAGGGCCCCTTCGATTTGGGGGCGTTCTTCGCCAAAAAGTGCTGTGGGAAGTGACCAAATGCGCCAGGTGGTCCTCTACATCGCCATGAGCCTGGACGGCTACATCGCCGACACCGAGGGGGGCGTGGGCTGGCTGGACCGGCTGGAGGGGGGCCAGGCGGGCTATGCCGCCCTTCTCAAGGAGACCGATACGGTGGTGATGGGCTGGAACACCTACCACCAGATCACCACCCAGCTCTCCCCCGGCGCCTGGCCCTACGAGGGGCTTCGGTGCTATGTGGCCACCCACCGGCCGCTGGCGGATACCCCCCGCGCCCGGTTCACCGCCGACCCCTGCGGCCTGGTGCGCCGGCTGAAGGCCCAGCCGGGCAAACAGATCTGGCTGTGCGGCGGGGCCAACCTGGCCGGGCAGCTGTTGGAGGCCGGCCTCTGCGACCGGCTGCGGCTCTCGGTGGCGCCGGTGGTCTTGGGGGGCGGCATCCCCCTCTTCGGCCCGTCGGGGGCGCTGGTGGCTTTGGAGCTTTTAAAGGTCCGGCGGGACCGGGAGCTGGTGGAGCTGGAATACCGCTGCCCGGCGGCGGGAACCGTTTGACAAAACGGCAAAAAAAGCGTACAATAAAACGTAAAATAAAAAACGGACGGCCGGCTTTTCCCCGGGTGGGGGCGGCCATGGGGGAGTAGCGCATGATCAGCAGCATGACAGGCTTCGGCCGCGCCCAGCAGGTGGTGGAGGGGCGGGAGATCACGGTGGAGGTAAAATCGGTGAACCACCGGTTTTTTGAGTTTGCCGCCCGAACCCCCCGGGCCTACGGCTACCTGGAGGAGAAGCTCAAGGGCTTCTTCCAGCAGGCGGTCAGCCGGGGGAAGATGGAGGCCGCGGTGACCATCCAGACGCTGGAGGGCCCCTCGGCCAGGGTGCTGGTGAACCAGGAGCTGGCGGGCGCCTATGTGGAGGGGCTGCGCCGCACCGGACAGGCCCTGGGGCTCCAGGACGACCTGACCCTCTCCGCCCTGGCCCGGTTTGGGGATATCTTCACCCTCCAGCGCCAGGAGGAGGACGAGGACGCCGTCTGGCAGGCGGTGCAGGGGGTGGCCGCCCAGGCGCTGGAAAAGTTTTTGGCCATGCGCCGCGCCGAGGGCGCCCGGCTGGAGGCCGACCTGCTGGCCAAGCTGGAGAGCATCCTGGGCCATGTGGCGTTTGTGGAGGAGCAGTCCCCCAAGACGGTGGCCGCCTACCGCCAGCGGCTGGAGGCCAAGCTGCGGGAGGTGCTGGCCGACCGACAGCTGGACGAGGCCCGGGTGATCGCCGAGGCGGCCATCTTCGCCGACCGGGTGGCGGTGGACGAGGAGACGGTGCGCCTGCGCAGCCACATCGCCCAGTTCCGGGAGATCCTGGCCGGCCCCGCCCCGGTGGGCCGCAAGCTGGACTTTTTGGTCCAGGAGATGAACCGGGAGGCCAACACCATCGGCTCCAAGGCCCAGGACACCCTGGTGGCCCGGCGGGTGGTGGAGATCAAAAGCGACATCGAGAAAATCCGGGAACAGATCCAGAACATCGAGTGAGAAAACAGGAGTGAAGCCATGAAGCTCATCAACATCGGTTTTGGGAACATGGTCTGCGCCAACCGGCTGGTGGCCATCGTCAGTCCCGAATCCGCCCCCATCAAGCGGATCATCCAGGACGCCCGGGACCGGGGGTCCCTGGTGGACGCCACCTACGGCCGCCGCACCCGGGCGGTGATCATCACCGACTCCGACCACGTGATCCTCTCGGCGGTCCAGCCGGAGACGGTGGCCAACCGCCTGGTGGACGAGGAGGATGAGGAGGATGAGGATGTCTGAGCGCGGGACGCTGATCGTCTACTCCGGCCCCTCCGGTGTGGGCAAGGGGACCCTGCTGCAGCCCTATCTGGCCGCCCATCCCCAGGCGCGGCTGTCGGTCTCGGTGACCACCCGGGACCCCCGCCCCGGCGAGGTGGACGGGATCCACTACTGGTTCATCACCCAGGAGCGGTTCGACCGGCTGGTGGCCGAGGGGGGCCTTTTGGAGCACGCCAGCTACAGCGCCCACAGCTACGGCACCCCCCGGGCCCAGGTGGAGGAGCAGCTGGCCCAGGGCCGGGACGTGATCCTGGAGATCGAGGTCCAGGGGGCGATGCAGATCAAGCGCAGCTTCCCGGACGCGGTGTTCGTCTTTATCCTGCCCCCCTCCCTGGAGGAGCTGCGCCGGCGGCTGTCCGGCCGGGGCACCGAGCCGCCCCAGGTGGTGGAGGCCCGGCTGGCGGCGGCCATCCGGGAGCTGGAATACGCCAAGGAGTACGACTATTTGATCGTCAACGACGACCTGCAGCGGGCGGGGGCCAAGCTGGAGGCGGTGATCGCCGCCAGCAAGTGCCGCGCCGCCGGCATGCTGGACTATGTGGAGAGGATGGTGCATTGCTGTGAGCATGCTTAGACCTTCGATGAGCCAGATCATCAAACCCGGCGAGAACTACTACGCCTTTGTGGTGGCGGTGGCCAAGCGCGCCCGGGAGATTGCTGCCGAGCAGGAGGAGGAACACCCCCTCTCCGAGGAGAAGCCGGTGCAGAAGGCGGTGGAGGAGTTCGCCGCTGCCAAATACCGGATGGGCAACGCCCCCCAGATGGGGGAGGAATAAGGCCGGTTTGCCAGCCCTGTGGGTCCACAGGGCTGTTTTTCGGTTTCGCGGCCGCCCCGGCGGGCGGCCGGGAAAGGAGGCCCCATGCCCCAGGTGGTGCGGGTGGCGGTGGAAAACGCCACCCTGGGTTTCGACAAGCTCTATAGTTACCTGGTGCCGGCGGGGATGCCGGCGGCCCCCGGCTGCCGGGTGACCGTCCCCTTCGGGGCGGGCAACCGCACCCGGCTGGGGCTCATTATGGAGGCCGCCGGGGAGGAGTCGCCGCCCCCGGGGCTCAAGGAGGTCTCCTCCCTGGTGGACGCCGCCCCCCTCCTGGATGCCGGGCTGCTGGCCCTGGTGGCCCACCTGCGGGAGACCACCTTCTGCTGCTATTTCGACGCGGTGAAGGCGGTGCTTCCCCCGGGCATCGGGGTGCGGCTGCGCCGCCGCTACCAGCTGGCCCCAGAGGCGGACACCGCCGGGCTGGAGGGGGACGCCGCCCGGGTGGCGGCCTACCTGGCCGGCCGCCAGCGCCCGGTGGAGGAGGAGCAGCTGTGCGCCGCCCTGGGCCTGGCGGCGGATGCCCCGGTGCTCCGCCAGCTCTGCGGGCAGGGGGTGCTGGTGGAGACCCAGCTGGCCCGCCAGCGGGTGCTGGACGAGCGCCAGGTGATGGTCCGGCTGGACCCGGCCATCCAGGAGCTGGCGGATGTGCGCGCCAAGCTCACCGCCCGCCAGAAGGAGGTGGTGGAGCTGCTGCTGCAGGTGGGGGCCGGCTCCCTCAAGGAGGTCTGCTACTTCGCCGGGGTGGGCCGGGGGGTGGTGGACCGGCTGGAGAAGGCGGGGGTGGTGGAGCTCTACACCCAGGAGGTCTACCGCAACCCCTACGCCGGCCAGGCCGCCACCGCAAAGCTCAGCGACATCCTCCTTTCCCAGGAGCAGCAGGCGGCCTGTAGCCGCCTGTGCGCCCTGGCGGACACCGGCAAGCCCCAGGCGGCCCTGCTCTATGGGGTCACCGGCTCGGGCAAGACCGAGGTGTTTTTGCGGGTGCTGGACCATGTGCTCCAGGGGGGGCGGGGGGCGATCGTGCTGGTGCCGGAGATCTCCCTCACCCCCCAGACGGTGGAGCGGTTCCACCGGTATTTCGGCCAGCAGGTGGCGGTGCTCCACAGCGGGCTGTCCATGTCCCAGCGGATGGACGAGTGGAAGCGGATCAAAAACGGGGACGCCCGGATCGTGGTGGGCACCCGCTCGGCCGTGTTCGCCCCGGTGGGGCGGCTGGGGCTGATCGTGATGGACGAGGAGCAGGAGGGCTCCTACAAGTCGGAGAAGGCACCCCGCTACCATGCCCGGGATGTGGCCCGGTGGCGGGCGGCCCGGGAGGGGGCGCTGCTGCTGCTGGCCTCCGCCACCCCCAGCATCGAGAGCTACTGGAAGGCCCAGCAGGGCAGGTACACCCTGCTCACCCTCAAGCACCGGTACGGCAACGCCCACCTGCCGGACGTGACCATCCTGGACATGTCCCTGGAGATGCCGGGGGCGGCCTCTGCCAGCCTCTCCGCCCGGCTGGTGGAGGAGCTGGGGGAGAACCTGCGCCGGGGGGAACAGAGCATCCTGCTCCTAAACCGGCGGGGCTACAACACGTTGGTGAAGTGCGCGGTCTGCTCCACGGTGGCCACCTGCCCCAACTGTTCGGTGGCCCTCACCTACCACAGCGCCAACGGGCGGCTGATCTGCCACTACTGCGGCCACATCGCCCAGCCCCAGGCTGCCTGCCCGGTGTGCGGCAACCGGTTTTTGCGGTTCTCCGGGGCGGGCACCCAGAAGGTGGAGGAGGAGCTGCACACCCTCTTCCCCCAGGCCCGGGTGCTGCGGATGGACCTGGATACCACCATGTCCCGGTTTTCCCACGAGCGGTATTTTAACGACATTTCGGCGGGGAAATACGACATCGTCATCGGCACCCAGATGGTGGCCAAGGGGCTGGACTTCCCCAATGTGACGCTGGTGGGGGTGCTCTCGGCGGACGCCGCCCTCTATGCCCAGGACTACCGCAGCTACGAGCGGGCGTTCTCCCTGTTCACCCAGGTGGTGGGCCGGTCCGGCCGGGCCCAAAAGGCGGGCAGGGCATATATCCAGACCTTCACCCCCGAAAACAGTGTCATCGCCTTGGCCGCCGCCCAGGACTACGACAGCTTTTACGCCGAGGAGATCGAGAGCCGCCGCATCCACCTCTATCCCCCCTTCTGCGACCTGGTGGGGGTGGGGTTTTCCGGCCCGGAAAACCCCCTGGTGCGCCAGGCGGCCCAGGCGTTCTTGGGGCAGCTGAAGGCGCTGGCCCAGGCCGACTACCCGCAGCTGCCCCTGCGGGTGCTGGGCCCCTGCGAAAACCAGGTGCTGCGGATTGCGGGCAAATACCGCTGGCATATGGCGGTAAAATGCCGCTGGGACGCCAGCACCCGCCAGCTGCTGCGCCGGACCGCCGCCTGGTATGCCCGGCAGGGCGGCTGCCGGGGGGTGGCGCTGGCGGTGGACCCCCGGTATGAGAGCGCAATTTGAACCGGCAGCTCTGTAATAACCTTTTAAGGAGGAACAACTATGAACCCGGAAGTGTTAAGCGATATCCTCTCCGGCGCCCTGGGGGCGCTGTGTATCCTGGTGCTGATCGTCAGCGGCATCCAGATCCTGCGCAACCGCCGCCGCCCGCCCCGGGTGGACCGGGCCAAGGTGATCCTCAAGGCCGGGCGGGCGATGCTCATCCGCACCGGCCGCCGGGATTGGCGCAACAAGCCCCACTACTATGTGCGGTTTGAGATCGACGGCCAAAATGTGGACCTGCTCTGCCCCTGGGAGGTCTATTCGGTGCTGGAAGAGGGCTGGGAAGGGGAGGTCACCTGGAAAGAGGGCCGGGTGCAGCAGTTCCACCGCAAACGCAGCTGAACAAACTGGGAAGGAGGAATTTTTCAGATGGCTTTGCGCAATATTTTAAAGGAGGGGGACGAGCGGCTCCGCAAAAAGAGCCGGGAGGTCACCGATTTTAACCAGCGGCTGTGGACCCTTTTGGAGGACATGGCCGAGACGATGAAGGACGGGGAGGGCGTAGGCCTGGCGGCCCCCCAGGTGGGGGTGCTGCGCCGGTGCGTGGTCATCGACGTGGGCGAGGGCCTGCACGAGCTGGTGAACCCCGTCTTTCTCACCCAGGAGGGGGACCAGGCGGGGTCCGAGGGGTGCCTGTCCATCCCCGGGGAGTACGGCATCGTCCACCGGCCCCAGAAGGTTTCGGTCCGCTACCAGGACCGGTACGGCAAGCCCCATGAGCTGGAGGCCCAGGACTTTCTGGCGGTGGCGGTCTGCCACGAGCTGGACCACCTGGACGGGGTGCTGTTCATCGACAAGGCGGAGCGGATGCTCACGCCGGAGGAACTCCAACAGATGACCGAGGATTGATAGGGGGCATCCAGATGCGCATTGTGTTCATGGGCACGCCGGATTTTGCGGTGCCCTGCCTGGAGCGGCTGCTGGCCGACGGCCACCAGGTGGCCGGGGTGTTCACCCAGCCGGATAAGCCCAAGGGCCGGGGGCACCACCTGCAGCCGCCCCCGGTGAAGGAGCTGGCCCTGGCCCGGGGGCTGCCGGTCTACCAGCCGGCCACCCTGCGGGACGGCCAGGCCCTGGAGACCCTGCGGGCGCTGGCCCCCCAGCTGGCGGTGGTGGTGGCCTACGGCAAGATCCTGCCCCCCGCGCTGCTGGCGGTGCCCCCCCTGGGGTGCATCAACGTCCATGGGTCGCTGCTGCCCCGGTGGCGGGGGGCGGCCCCCATCCAGTGGAGCGTTTTGAGCGGGGACCGGCAGGCCGGGGTCACCACCATGTACCTGGCCGAGGGGATGGACACCGGGGACATGATCCTGCGCCGGTCCACCCCGGTGGGGCCCCAGGAGACCTCCGGCCAGCTGTATGAGCGGCTGGCAGAGCTGGGGGCGCAGCTGCTGGGGGAGACGGTGGAGCTGATCGCCCAGGGCAGGGCCCCCCGCACCCCCCAGCAGGAGGAGGAGGCCACCTATGCCCCCATGCTCACCAAGGAGCTGGCGGCCATCGACTTTATGAAGCCCGCCGCCCAGGTCCACAACCTGGTGCGGGGGATGAACCCTTGGCCGGTGGCCCATACCCTTTTGGAGGGGCAGCCGCTGAAGGTGTATGCCGCCCGTTTGGCCAAGGGGTCCGGCGCCCCCGGCCAGGTGCTGGAGAGCCGGGGGCGCCTGGTGGTGGCCTGCGGCCAGGGGGCGGTGGAGCTTTTGGAGCTGCAGGCCCAGGGCAAAAAGCGGATGGCCGCCGCCGATTACCTGCGGGGCCATCCGCTGGCCCCGGGGACGGTGCTGGGGATCTGATAGTCAGCCGCCCATAGCGGGCAGAAAGGGGGCCTTCGGGTGTTTCTCGACTACTACTATGTGATTTTGGTGCTGCCGGCGCTGCTGCTGGCCATGTGGGCCCAGGGGCGGGTCTCCTCCACCTATGCCAAATACGGCCGGGTGCGCTCCGCCCGGCGGATCCCCGCCCAGGAGGCCGCCCGGCAGATCCTTTTGGACAACGGCCTGGGCAACATCCCCATCCAGCGGGTGCGGGGCAACCTCACCGACCACTACGACCCGGCCGCCCGGGTGCTGCGCCTGTCGGACAGCGTCTACGGCAGCGATTCGGTGGCGGCGCTGGGGGTGGCGGCCCACGAGTGCGGCCACGCCATCCAGCACGCCCAGGGCTACGGCCCCCTGATGCTGCGCAACGCCATCATCCCGGTGACCAACTTCGGCTCCAAGCTGTCCATCCCGCTGATTTTGCTGGGGCTGGTGCTGGGGCTGGCGCCGCTGGTGCAGGTGGGCATCTGGATGTTCGCTTTGATGGCGGTGTTCCAGCTGGTGACCCTGCCGGTGGAGTTCAACGCCTCCGCCCGGGCGCTGGCCACCCTGGAGCGGGAAAACTACCTGGAGCCCTCCGAGCTGCGGGGGGCCCGCAAGGTGCTCCAGGCGGCGGCGCTGACCTATGTGGCGGCGCTGCTGGTGACGGTGATGCAGCTGCTGCGGCTGGTGCTGCTGTTTGGCAACCGCCGCCGGGATTGACAGAAAGAGGGGGGACCCCATGAGACAGGACGCCCGCTATACCGCCGCCCAGGCGCTCATGCGCCTGGAGGGGCAGAACGCCTACTCCAACCTACTTTTGGAGGGGCTGGTGCAGAAAAACCGCCTGGACCCCCGCCAGGCGGCCTTTGCCTCCGCCCTCTTCTATACCGCCCTGGAGCGGCTTTTGACCCTGGACCACATCCTGGCCGCCTATTCCTCCAAGCCCCTGGGGCAGCTGTCCGCCCCGGTGCTGGCGGCGCTGCGGCTGGGGGTCTGCCAGCTGCGGTATCTGGACGGGGTGGACGACTACGCCGCCGTCAGCGAGAGCGTGAACCTGGTGCGGGAGCTGGGGGCCGGCCGGGCGGCGGGGTTTGTCAATGGGGTGCTGCGCACCTACCTGCGGGAGGGCAAGCCCCTGCCCCCGGCGGCGGGGCCGCTGGAGGAGCAGCTGGCGGTGGAGTACTCCTGCCCCGCCTGGCTGGTGGGCCGTTGGCTGGCCGCCTATGGCCAGCAGGCCACCCTGCGGCTGCTGGCCGGTTCCTTGGGGCGGCCGCCGGTCTACCTGCGGGCCAACACCCTGCGGCTGGACGCCTCCGCCCTCTGCCAGAGGCTGAAGGCGGAGGGGGTGGACGCCCGCCCCGACCCGGCGGTGGCCGGGTGCCTGTTGGTGGAGGGGAAGATCGCGGTGGAGGCGCTGCCCAGCTTCCGGGAGGGGCTGTTCCATGTGCAGGACCGGTCCTCCCAGCTGTGTGTGGCGGCGCTGGACCCGCTGCCCGGCCAGCGGGTGCTGGATGTGTGCGCCGCGCCGGGGGGCAAGGCGTTCACCGCCGCCCAGCGGATGGCCGACCGGGGGGAGCTGGTCGCCCGGGACCTGCACGACAACCGGGTGCGGCTGATCCGGGCGGGGGCCCGGCGGCTGGGCCTGGGGTGCATCCGGGCGCAGGCGGGGGACGCCGCCGCCTTCGACCCCAGCCTGGGGGCGTTTGACCGGGTGCTGTGCGATGTGCCCTGCTCCGGCTTCGGGGTGATCCGCCGCAAGCCGGAGATCAAGTATAAGCCCCCCCAGGCGGTGGCCGGGCTGCCGGAGGTCCAGTATAAAATCCTGGAAACCGCCGCAAACTATCTTACGGCGGGCGGGCGGCTGGTCTACTCCACCTGTACCCTGCTGCCCGAGGAGAACGAGCGGGTGGTGGAGCGGTTTTTGGCCGGCCGGCGGGAGTTCCGGCTGGAGGAGCAGCACACCCACACCGGCCAGGAGGGCGGCGACGGTTTCTTTGTGGCGGCGCTGGCCAAAAAGGGGGATTGACCAATGGAAAAGCGGGATATCAAATCCCTGACGCTGCCCGCCCTGGAGGGGGAGCTGGCCGGATTGGGGCTGCCCCGGTTCCGGGCGGGCCAGGTGTACGGCTGGCTGCACCAGAAGCGGGTGTCCACATTCGCCGAAATGACCAACCTTCCGGCGGCGCTGCGCGGTCAGCTTGACGAAAAATACTACATAAACGCCATCCAGGTGAAAAAAAAGCTTGTATCCAAGCTGGACGGTACGGTAAAATACCTCTATGAGCTGCGGGACGGCAACTGCGTGGAGGCGGTGCTCATGCACTACCACCACGGCAGCAGCCTGTGCATCTCCTCCCAGGTGGGGTGCCGGATGGGGTGCAAGTTCTGTGCCTCCACCTTGGCCGGGTATGTCCGGGACCTAACCGCCTCGGAGATGCTGGACGAGGTCTATACCGCCCAGCGGGACAGTGGCAGCCGGGTGGATGGCGTGGTGCTCATGGGCATCGGCGAGCCGCTGGACAACTTCGACAATGTGATGGACTTTTTGGAGCTCCTCTCCAGCCCCCAGGGGCTGAACCTGAGCCTGCGGCATGTGTCCCTCTCCACCTGCGGGCTGGTGGATAAAATCTACGCGCTGGCCCAGCGGCGGCTGCAGCTGACCCTGTCCATCTCCCTGCACGCCCCCAACGACGAGATCCGGGACCGGTCGATGCCCATCAACCGCAAGTACAACATGGAGCGCCTGCTGGCCGCCTGCCGGGACTACTTTGCGGTCACCGGGCGGCGGATCTCCTTTGAGTACGCGCTGATCGCGGGGGTGAACGACTCCCCCGCCTGCGCCCGCCAGCTGGCCGAACGGCTGCGGGGGATGGGCGCCCATGTAAACCTGATCCCAGTCAACGAGGTGCGGGAGACCGGCTTTAAGCGGGGCTCCCGGGCCCAGATCCAGGGGTTCCAGCGCCAGCTGCAGCAGCTGGGGGTGAACGCCACCATCCGCCGGGAGCTGGGGGCGGATATCTCCGCCGCCTGCGGCCAGCTGCGCCGGCAGACGGCGGCGGAGCTGGCCCCCCTCTCCCGCCCGGCGGGCGGCGATCTCTAGGCGGGCGGTCCCGCACAAAGGAGGACTTGGCTTGATACGAATTTTCGGCGGCACAGACCAGGGAAAGGTGCGCTCCACCAACCAGGACGCCTTCGCGTTCTCGGTGGTGGGGGAAGGGTGCGCCTACGCCGTGCTGTGCGACGGCATGGGCGGGGAAAATGGCGGCCATATCGCCAGCAGCCGGGCGGTGCAGATCATCTCCCAGGCGCTGGACCGCAGCCTGCGCCAACCGGCGGCGGACCTGAAGGCGGCCATGGTCTCCGCCTGCAGCGCCGCCAACGCGGTGGTCCACGAGATGGCCGCGGCGGATGAGTCCCTGCGGGGGATGGGCACCACGGTGGTGGCCGCGGTGGTGCGGGGGGAGCAGCTCTGCATCGCCCACGCCGGGGACAGCCGGGCCTATCTGGTGACCCCCCAGGGGGAGCTGGAGCGGCTCACCCGGGACCACAGCGTGGTGCAGCTGCTGCTGGACCACGGGGAGATCACCGAGGAGGAGGCCGCCAGCCACCCCAAGCGCCACTATATCACCCGGGCGCTGGGGATCGAGCCGGAGCTGGAGCTGGAGTACCTGGAGCGGGAGTTTGCCGCCGGGTGGCTGCTGCTCTGCTCGGACGGGCTCTACAACTACGCCCCGCCGGAGGACCACCTGGACCTGATCACCACCTGTGCCAGCGAGCAGGATATCTACCTGCTCATCGACGAGGCCAACAAGGCGGGCGGCCCGGACAACATCACCGCGGTCATCGTGGCAAAGTAGCGAGCAGGAGGACGCTTGGATGGAGAACTATATAGGCAAAAAGCTGGATGGCCGCTACGAGATTCTGGAGCTGTGCGGCATCGGCGGGATGGCCAACGTCTACAAGGCCTACGACCTGCTGGAGAACCGCGTGGTGGCGGTGAAGATTCTGCGGGACGAGTACCTGGGCAACGAGGATATGCGCCGGCGGTTCAAAAACGAATCCAAGGCGATGGCGGTGCTCAACCACCCCAATGTGATGCGGGTGTACGACGTCTGCTTTTCCGATAAGATGCAGTCGATCGTCATGGAGTATATC
>DXES01000126.1 GCA_019114825.1 Candidatus Anaerotruncus excrementipullorum
CCAGGCGGATTCGGACACCGACTACCTCTGCCCGCGGCTCTCCACTCGGTGGAGCAACGAGGACTACTACAACTTCTTTGACGACCAGGACGCCTACCTGTTCGACTTTGTGAGCAACCCCGACATCCCCGCCCAGACCCGGGGCACCCTGGAGCTGTATAACCCCTTCCTGGACCGGGACGGCGACTACTACCGGGATGTGCGCGACCTCTACCTCTACCAGGTGGTGGACGGCATCCTGAAGGAAGTGGACTTCGACCCTGTGCTGGAAAATGACGACGGCGAGGAGGTGCTGCGGCTGCGCACCCGCACCCTGGGCACCTACGTGGTCTGCGAGGACCCGCTGGACCTGGATGACCTCTACGGCGACGAGGACAAGGACGACAACAAGAAGCCCTCCCGCCCCAGCGACGCCAACAAGCCCGACATCATCATCGACGCCAACCAGAAACCGGTTCCCAACACCGGACGCTGACGGCAGCACCCCAATCCCCCAAAAAGGCGGCCCATGGCTCCCCGAGCCATGGGCCGCTCCCCTTATATTTCCCCCTTTTCCGGGCAGACTAGGGGTATCTTTTTTTGAGAAAGAGGTGTTCCCTATGCGTACCCACAAAAAGAGCCCCGACGCCCCCCTGCCCCTCCAGCAGACCCGCCAGGCCGGGCGGATGCCGGTGGCCTCCCTCCATGAGACCACCGGCATGATCCCCGCCGCCCCGGGCCGGTCGGGGGCCCAGCCCCTGACCCGGCTGCCCCGGCAGATCCCCCTGCCGGACGGCAGCCTAGAGGCCACCCAGCGCCGCCCCCAGTGACCAATCCCCCCTCCGGCGCATATCCTAAAGTGCGGGACACTTCCCGCAGAGATGGAGAATCGGTCTATGTGCTGGAATGAACTCTATGAGAACCTGAACGAGGTCTCCTGGGAGGAGGCCTCCAACAGCTGCGGGTGCGGCTGTTCCGGCTGCTCCGGCGGCTGCGGCTGTTCTGGCAGCTCGGGCTGCGGCTGCTCCGGCAGCGCCGGCAGCTGGTACTGCTGGCCCAACTGGGGCGGCTGCTCCGGCAGCTACCCCTCCAACTGCGGCTGCTCGGGCGGCTGCAGCAGCTGCGGCTAACCCCCAAACCCCGGCCGCCGGATGGCGGCCGCTACCTACTTCGTTCCAGGCATAGGAAAGCGGCGGGGCCAAAGGAGCTTCCTTTGGCCCCGCCGCTGGTTTTCCCCCTCAGTCGGGCATATCCGGCAGCACCGAGACGTCGTTTTTGAAGGTGTTGAGCACAATCAGGGTCTTGGTCAGGTTGACCCCCTGGATGCTCTTGATCTCCCCCAACAGGTAGGTCAAATCCTCGGTGGATTTGGAGGCCACCTTGAGGATATAGTCAAAATCCCCGGTGACATAGCTGCACTCCACCACCTGGTTGTTGCGCTTTACCGCCTCCACAAAGCCGTCGTTGTATTTGGGATGCTCCAAGCTCACCGAGATGAAAGCGGAGATATCCTTCCCCACCAGCTTGGAATCCAATAGGACGGTATACCGCTTGATGATGCCGGAGGCCTCCAGCTTGCGGATCCGCTCGATCACCGCCGAAACCGACATCTGTACCTGCTCGCCGATCACTTTGGCGTTCATCCGGGCGTTCTCCCGCAGGCAGCGCAGGATCTTGACGTCCATACGATCCATTTACCCCACCGCCTTTCCTGCCGCGGCCACCACCTGGGCCGCCAATACCGAGGTGGTCACAGTACCCACCCCGCCGGGCACCGGCGTCACCGCCGCCGCCAGCTGCTGGGCCGCCTCATCGTCCACATCGCCGCACATGCTGCCGTCCTCCAGCACATGGATACCCACATCCAGCACCACCTGGCCGGGGGCAAAATATGCCTGGGTGAGCATCCGGGGTTTGCCCGCCGCCGCAATCACCAGGTCCGCCCCCCGGCAGATACCGGGCAGGTCCTGGGTGCGGGTGTGGCAGATGGTGACGGTGGCATGGCGGGCCAGCAGCAGCATGGCCACCGGCTTGCCCACCACCAGGCTGCGGCCCACCACCACCGCCCGTTTCCCCTGGAGGGAATAGCCGTAGTGGTCCAAAATTTCTATACACGCCTGGGCGGTACAGGGGGGGTAGCCCTCCCCGGAGCCGGTAAACACCCCCGCCAGGGAGCCGTCGGTGATGCCGTCCACATCCTTGGCCGGGGAGAGGGCGCGGCGGGCGGCCTCCTCATCCATCTGGGGCGGCAGCGGCCGCAGCAGCAGGCACCCATGGATGCCTGGGTCGCCGTTCACCTGGGCGATGGCCTCCAGCAGCTGTGCCTGGGAGGCCTGCTGGGGCAGCAGGAAGCGCCGCACCTGGACCCCCAGTTTTTCACACCGCTTCATCGCCCCCCGCTCGTACGAGAGGTCATCCGGCCGTTCCCCCACCCGGATGATCGCCAGGGTGGGATGGATCCCCCGGGCGCCCAGGGCCTCCACCTGGGCGATGGCCCGGGCATTGAGCGCCTCCGCCACCGGGGCGCCCTTCCAAATTTCCGCCAAACCTTTCACTCCCCTCACAGCCGCCGGCGCACCGACGCATAGATTTCATCCGCCAGGGCGGTATATTCTGCCAGCAGGGCTTCGGCCCGCCAGTTGTAGTCCTCCGCGCAGGCCCGGTCGGCCATGGCCTTGGTGTTGATGAATACGTTGAGGCTGGCTCCCAGCAGGGCCGCTTTGCAGCAGGCCACCCCCACCCCCACATCGGAGATGGCGATGGCGGAGCCCTTCTCCGCAAACTCCCGGTGCAGGCGGATGGCTTCCCCACAGACCTCCATGATCCGGTAGGGCACCGCGCAGGCGTCTTTGAGGGCCTGCTCCATCACCCGGGCCTTCTCCGCCTGCTGTTCCGGGGTCTCCTTGGGCATCCCATAGGCCTTGGAGAGGGGCTCGAACGCCTTGGCGTCGGCCGCCACCAGCTCCAGCAGCTCCTGCTGCAGCCGGGTAGCCTGCCCCTGGAGCTCCAGGATACGGTCCTCCACGGCGGCATATTTCTTCTTGCCCACCGTGAGGCTGCCCACCATATTGCCCAGGGCCATCCCCAGGGCGCCCACCAGGGCGCTGGCGCCGCCCCCGCCGGGGACGGGGGCCTTGGAGGCCAACGCCTCCACAAAGCAGGTGCAGCTCTGTTCAATCAGTTCCATAGCGCCCTCCTTAGAACAGGCCGGAGATCTTCCCGGTGGAATCCACGTCGATCTTCTCCGCCGCGGGCACCTTGGGCAGCCCGGGCATAGTCATAATCTCCCCGGTGAGGGCCACGATGAACCCCGCCCCGGCGGAGACCTTCAGGTTGCGCACCTGCACCCGGAACCCCTTGGGGGCCCCCAGCAGGGCAGGGTTGTCCGAAAAGCTGTACTGGGTCTTGGCCATGCAGACCGGCAGGCCCCCAAATCCCAGTTTTTTCAGCTGGGCAGCCTGTTTCTTCGCATTGGGGCTCAGGTCCACCCCGTCGCCGTGGTAGATCTTGGTGACGATGGCCTCCAGCTTCTCCTCCAGGGGGGCCTCCAGGTCATAGCTGAAGGTAAAGTCGTTGGGCTGCTGGCAGAGGCGGACCACCTCCTGGGCCAGCTGGATGCCGCCCTCGCCGCCCTTGCCCCATACCTCGCTGAGGGCCACATTGACCCCCAGCTGGCGGCAGCGGTCCTCCACCAGCTGCAGCTCCGCCTGGGTGTCGGTGGGGAACCGGTTGATGGCCACCACCACCGGCAGGTGGTAGACGCCGGTCATATTGGAGACATGCTGCAGCAGGTTGGGCAGGCCTTTTTCCAGCGCCTCCAGGTTTTCGGTCCCCAGCTGGTCTTTGGGGACGCCGCCATGGAGCTTGAGGGCGCGGACGGTGGCCACCACCACCACCGCGTCGGGGTGCAGGCCCGCCATCCGGCATTTGATATCCAAAAATTTCTCCGCGCCCAGGTCGGCGCCGAAGCCCGCCTCGGTGACCACATAGTCCCCCAGCTTCAGGGCCATGCGGGTGGCCATGACGCTGTTGCAGCCGTGGGCGATATTGGCAAACGGTCCGCCATGGACAAAGGCGGGGGTGTGCTCCAGTGTCTGCACCAGGTTGGGTTTGAGCGCATCCTTCAGCAGGGCGGTCATCGCCCCCTGGGCTTTCAGGTCGGCGGCGGTCACCGGGCGCTCATCGTAGGTATAACCCACCACAATCCGGCCCAGGCGGGCTTTCAGGTCGTCCAGGCTCTCCGCCAGGCAGAGCACCGCCATGATCTCGCTGGCCACGGTGATGTCATAGCCATCCTCCCGGGGGGTGCCGTTGGCCCGGCCGCCCAGGCCGTCCACCACAAACCGCAGCTGGCGGTCGTTCATGTCCACGCACCGCTTCCAGGTGATCCGCCGGGGATCGATGCCCAGGGCGTTGCCCTGGTGGATGTGGTTATCCAGCATGGCAGCCAGCAGGTTATTGGCCGCGCCGATGGCGTGCATATCCCCGGTGAAGTGCAGGTTGATGTCCTCCATGGGCACCACCTGGGCGTAGCCGCCGCCGGCCGCGCCCCCCTTGATGCCAAACACCGGACCCAGGGAGGGCTCCCGCAGGGCCACTACGCTGTGCTTGCCGATTTTGCGCAGGCCGTCCGCCAGGCCCACCGTGGTGGTGGTCTTCCCCTCCCCGGCGGGGGTGGGGGTGATAGCGGTCACCAGGATCAGTTTGCCGTTGGGGGTATCCCCCCGCCGCTGCAGCAGGTTGTAATCCACCTTCGCCTTATAATTGCCGTACTGCTCCAGATATTCCTCCTCGATCCCCAGGTCCTGGGCGATCTGCCGGATGTGCTCCATGGGCGTCTGCTGGGCAATTTCGATGTCGGTTTTATAGGCCAAAGTTTCCGCTCCTTTCCATCTGTTTCTATGTCCTCAAATCTCCTTCCGGCCAAACATTGCCGGGATCCCATTGTCTACATTTTAATACAAAACTGCCTATCTTACAACCTCCCGCCGCTGTTTTTTTGCCCTAAATGCAAAAACGCCGGGTTTTCTCCGGGATTTCTTGACGGAGACGCCACTGGAATTGTATAATAGGTGGGAATCGGAGTACGGGGGAGGAATGGCGGGTGGAGGACAAAAAGGGGCTGATCCAGTCGATCTGCCGGGCGGCGGCGGTGCTGCGCTGCTTCGACGGCCAGACCGAGCTGGGGCTCTCGGAGATCAGCCGGATGGTGGGGCTGCACAAATCCACCGCCGCCGGGATCGTCAACACGCTCAAGGCGGAGCAGTTCCTGGAGCAAAATGAGCACACCGGCAAGCTGCGCTTGGGGATTGAGCTGTTCCGGTTGAGCGCCGGCGTCCATTTGGAGCTGCAGGACCTCTGCCGCCCCTACATGGAGCAGCTGCTGCGGGCCACTGGGGAGACGGTCTGTCTGGCCATGCCGGACAGCAGCGCCCTGGTGTGCGTAGAAAAACTAGAAAGCCCCCATTCCATGCGCATCTGCACCTCCATCGGCCAGCGGCTGCCTATGCACTGTACCGCCAGCGGCAAGGCCGTCTTGGCCTACCTGGAACCTTGGGAGGCCGACCGGCTCTTGGCCGGCGAGGAGGAGCTGACCCGCTATACCTATAACACCATTGTAAACCGGGACCGGTTACAGGAACGGCTGAAGAAGGTGCGGGAGGTGGGATATGCCTGCGACCTGGAGGAATGGGAGTATGGGCTGGTCTGTGTGGCGGTCCCCCTCTTTAACCTAGGCAGGCGGCCGCTGGGGGCGCTGAGCGTCTCCGGACCCTCCATCCGCATGACCGAGGCCATGCGCAGCCAGGCCGCCCGCGCCCTATTGGAGGCCGCCGCCGGAATCCAACGGGCCTACAACCATTCCGGCCCCCAACCCACCCACTGAAATTTTCGCCTGGAAAACACGCCGATACCTACACGGGGCGCCCCATATCAACCGGCCGCCGGGATGGCTGCCAGGTTTTTTCTGGAGGATCGTTCTGGATATTGCATTGGGAAAAAATTTGGAGTATAATATACGAAAAAAGTAGTTTATGCTAGGAGGACGGGAAAAGATCATGTTGGAACTGAAGCATATCTCCATGGAGGTGGAGGGCGCCAAGGAGATTCTCCGGGACGTCAGCCTCCGTTTAGAGGACGGCAAGTTCGTGGTTATCACCGGGCCCAATGGCGGCGGCAAATCCACCCTTGCCAAGGTCATTATGGGTATTATGAAGCCCACCGCCGGGCAGATTTTCCTGGACGGCCAGGAGATCACCCAACTGTCCATCACCGAGCGGGCCAAGCTGGGCATCGGGTTCGCCTTCCAGCAGCCGGTGCGGTTCAAGGGCCTCACCGTCCGGGATCTGGTGGAGCTGGCCAGCGGCGGCAAGCTGGATGAGCAGAAGCTCTGCAACTACCTGATTGATGTGGGCCTGTGCGCCCGGGATTATATCGACCGGGAGGTGAATGCCAGCCTCTCCGGCGGCGAGATCAAGCGGATCGAAATCGCCATGGCGCTGGCCCGCAAATCCCGGATCACCGTCTTTGACGAACCGGAGGCGGGTATCGACCTGTGGAGCTTCTCCAACCTGATCGATGTATTCCGCAAGCTGCGGGAGGTGCGGGGCGGCTCGATCCTGATCATCTCCCACCAGGAGCGGATCTTGGAGATCGCCGATGAGATCGTGGTGCTGGCGGAGGGGCGGATTGTCAACCATGGCCCCCGGGAGGAGATTCTGCCCACCCTGCTCAGCGGCAGTGAAACCTGTCAATTTTGCCCCAAGCAGGAGGGAATCTAACCATGAATAGCATTACGAAAAAACTTTTGGAACTGGCCTCCGATATGTTCGGGGACCCCTCCGGCGCCTACAATATCCGGGAGGACGGCGAGTGCGCCGGCCGCCAATCCACCCCCAATATCAAATTGACCTCCAAGACCGGCGAGCCCGGCCTGGATATCCGGGTGCTCCCCGGCACCAAGGGGGAAACGGTCTATATCCCCGCCTGCGTCACCAAAAGCGGCATTGATGACCTGGTCTACAACGACTTCTTTATCGGAGAAGGGGCAGATATCACCGTAGTGGCCGGCTGCGGCGTCCACACCGAGGGGGAGGAGGCCTCCCAGCACAACGGCATCCACCGGTTTGTCATCGGTAAAAACGCCAAGGTGCGGTACCTGGAAAAGCATATCGGCATTGGCGAAGGCACCGGTAAACGGATCATCAACCCCCAGACCTGGATCCGTATGGAGGAGGGCTCCTATATGGAGATGGACACCACCCAGATCAAGGGGGTGGACTCCACCAAACGGCTCACCCGGGCAGAGGTAAAGGCGGGGGCGAAGCTGATCATCCGGGAGAAGATCATGACCCACGGGGTCCAATCGGCAGAGACCGACTTTACGGTGGATCTGAATGGGCTGGACAGCGGTTGCGATTTGATCTCCCGTTCGGTGGCCCGGGGGGAGTCCCACCAGCTGTTCCGTTCGGTGATCAACGGCAACACCCGCTGCACCGGCCACTCCTCCTGTGACGCAATTATCATGGATAACGGCGTGGTCAGCGCCATCCCGGAGCTGACCGCCAACAGCCTGGACGCCGCCCTGATCCATGAGGCTGCCATTGGCAAGATCGCTGGGGAACAGCTCACCAAGCTGATGACCCTGGGCCTCACCGCCGAGGAGGCAGAGGCTAAGATCATCGAAGGGTTCCTGAA
This sequence comes from Candidatus Anaerotruncus excrementipullorum, assembly GCA_019114825.1. Classification (GTDB taxonomy): domain Bacteria; phylum Bacillota; class Clostridia; order Oscillospirales; family Ruminococcaceae; genus Anaerotruncus; species Anaerotruncus excrementipullorum. The sequence goes on from DXES01000126.1 coordinate 7,675, forward strand.
ATAACAATTTTCCAGCAAAAAGCGGGCATGGGGGCAACAGCCTTCTGCCCGCTTCTGATATGCTCTGTAGAGCGATTCTATACGCCTGTATTCATCTGCTGGCCCGTTTTATCTCAACAAAGGTTAATGGCAAATAATAACAAAAAGAACTAAGCAACAGGAAAGCGCACGCTCTTGCCAATTGAGCGTGCGCTTTCCTGTTGTTTTCCTGTTTATCCGATGTCAAACCGATGGTGCTTTATGCGTATTTGTGTTTGCCCAAAAAGGCACCCCCTCTTTATGATGCAGAAGCACCCGTCAGGCCCGCCGCCGACGCAGACAGAGGCCCGCCAGCGCAAACAGCAGGAACACACCCAGATTCACCAGCACAATGGAGGCCCCGGCAGGGGTGGAGAAGGCGAAGGAGACCACCATTCCCCAGAAGAAGCAGAAGACCGATACCACCGCCGCCAGGACTACCACCCCCTTGAAGCTGCGGCAGACCCGCATAGCGGTGAGGGCTGGAAAGATGATCAGGCTGGAGATGAGCATTGCCCCCATCACCCGCATCCCCACCACAATGGTCAGGGCGGTGAGCAGGGCGATGAGCATATTGTAGGCCCCTGCATTGGTGCCGGTGGCCCGGGCGAACGCCTCATCAAAGGTGATGGCGAAGATCTTATTGTAGAAAAAGCAAAACAGCACCAGCACTATCCCGCTGAGGGCCACGCTCAGGACCACATCCCCCCGGCCCATGGCCAGGATACTGCCAAACAGATAGCCGTTCACATCGGCGTTCATGCCGGTGGTGAGGCTGGTGACCACTACGCCCACCGCCAGGGCGCTGGAGGCGATCAGGGCGATGGCCGCATCCCCTTTGATCTTACTGGATTCCGACAGGCGCAGCAGCAGAAACGCTGCCAGCACCACCACCGGTACCGCCACCGCCAGCGGCGCCAGATTGCAGGCCATCGCCACACTCAATGCCCCAAACCCTACATGGGAAAGGCCATCCCCGATCATCGAGTACCGCTTGAGCACCAGGCTCACTCCCAAGAGGGCGGCGCAGAGGGAGACCAAGACCCCCACCACCACCGCACGGATCAAAAAGCCATAGGAAAATAGCCCCACCAGCGCCTCAACCATGGTGTTCCCCTCCCAAAAACCGCTGCCCCAGAGGGCTGCGGCAGTAGTCCTCCGAGCTGCCGAAAAACTGCACGCCGGTACCCATATGCAAAATCTTCCCGGCATTGTGTACCGAACAGTTGATGTCGTGGCTGACCATGACGATGGTCACCCCCTGGCGGTTCAGTTGGCGGATCAGCGCATAGAGTTCCGCAGTGGCCACCGGGTCCAGGCCGGTCACCGGTTCATCCAGGAGCAGCAGCTTTTCGGTGGCGCAGAGCGCCCGGGCCAGCAGCACCCGCTGCTGTTGCCCGCCGGAGAGATCCCGGTAACAGCTCTTTACAATCGCGCCAATATCCATCCGGACGATATTTTCCCGGGCCCGCTGGCGCTCCGCCGGGGAATAAAAAGGCCGCAGCCCCCGGCGGTTGAGGCAGCCGGAGAGGACCACCTCCCACACCGAGGCCGGAAAGTCCTTTTGCACCACCGTCTGCTGGGGCAGATAGCCGATCATATTGCGTTTGAGGCCATCCCCATAGGTGATGGAACCGGAAGCGGGATGCAAAAGCCCCAAAAGCCCCTTGAGCAGGGTGCTTTTACCCGAGCCATTCTCCCCCACGATGCACAGATAGTCCCCCTCCTGGATCTGGAAGGTCACATGGTCCACCGCCACCTGGTTTTCATAACGCATGGTCAAATCCTTGCAGGAAATCAGCGCCATCAGTTTAGTCCCTCTTTCAAATTTTGCGCATTCTGTTCCATCAGCGTAAGGTAGGTCTCCCCCGCCTCCAGTTCGTCCCGGGAGAGGTTGTGGCAGGAATGGAGCAGCAGCGGCACCGCGCCGGTCTCCTCCGCCAACACCCGGGCCACCTTGGGGTCCACCAGCTCCTCATAGTAGATCACCGGAATGCCTTTGGACTCCACCTCGTCCACAATCCGGGCCACCGTCCGGGCGCTGGGTTCACTCTCGTGGGAACAGGAGTCAAAAGCTGCCAGATAACTAAGGCCATACTCCTTGGCGAAATAGTGGAGGGCGAACCGGCCACCGAACACAATCTCCCGGCGGTTCCCGTTTGCCACAATCTCCCGAAATTGGGCATCCAGGCTGTCCAGCTGGGCCTGGTAGGCATCCGCGTTGGCCCGGTAGGCCTGAGCATGGGCCGGATCGGCCTCCATCAGCGCCTGGACAATGTTTTCCACCATCTGTTTGGCATTCACCGGGCTGGTCCAGATGTGGGGGTCAAAGCCGCCGTGGTCATGGTCCTCATGGCCATGTTCTCCATGGTCATGGTCCTCCTGGTCCAGCTGGATCCCTTCCGACACGTCCACCACCTGGGTATCCCCCTCCAGGCTGTTGATGATCTGCTGGGCCCAGGGCTCCATATAGCGGCCGGTATAGAGGAACAGGTCCGCCTGATGGATGCGGATCATATCCGCCGGGGTGGGTTCAAACGAATGGCTCTCCACACCGGGGGGCAACAGCAGCTCCACCTGGGCGTAGTCCCCGGCGATCTGCCGGGCGAAGTCATACTGGGGAAACAGGCTGGCCACAATCCGCAGGCGGCCGTCCTGGGGCTGCTGGGCCTGGGCCACAGCGCAGCCGGGCAGCAGCACCGCCAACAGCAGCGCCGCCAAAAGGGGTTTGAAATGCTTCATGGTTGTTCGCTCCGCTTCGCGGCGCAGCCGGCGCACAGGCCGTAGAGCACCGTCTTGGTATTATCAATGGTGAACTGATGGTGGGCGTAGATATGGGCCTGTACCTGGTCCAGATAGTCGCACTCCACATGGAACAGCTTCCCGCAGCCCAGACACTTCAGATGGAAGTGCTCCCGGCAGCCCTCCCCGTCGGAGAACTGGTAGCAGGCGCCCGTCCCCTCCTCCAAAAAATACCGCCGCACCTTCCCCTGTTCGGTGAGCCGGTCCAGGTAGCGGTAGATGGTGGCCCGGCTCACCGGGGAGCCTTGGGCCCGCAGATAGTCCCCGATCTCCTCCGCCGAGAGGTGCCGCTGGCGGTTCTCCATGAGAAATTGCAGGATCAGCTCCCGCTGCCGGGTCCGGTAGCCTTCGGCGGTGGACATGGCGCTCCCTCCAAAATTGAAATTGAGTTTCAGTCTCATATTTTAGCCCCGTCCAGGCCGTTTGTCAAGGGGGGGCTTTAGGAAGCGGTGTGTAAAGAGCCTTCCTCTGCCCTGTAAAGGGTGCGCCTGGCCCTGTCCGCCTGCTTTTCCGCACCGGCGAAAACGGCCGTATGGGCGCCTGGAAAAGGCAGGGCGCCGGAAGATTGGAAAAAATTTTATATTTTTTCATTTTAGGGGTTTACAAACGGGGGATCCCATGCTATAATACTATTCGTGTTCGGGAGTATAGCTCAGCTGGTTAGAGTGCCTGCATCACACGCAGGAAGTCGCGGGTTCGAGTCCCTCTATTCCCACCAAAAGAGGCCTTGCAGGAGAAAATCTGCAAGGCCTCTTTCCATGTTGCAAAGCTGCTTGGGAAGAGGATTCGACGGATGTTTTCCGGGGGCTGATCGCGCCGGTTGCGGAAGAACCCAGCGCCAAACCATCCGGGCCGGCGATTTCACTGTCCCGAAATCAGGCCAATTCAACTCCAGCGCAATTTTTTGAAGCAGCTACTCCAAACATATTTTCGCAGCGGGGCTGTTTTTGATAGGACCGAAAGGCGGGCTTCCCCTGCGTTGACATTTTGATCGTTTTGGGGTATCCTATAAATAGGATCTGAGGCAGCTTCCATCTTGGGCAATTGTAGCCCTTCGACAGGAAGTCGCTGTAGGGTCCTTTTTTGATCCTCAGAACGGAAATTGCCCCATTTCCATTGTTTTGACCGGTTTTTATGGGCGCTTTTTCTGATGATTTTTGCGTCCACCCAGGCGGTTTTTCCGCAAAAGAGCCCTGCAAGAGGATCTTGCAGGGCTCTTTGTGATGTCCGGGCTGTGGTTCAGAGGCTATCAAAAAACGCTTTGATTTCCTGTAGGGTTTCCTTGTCCTCGTAATACATCAACATTGCCTGATCCCGCTCCGACGGGTTCAGCTCCGTCATGACTTCTTCCAAGGTCAGCTCCTCCATAGAAAATCCCTCCCGTGCCATAAAATTGGGGCTGTCCGGTCAGAGCACCCGAAAATAGAGCCACAGCGCCCCATAGAGCACCGGCTGATGCAGCATATAGATCCAGATGCTGGCCCGGCCCACCGCCGCCAGCCAGGGCAGATGGCTGCGGTAGCAAAAGTTGGGCAGATCCCCCGCCTGGGCCCGGCGGCCCAAAAACGATCCCGCCAAAAAAAGCAGCAGCCAGGGGATCAGCGGGAAGTAGTCCCCGGAGGAGAAACCCGGCCCCGGAAAGCCCAGCCAAGCCAGCCAGGGGATTTGGTAGAGGGCGGCGGGCAGCGCCGCCCTCCAGGGGCCCAGCCCCACCCAGCCGGAGGGGACCTG
>DXES01000127.1 GCA_019114825.1 Candidatus Anaerotruncus excrementipullorum
AAAGAAACCCACAAAAAAAGACGCCCCTAGGGGCGTCTTTTTTACTGCGGCTCAGAGGATATCGATATATTCCCCGGCCAGGGCTTTGTTCATGCTGCGTACGGCGCAGAATTTACCGCACATGCTGCAGGTGTCGCTGTGGTCGTCCTCGGGCATCCGGCTGGAGCGGATGGCCTTGGCGGTCTCCGGATCCAGGGCGCAGGCATATTGGGCGTCCCAATCCAACGCCCGGCGGGCATCGGACATGCGGTCATCCTGTTCCCGGGCGCCGGGGATCCCCTTGGCGATGTCGGCCGCATGGGCAGCAATCTTGGAGGCGATGATCCCCTGTTTCACATCCTCCAGGTTGGGCAGGGCCAGGTGCTCCGCAGGGGTCACATAGCAGAGGAAGGCGGCCCCATTCATGGCAGCCACCGCCCCGCCGATGGCGGCAGTGATGTGGTCATAGCCGGGGGCGATATCGGTGACCAGCGGCCCCAATACATAGAACGGCGCCCCCATGCAGATGCTCTGCTGCACCTTCATATTGGCGGCCACCTGATCCAGGGGCACATGGCCGGGGCCCTCCACCATCACCTGGACATTGTGGTCCCATGCCCGTTTGGTCAGCTCTCCCAGCCGCACCAGCTCCTCGATCTGGCAGACATCGGTGGAATCCGCCAGGCAGCCCGGCCGGCAGGCATCCCCCAGGGAGATGGTCACATCATATTCCTCACAGATCTCCAAAATCTGGTCGAAATATTCATAGAAGGGGTTCTCCTGGCCGGTCATGCTCATCCAGGCAAATACCAAGCTGCCCCCACGGCTGACAATGTTCATCTTCCGCTTGTGGCGGCGGATCTGATCGATGGTCTTGCGGGTGATGCCGCAGTGGAGGGTGACAAAGTCCACCCCGTCCTGGGCATGCAGCCGGATCACATCAATAAAGTCCTGGGCGGAGAGGGTGGCCAGATCCCGGCGGTAGTGGATAACGCTGTCATAGACCGGCACGGTGCCGATCATTGCCGGGCACTCGCGGGTGAGCTTCTGCCGGAAGGGCTGGGTATCCCCATGACTGGACAGGTCCATAATCGCCTCCGCCCCCATATGGACAGCCGCCATCACCTTCTGCATCTCCACATCGTAGTCCTTGCAGTCCCGGGAGACCCCCAGATTCACATTGATCTTGGTGCGCAGCATGCTGCCCACCCCCTCCGGGTCCAGGCAGGTGTGCAGCTTGTTGGCGCAGATGGCCACCTTCCCCTCGGCCACCAGCTGGCGCAGCTGGTCCACCGGCATCCGTTCCTTTTTGGCCACAATCTCCATCTGGGGGGTGACAATCCCCTTGCGGGCGGCATCCATCTGGGTGGTATAGGCTTGCATCAAAAACTCCTCCTTAAAAAACCGGATGGAGTGGGGGAAAAGCGAGAGCGGACCGGCCCCGGAAGGCCTGTCCGCTGTATCCGATGCGAAGTCCCTCCGTTGGCATTACCCAAATCAGGTTTCCGGGTCAAGGCCGCCGCCTACTCTCAGCCCGCCAATGCGAGCTCCCCGCTCCAAAAAGATTCTATTTGCCAGTATTATAACACGCCGGCCGCCACCGCGCAAGCGCCGGAGGCAGATTTTCTCCCGGCGGGCTTTTTTGCCGGGGGGATTTGTGTTACAATGGGGGAAAACAGCTGGATTGGGAGGGCTATTTATGGCAGAACTGGTGGCATTGGGGGAACTGCTCATCGATTTTGCCCCCCGGGGGACCGACCGGGAGGGCAATCCACTGCTGGCTGTCCAGCCGGGGGGCGCGCCGGGGAATTTTTTGGCCGCCGCCAGCCGGTATGGCATCTCCACTGCCCTGTTGGCCAAGGTGGGGGAGGATGCCTTTGGACGGCTGCTGGTGGAGGCCTTGGCGGGGGCGGGGGTGGAGACCCGGGGGGTCCGGCTGGACCCGGCGGTGTTTACCACCCTGGCGTTTGTCACCCTGGATGGGCAGGGGGACCGGTCGTTCAGCTTTGCCCGCAAGCCGGGGGCGGATACCTGCCTGACCTTTTCGGAGTTGGACCTGGCCCTGCTGGAGGGGGCCCGGGCGTTCCACTTCGGCTCCCTGAGCCTCACCGATGAACCGGTGCGCACCTGTACCTACCAGGCGGTGGCCTATGCCAAGGAGCGGGGGAAACTGATCACCTTTGACCCCAACCTGCGCCCACCCCTTTGGCGGACGCCGCAGGAGGCCCGCCGGGAGATCCTCTGGGGGTTGGGGCAGGCCCAGGTGGTCAAGCTCAGTGGGGAGGAGGCGGCCTTCCTCTGGGGCTGCAACCCCCTGGAGGGGGCCCGGCAGCTGCTGGACACCTTCCCCCAGGTGCAGCTGGTGCTGCTCACCCTGGGGGAGGCGGGGTGCCTTTTGCAAAACCGCCGGGCCGCCTGCCGGTTGGGGGCATTAAAGGTCCAACCGGTGGATACCACCGGCGCCGGGGATATCTTTGGAGGCGCGGCCATCTCCCAGCTGCTGCGGCTGGATACCCCTCCGGGGGAGCTCTCCGCGGAGGAGCTGGGGTGGGTGGCCCGGTTTGCCACCGCGGCGGCGGGGCTCTCCACCCTGCGGCCGGGGGGGATCCCCAGCGTGCCCCCCTTGGGGCAGGTGGAGGCCCAGGCGGCAGCCATAGAGGCGGAAGGAGGAAGCGAAGGATGAAAACACCGGGAAAACTGCTCTATCTCTCCCGGGAGGAGGTCAAGGCCCTGGGGATGGGGCCGGCGGAGTATTTGGCGGCGGTGGAGGAGGGCCTGCTGCTCCGGCAGCAGGGCCGTAT
>DXES01000128.1 GCA_019114825.1 Candidatus Anaerotruncus excrementipullorum
TGCGGGAATCCTTGGAGGTGGCGGAGGTGGAGGCCACACCGTTTTTCACAAAGGAGACCACACCAGCCTGGACCGAGACGCCGAAGGGGGTGGTGGTTGCCGCACTGGCCATCGCCGCCATGCTCAGGGTGATGGCGGAAGCAGCGGCTACAGAGACTGCTTTTTTCCAACTGTTCCTCATAAATTACGTCCTCTCTTCTCTTGTTCAATCGGGTCGTTTGCAGCGGATGGGAATTCCCACCATGGAAACTATTATACGCAATCTATGTAACGAAATCTATGACCCAATTGCTTCAAAATTCTTAAATATTTGTGATTGGGGTGAGAAAACGGTGAAGGCGGGCCTATTTCTCCCGGCGGGTAAACAGGTCCAGCTCCTCGGTCATGCCGATCGGCTCCTCGGTATCGGTGCCCCGAAAGAGCAGGCTGTCCTCCGAGGCCACGTCGAAGTAGATCAGCTTTACATCGTCCCCCAAAAAGCCCTGGAAATCTAGCTTCCCCACCGTCAGCACCACCTTCTGGTCCTGGGCGGTGTACTGGCCGGTGATCTGCCCCATGCTGGAGAGCAGATTCACCGTAAAGGTAAATGAGCCGTCCTCCTCCAGCACCAGGGTGGGCCAATACCGCTCCTCCACCGTCCGGTCCTCGTGGACATACTCCCCCGGCGCCGCATGCAGGGACTGCCGGGAGGGGGCCTGCGGGGCGCCCTTGCCCCCGCTGCCGCAGCCGGCCAAAAATAGCAGCGCCAAGCCAATTGCCAATCCGATACGCCGCATCCCAGCACCTCCTTTTGCTGCCTCTATTTTAACACGATCCGGTAAAAATGGCCAGACCCCCGGTGGTTTTTCCCGGCGGCAGCGCATAAAATGGATTGCTTGCCTTTTGAGGCGGAGTCTGGTAAAATAGAGGTAAATCCAATGGAAAGGAGGGCAGCAATCCACCCCAACCGGAAAGGAGGGAGCCAGAAACTGTATCACAGCAAAGCGCCAGAGCCGCCCCGGCGGCTGACGAGGTGGGAGGTTATCGAAGTTTTCGGCGGGTGCCTCCCCGTCACGCTTCCTGACGCAGCCGCTTTTAAAACCTCCGGGCAACCGGACCGACAGAGGAAGCGGCGGGAAGCCATTGTACTATAAGAAATACGCCTCCCCGGCCCTGTCCCGCGCGGCGGGGTCATGGGGATTTCGGCTGTTTGCCGCGCGGAGAAAGTTGGAAATTTTATGTGTGGAATCGTTGGATACACCGGCGCCCAGCAGGCCGCCAGTGTGCTTTTGGATGCCCTAAAAAGGCTGGAATACCGGGGCTATGACTCCGCCGGGGTGGCGGTGTTCGGCCCGGAAGGCATGGAGATCCGCAAGACCCAGGGACGCCTGGAAAACCTGGCCCGGCTGCTGGCCGGCTCCCCCCTGCCGGGGAACTGCGGCATCGGCCACACCCGTTGGGCCACCCACGGGGTCCCCTCCGACCTGAACGCCCATCCCCACTGCACCGGCAGGGTCTCCCTGGTCCACAATGGGATCATCGAGAACTACCAGCAGTTGAAACAGGAGCTGGCCCGGGAGGGGGTCCAGTTCCTGTCGGACACCGACACCGAGGTGGCCGCCCGGCTGATCGACTCCCTCTACAACGGGGACCCGGTGGATACCCTGCGGCGGGCCTGTGCCCGGCTGGAGGGGTCCTACGCCTTCGCCATCCTGTTTGCGGACCATCCGGACACCCTCTATGCCGCCCGGCTGGGCAGCCCGTTGATTGCCGCCCGGGGGGAGGGGGAGAACTTTTTGGCCTCGGATGTGACGGCGGTGCTCCAGTATACCCGCACCTATGCACTGATCAACGAGGGGGAGATCGCTGCGGTGGACCCCCAGTCCATCCGCCTGTGGGACCGGGAGGGGAACCCCCGGGAGCCGGTCTTCCTCACCGCCCAGTGGTCGGTGGAACAGGCCCAGAAGGACGGCTTCGACCACTTTATGCTCAAGGAGATCCACGAGCAGCCCCGGGCCCTGCGGGATACCCTGCACCCCCGCTGCTCCGGGGGCCTGCCCTCCTTCCACGCCCAGGACGGCATCCCCGAGGGGTTCTGGAGCCGGTTCGACCGGCTCTCCATCGTGGCCTGCGGCACTGCCATGCACTGCGGCATGGTGGGCAAATACCTGATCGAACGGCTGGCACGGATCCCGGTGGAGTGTGAGGTGGCCTCTGAATTCCGCTACCGGGACCCCATCCTCACCCCCACCTCCCTGGTGGTGCTGATCTCCCAGTCGGGGGAGACTGCCGACACGCTGGCCGCCCTGCGGTTGGCCAAGGAGCGGGGGATCACCACCTTGGCGGTGGTGAATGTGGCCGGTTCCTCCATTGCCCGGGAGGCGGACTATGTGATCCACACCTTCGCCGGGCCGGAGATCGCTGTGGCCTCCACCAAAGCCTATGCGGTCCAGCTGGGCATCCTCTACCTGATCGCCATCCGGCTGGGGATGGCCGCCGGGGAACTCTCCAAGGAGCGGGCCCGGGAGCTGACCGAAGGGCTTTGGAAGGCGGTGGACGCCGTGGGGAAGATGTTGGAGCTGGGGCCGGAGATCCAGGCCTACATCCGGCGGTATGCATCCCTGCGGGACCTGTTCTTCCTGGGCCGGGGGCTGGACTATCCGGTGGCGATGGAGGGCTCTTTGAAGCTCAAGGAGGTCAGCTACATCCACTGCGAGGCCTACGCCGCCGGGGAACTCAAGCACGGCACCATCTCCCTGATTACCGACGGCGTGCCGGTGATCGCCATGGCCACCCAGAAGGCGCTGCTGCCCAAGATGGTCAGCAACATCAAGGAGGTCTACAGCCGGGGGGCGGATGTCCTGCTGATCACCCGGGGGGACGTCCAGGTGGACCCGGATATCTACTCCAAGCGGATCGACCTGCCCGAGCTGGACGATCTGTTCATGCCCCTGCCCGCGGTGGTGGCGCTGCAGCTGCTGGCCTACCACACGGCGGTGCTGCGGGGATGCGATGTGGATAAACCCCGCAACCTGGCCAAAAGCGTCACGGTGGAATAAAACCGATGCCAAGGGGCCGCACCCTGTTTTACAAGGTGCGGCCCCTTTTCGCTTCCCCTAGGCCTCCGAGATCTCCCCGGCGTAGTTGGTGGCAAAGATTTTGCGCACCCCCTCCAGGCTGCCGGTCTGGCCCAGCGCCCACATCAGCTTGGTCACCGCCGCCTCGGTGGTCATATCCCCCGCCTGGATCGCCCCGCTGGCCAGCACCCTGCGCCCCACCTCGTAGATGGAGAAGTCGCTGCCCTCATAGAGACACTGGCTGCTGACCACCACTGGGATGCCCGCCTCCACCAGGCGTCCGATCTGGGCGGACAGGTCCCGGCGGACAAAGTGCAGGCCGCCGGCACCGAACGCCTCCAGCACAACCCCCCGGTAGCCCAGCTGCTGCAAGCTTGCAAAGATACGGGGGTCGGTGCCCGGGATCAGCTTGAGCAGAAAGACCGCCGGACAGATCTGGTCCCGCAGCCGGGTGGGGCCCGGCAGGGGCGCCGGCGGGCGGTGGTAGAGCTGCAGCCCATTGGCCAGTACCCGCCCCCGGTCGGGGCTGTTGACGCTCTCGAAGGCATCGAAGCCCATGGTGCGCACCTTCACCGCCCGGCAGCCGCTGATGATCTTGTGGTGGAACGCCACACTGACCCCGTAGAGGTCATGGTCCACCGCCGCCAATGCCGTGGCCAGATTGCTGCGGGCATCCGAAAGGGAGTTCTCCACCGGCAGCTGGGAACCGGTGAGCACCACCGGTTTTTGCAGGTTTTGGAGCATGAAGGTGAGCATCGAAGCGGTATAGCCCATGGTGTCGGTGCCGTGGGTGACTACGATCCCATCGTAGTGATCCAGGGAGGCGTAAATTTCCCGGGCGATCAGCTGCCATTCCTCCGCCTGGATGTTGGAGCTATCCAGGTTTAGAATATCCCGGTAGGTGATATCGTACCACTCCCCCAGCTCCCCCAGGATCCGCAGAAGAGCGGGGGGCGCCTTTCGGGGCTCCAGCCCGGTGACTCCCTGCACAGAGGCGATGGTGCCCCCTGTGGCAAGCAGCAGGATTTTTTTCATATCCCTCTCCCCTTTCCGGCCCTTCCGGGCGGCCAAAATCTCCTTTTCCCTATCATAGCATCCCCCTGAGGCCGCCGCAAGGGAGATTTTTCGCATTGCACCCACCTCAAAAATATGCTACCATAGGAGCACCACCATATTTTACCCGGTTGGGTTGAAAGGAAGGGTCCCCGTGAAAAAAATCGCATGGATTTTAGCCATAGCATTGGTACTTTCCGCCTGTGGGGCGCCCGCTGCGGAGGAGGCATCCTCCGCAGCCCCGTCCGAAGCTGCTTCGGAGGCCTCATCGGAGGAGGCTTCTTCGGAGGAGGCTTCTTCGGAGGCAGCGTCCTCCTCTGTGGAGGAGAGCAGCTCCTCCCAGGCTGCTTCAGAAGCAGAAAGCACGGTGAGCGCCCCTGAAGAGGCTTCCTCCGCGGCCTCTTCGGAGGCAGCCAGTGCGGCAGCCGCTTCCGAAGCTGCTGCCCAGGAGGCTGCGGCCCAGCAGGCTGCCCAGGAGGCCGCGGCCCAGCAGGCTGCCCAGGAGGCCGCCGCACAGCAGGCCGCTCAGGAGGCCGCTGCACAACAGGCTGCTCAGGAGGCCGCCGCACAGCAGGCCGCCCAGGAAGCCGCCGCACAGCAGGCCGCCCAGGAGGCCGCCGCACAGGAGAAGCCCAAGAACAAGGTCACCATCTCCGGCTCCAACTTCCTTAGCCGGGTGGAGGACCAGCTGCTGGATCTGCACAACGAGGCACGCGCCCAGCAGGGGCTGGGGTCCCTCACCGTCAATGAGGATCTGCACACCGCCGCCCGCATCCGCGCCAAGGAGCTCTACCAGCAGTACCAGCGCAACGGCAAGGAGATTGCCCACGAGCGCCCCAATGGGGATACCTGGAGCACGGTGTTGCAGGAGGATGTCCCCATGGAGTACTCCGCCGCCGGCGAGAACCTCTGCTCGGTGGTCTACCAGAAGGAATATATCGACCAGAAGGGGGAGGACCCCGGCCGGGATGCCGACTGGTGGATGGAGCAGTGGCTGGGCAGCCCTACCCACCGGGAGGTGCTGATGAACGGCCGCTATAGCCAGGTGGGCTTCGGCGTCTATTACATCAAGCGGGACGGCATGGTCTACGCCTTTGCCACCGCCCTATTCATCGACCCCTGAGCATATCCAGGCCTAAAACGGCCCCCGCTCTGCAAAACCGCAGAGCGGGGGCCGTTTCCCTATCGTATCAAAAGCCGGCCACATTCTCCCGCCAGGGAATAGCGGCAAGCTCCTGGGAGGTGAGATCGAAATACTTGCAGGCCACCTCCACAGCGACGCAGACCGCCTGGCCGCACCGGTCCTTGCGGGCGGGGCCGCCCCAGTCGTCCAGGTGTTCCCGGCAGATCTCCCGGCAAATGGGGCTGCCCATGCGCTGGGAAAATTCATGGACCAGGTTGTTGTACCGGCGATACTCCAGGTCGTAGAGGCCGTCCGGCTTCATCCCTTTGGGGTCCCGGCGTCCATGCCGGGCGCCCACCGCCAGAATGGCCCCCGACAGGGCGCCGCAGGAGTTCCCGCTCATCCCCATGCCCCCGCCAAAACCGGCGCAGAGGGCGCAGGTCTCATAGGGCAGCTGCTCCGGCGTCAGGATGCCGGCGGTAAAAAATGCCTCATAGACGCTCTCGCAGCAGTTTAACCCGTGATAGAAATTCCACATGGCGGCCTCCTGGATCTGGCTGCACTTTTCGGTTGCGATCCCCATATAGCGTTCCTCCTTGTCAAAATGGTTGCCCCACCGGCTTTTTCCAAGGCCGGTGGGGCGGCAATCAGCAGTTTACGCCCGGGTTTTGATGGGGGCGGACAGGATCTCCTGCTTGCGCTGGAGCAGGCTGTCCCCCTGGATCTCCTGGAGGAATTTTTCAAAGCCCACCCGTTCCAGGGCCAAGCCGAACCGTTCCTTCTGGTAGGCATTTTCTTTGAACCAGAGGATGGATTTCTCCAAATAGGGCAGGATCTCCTCCTCCCCCACCAGATGGGGCAGCGGGTCGGCCAGGCGGGCGCGCTTGCCCCAGGTGCCGCCAAAGAACAGCTGGTACTCCACCGGGCTCTCCCACTCCACCGCATGGAACGGGCATTTGCCCAGGCAGACGCCGCACTTGTTGCAAACGGCCTGGTCAATTTCCAGTTTTCCTTCCCGAAGGACGGCGCACTTCATGGGGCAGCTATTCTCCACGCCGCAGACCTTGCAGCCCCGGCAGGCCTCCGGATTGTAGCGGGGCGCCCGGTGACCCTCCACGCCGAAATCATTGAGGCTGGGCTTCATGCAGCTGTTGGGGCAGCCACCCACCGTGATCTTAAATTTGTGGGGCAGGGCCACATCGGTCCAGCCCAGGTAGTAGGCCTCGTGAATTTTGCGGGCCAGCTCCTGGGTATCGAAATTGCCATAGACGCAGGTGGTGCCTTTGCAGGCGGCCACCGGCCGGATCTTGGCCCCGGTGCCGCCGAACCGCATCCCGTGCGCCTGGGCATAGGCCATGGCCTCGGGGATCCGCTCATAGGGGATGCCGGGGATCTCCACCGTCAGGCGGCTGGTGGGGAGCACCTTCCCGTTGCCCATCGTCCGGGCCATATGGGCGATGTCCTCCATATTCTGGGCAGTGAACACCGTCCCCGGCGCCACCAGGCGCCCGGAGAACAGGTCGGTCCCCCGGTTGCGCAAAAACCCCTTGCCTTTGACCTCCATCACTTGCTGCGCAGTTAAATTTCCCATGTTCTCCATTCCTTTCTCTGTCCCGTATCAACCAACCGGTTTAACCCTATTATAGCGGAAATTCCCCCAAATGAAAAGATTTTCCAGGAAAAAAGCGAAGAAAACCCGGGTTTAGCCGCGTTTTCTCAGAAATTTTCGCCACAGCGCCAGGCCGCACCAAAAGCATAGCAGAACCAGGACGGGCAAAAGGGTCCGCACGGAAATAGACAGGTAATCTGGCAGGGTGTAAACGGTATCCCAAAGCGCCGGCAGCAGCGCGCAGATTGCCGTCCCCGCCGAGGCTGCAAGAAAAAGGGCGGCCCCCCAGGCGGGGGAAGGCGGGCGCTTGAAGCGGTAGAGGCATACCGCTGCCACCAGGCAGCAGACCTGAGAAAATACCCCCGTGAGCTCCGCCCAAAGCTCCCAAAAATCCAGCAGCGTGAAGCGGGTTTCCAAAAGCTGGGGCGCACCGGCCACCAGCAACGGCGGCAGGCAGCGGTTCAGCAGCAGCATCAGCCCGGAATGGGCCAGGGTCAGCAAAAAGATCCCCGCCAATAAAACGGTTACCGCCATTTTCAGCGCCCGCAGCAGCCGCTGCTCCCGGCTGCACCCATAGAGCACGGCGGGCAGGTCCGCGCCATAGACTTCCGCCAACCGGGCCAACAGCTCCACATCCGGCCGGGTGCGGCCGCGCTCGTAATTGGAGATGGCCTGGCGGGTGAGGCCCACTCGGTCGGCCGCCTGCTGCTGGGTCAAACCGGAAGCCTGCCGGAGGGTTTTGAGATTTTGATGGATATCCATGCCATTCACCTCTCCTTTAGGCTACCGATTCCCCGGAAATTTGTCAAGGCAGGATTTGTTGCGGGCGGTTTTTTGCAAAGACAAAGGCGCGCCAGGGCGCGCCTTTGTCTTTATTTGCGCTATAGGCAGGTTTAAGAGACGGTAGTGCGCTGGGTCTGGGCGTTCTCCCCTGTCCGGGCGCAGAGCAGGTAGGCGCTGTCCACCACGGCGGAGGTATCAAACGTCCGCTGGAGGGTGTAGGTGATCTGGAACCGGTTGGGGACGTAGGAATCCCAGTCGAAGGAGAAATAGAGGTTCTGGTTCTCCTGGCTGCTTAAAACGGAGAGGCCCGGCGTCTCGTCGATGCTGTAGAGGCGCATGTTGGAGGGGATCCAGTCGCTGATGCTGTAGTAGCCGTAGCTGGCCTCCTCGTCCAGCACCACATCCAGGGCCACCTGGTAGCGGCCGGCGTCCTGCTGGGTGAAGGTCTTGGTGATCGAGAGGTCCTCGGAGGGCGCTAGACCCGCCTCGGAGGGCTCCCCAATGTAGTAGGCGATGGCCGCCACCCCCTGGGGCACATCGTAAAACCCCAGCCCCTCCATCTGGCTGCGGGTGAGCACCAGCGTCCGGCTGCCGGCGGTCCCCAGGCTCAGGGTCTGGGATTGGCCGCCGGGGGTATAGCGGAAATCGGGCAGGCTGCTCTGGGGCTTCTCGGCCCGCTGGACATAGAGGACTGCCGCAAACAGGTTGTCGCCATACCAGGACTCCAGGGCGAAATAGCGGGCGTAGGCGTCTGCCTCCCCCTGGAGGTCCAACAGGGAGGCACAGGCCCAGGCCAAACCGGTGAGCCGCCGGTTCTCCTGCTCCTTCTCCCTCTGGGTGGGGGCGGTGGAATACTTGAGGGAGAGCTCCTGCTGGTGGGGCTCCTTGTAGGGGCCCACCACCTGCTCATAGAGGGCGGGGGCCTCCGGGTCGCCCGCCGCCGCCAGGCCCAGCAGATAGTAGAGGGATTCCTCCAAAGTGGGCGCGGGGGCCTGGGCAGTCAAGAGGGCCTTCACATGGTCCGCCCGGGTGGGGTCGGCTGCCAGCATCCCGGCCTCCGCCATCGCCTGCTCCAGCGGGGTGGCCCCCGGGCTCTGGTAGCAGGTGTTCAGATATCCTGCCGCCCGATCCAGGTTGAACTGGTCGGGAGCCGCCAGCAGCATCTGGAGGGTGAGCTGCAGGTCGCTGCCCCACCCCTCCACATAGCCGATGCCCCCCTCCGAGGTCTGGTACTGGGAGAAGGTCTCCTGGGTGGTCTGCAGGTGCTGGGGCAGTTCGGCCGGGTCGCTGTGCTGGGTGAGGGCCTGCTTGGCCGTGTAGCGGGCCAAGGCCTGGTCGGCCCCGGCGCCGTAGTGGGCCAGCAGGCGGTTCACCGTCTGGTAATAGGGGGCGTACTGCTCATCATAGAGGGTGATGGTCACCGGGTAGCGCATGGCCTCCAGATCCAACGGCTGGCTCAGATCCAGCGGGCGGCTGACCATCAGCTCCAGGTTGTTGTGTACCACCGACAGGGGCAGCTGCACCGTATCCCGGTAGTCCCCCAGGGTCCCGGTGGCGGTGACGGTGTACTCCCCTTCCGCCAGCTGGCCGAAGGAAAACTGCACCGACTGATAGGCCTCCCCAGTGTCCTCGAAGGTCTGGTCCACCCCATCCCCCTGCAGGCGCACCTGGTAGGAGATTTGTTCCCCGGCGTCCACATCGGTGCCGTGGCCCTGGAGCAGCATGGAGATCTCATCCCCGTCGATGTATTTGGCGCTGAGCACCGGTTTTACAAAGAACGGCAGGGTGGTGACCACATGGTCCTTGGAGGAGCCGCCGTAGAGGTTGTTGCCCACCGCCAGGGTGGTCACCCGCCAGGAGGTGATGTTGTCCGGCAGGGTGAACTGCACCTGGGCCCGGCCGTCCGCGCCGCTGGTGGCGGAGGCAAACCAGGCGGTATCCTTGAAGTTTTCCCTAAAGCTGTCGTAGGCCGCCATCTCGCCGCCGGAGCCCTTGCCCCCGTCCCCATAGGGGTCATAGGGGTCCACATCCCCGGTGGCGGTGGTATATTTATAGACATAGTCGTTGGAGAAGCTCATCTCCCCGTACAGCTCGCTGATCACGTCAAAAAATTGATCCTGGAGGGCGAAGATCGCCTCGTCCACCACGCTGACGCACAAGTGGCTGGCCACCGGGTTGCCGTCCGGGTCCTCCACCAGGATATCCAGGGTGACCCGGTCGCCGGGGCGGTAGGAGTCCTTGTCGCTGGCGACCTTTAGGCGCAGCTCCATGCTCTCCTGGTTGGTGCGCACATAGCAGTTTTTCACCGGCCAGACCTCTTTGCCGTCAAAGTAGGCGGCCACCACCATCACATTGTTGGCGTAGCCCTGCTGGTGGGTGAGGGTGAAACCGGTCTGGGCCCAGGTCCGCTGGATGATCTCGTCCTGGATGAGGGTGTAGAGCATCCGGCCGCCCTGCTGGGTGACCTTCTCCCCATCCCGCCAAAGCTCGAACCGCAGGGAATCCCCCACATCCGCCTCCAGGTAGTTACGGGCATAGAACGACTCGTAGCTCTGGACAGGGTCCGGCTGGCCATTGCGGTAGACGTTGAAGTAATAGCCCTTCTGCATCTGCTCCTGGTACTGGGCCTCGTAGCTCTCGGTGCGGCCGCTGCTGGCGCTCACCGATTCCAGGATGGTGTTGTTGTTCTCGTAGTAGCTCACCCGGGCGTAGACGTTCACATTGAAGTCGGGCAGGAAGTCCAGGCGGTCGGTGATGCCGGCCAGGGTCCCTTTGCCGTTGGAGATCTTCAGCGTCCGGTAGGCGGTGTCCGACTGGTAGGACTCATCCACCGGCTCCACATAGGAGGTCTGCAGCTCCACCGAGAGGTCCATGTCCACCGGCTCGCCGCAGAGCACCTCATACTTCTCCCAGCCGGTGCCCAGATAGCTGTAGTAGCCGCCCACCAGCTCCTCCACCTGGGCCTCGCTGGTGATGTTCTCCTTGGTCAGGCGGTTGGCCTGCACGGTGAGCTGGGCCTTCCCCTCGGAGGTGACCTCCAGGGTGGGACGGATCATCACCGAGGCGGGCAGGTAGTTGTAGCTGCCCTGATGGACGATGTTCTCCCCGTCGTGGGCGATCTGCACATAGAAGTAGCCCCGTTTGGGGATCCAGGAGAACTCCTGGCCTTGGATCAATTCCCCGGCCTTCAGGGTGTAGCGGGCCACGCCGGAGGCGTCGGTGGTCAGCGCCACCGTCTCGGTAAAGGTGCCCTTGTAGGGGTCGAACTGGCGCAGCTCCAACGGGTAGTTGGGCAGCGGGGTGCCGTCAAAGAAGGTGGGGGTGATGGTGATCTGGACCTCCTCCCCGTAGTCGTAGAGGGGCTGGTCCACGCTGGAGGAGATGGTATAGGCGGGGGTGGTGAACTCCTTCACATCGATCCAGCGGGACTGGATGATGCGGGTGTTCTGGATCTCGTCCCCGTAGGGGTCCTGGTAGGGGGCCACCACCATCTCCGCCTGCACCGAATAGCCGCCGGAGACCAGCTGATCCAGGGCCAATTCCCCTTGGAAGGTGCCGTCCTGGCGCAGGGGCACCTGCACCTGCTGGTTCAGGCCGCCGGGGTCCAGGGTCACCAGGATGTTGGAGGGCATGGGCTCCCGGTTGTTCCGATAGGCCTGGACATACCCCCAGAAGGAGATGGTGTCGGTGGGCCGGTAGAGGGCCCGGTCGATGTAGAAGAAGGAGTAGTAGCGCTCCTGGGGCCGGTCGTAGTCCTCTACCGGCTGCAGGGAGACGGTGGTGTCGGCATACACTGGGTTGCCCGCCGGGTCGCGCACCACAAAGGTCTCCCCCTCCATCTCCGGCATCCCCTTGCCGCCCACCTGGACAACGTAGTCCGGGACCTGGTAGTTCACCACGGCCACCCCCTCGCTGTCGGTGACCGCCTGGGCCAGCTGGGCGCTCTCCTTGGTGAACTCCACCGTATAGCCGGCCAGGGGGCCGCCGGTGGCCGAATCGTTGAGCCACAGGAGCAGCTGCCCTTTGACGGCCTGCAGGTAGACAGACTGGGTGGCCACCTGCAGCGGCTTATAGCTGGCCACCTCCTCCCCGGTCTTGGTATCCACCACCGAGGTGCGCACCAGGGCATAGCCGAAATCGGGGGCGGGCAGATCCAGCTCGTTGGCGCCCTCCGCCATCTGGCGCACCACCGGCTCCCCGATCCGCTCCAGGCCGGAGGTGTCCGGATGGTCGTAGTTTTGCAGCAGGGCGTAATAGTCGGTAAAGCCCGGCAGGCTGAACAGCTCCACCTTCACCTCCCGGCCGTTGCCCGCTGTGGTCTCCAGCTGGTAGTCCAGCTGGATGGGCTCCCCGGGGCGCAGGGTATGTACCTGCTGGTTGGTCATGGTCAGGGTGAAATCCCGGTTTTCGGTGCGCAGGTAGAGGACCTGGTCCTCCTCCGGGGCAAAGCCGTTCTGGGTGGTGAACACCGGATGGACCCAGACCCGGTACTCGGTGGCATAGTCCAGCATCCCCTCCGGGGTCAGGGCCAGCCAGTTGCCCTCCACCGCGGCGGCGCAGGGGATCAGCGTCTCCCCGTCGTCCAGGTAGAGCTCCACCGCCCCCTGGGGCAGCGGGTCGGGCAGCTGGTCGGAGAATTCCACCCGGATGGGCTGGTCGATGGGCTGGCCGTCCAGCTCCACCTGCTCCTCCAGGCGGCAGTTGAACCGGGCCTGGATATTCCACTCATAGCCCCGGTCGCTGAAGATGGGGCTCTGGATATTTAGCCGGGTGATGGGCAGCGTCTGGCCGCCCTCGATCCGCAGCAAAAACGTCCGGGCGTCCACCTGCTCCACTGTGAAGGGCACTTCCGGATCCAAGGTGACCACCTGTTCCAGGTATTCCACCGAAAAGCCCCCGTTGGTATCGGAGATGTCGCTGGAAATTTGGACGGTGCCGTCCAAGGGCAGGTTGAAATCGTCCACATATAGGCCCCACCAGGCTTCCTCCGAGGGCTCGCCGCCCGGCTCATAGGGCTGGGAGGAGGCCTCCTGGGAGCTGGCAGGCTCCATGACCGCCTGCTGGCGGCTGTAATACCAGCCGAACAGGCAGGCCAAAAGCAACAGGATAACAGCCACGCCAATGAGGACCGGCGTGGAATTCCACTTTTTTGGGGGTGTGGGAGGGGTCTGTGCCCCGCCCGGCTGTTGGCTGCCGCCATAATCGGTTCTCTCGTCCATCGCGATGCCTCCTCTTTCTCAGTTTAAAGATGCCCGGGGACGCAGGGTCAGCACCCGGGTCACAGGGTTGCAGCTATAGAACACCTGTCCGGTGGTCTCAATGGAGATGGGCAGGTCCTGGGCCTTTAGCTGGCGGGCGATCTGCTCCAGCAGCGGGAACAGCGCCTCCTCAAACTGCTCCTGGCAGCGGCTGAACTGGTCCGCATCCCCGAACAGCTTGATCTCCAGGAGGACCGGCTCCGGCCGCTGGGTCAGCCGGTCCTGGCGCAACTGGAGCTGGCGGGTAAACGCCTCCGCCATCCCGGCCAGCCAATCCCCCTCCCCCGCCAGGTCCACGCTGTAGCCGTAATAGCGGTAATAGTTGTAGCGCCCGGAATCTACCGGTGGGCCGCCGCCATAGGCGGGCGGGGCCTCCAAATGCTCCTGCTCCATCTCCTCGAGGGTCAAGAGCAGATAGTCGTGGAACAGCTCCCCCCGCTGGGGGGGCAGGTCATCCCAGGTGGTGTCCACATAGTACCAGCCATCCGCCAGCCGGACGGCGTTCCAGCTGTGGGAAGCGCCCCGGATGCGGTTTTGGCCCACCACCGTATAGCAGGGCACCCCCATCTTCTGCATCAAATACTGGTAGCTGCGGCTGTAGGCATCGCAGACCCCCACGCCCTCCACCAATCCGCCGTAGAGGGTACCTGCATCCGCCTGATGCAGGCTCTCCTGGTAGACGATCCACTCCAGCAGCGCGTCGTGGACCTGGCAGGCCACCTCCACGGGGGGCCCTTCGATCCCCTCCAGCAGGCGGTCCGCCGCCCGGTCGATCTCCTCCTGCCGGGATTGGGCGGCGGAGAGCTCCAAATCCTCCCGCAGGGCAATCGAAAGCCGGGCAACCTGTTCCCGGGCCTGCAGCTGCTCCCCGGCCCCGGCCCAGTAGAATTCCGGCCGGTCCCGGAGCACCGCCTCCCACACCTTGGCCGCCTGGGGGCCGGTGAGGGGGGCTTCCAGCGCCAGCTCCCCCACCTGCCAGGCCTCCAACGCCTGGCTCAGCTGGTCATAGGCCGCCTGCTCCCGGGCATCCAGGCGGGAGCGGGCGTAGTAGAAATCTGCCGGCGGGGCCTTGGGGGCGGCGGGGGTGGAGGCGGCGGGCTGCGCCTGGGTGGGCAGGCACCCGGCCAAAAGCAGCAGGCAGGCCAACGCGGCCGCCAGACGGTTCCCCATGGCTCCCCTCCTCTCCGCCTTGTAGCTGTCCGATTTTACGGCTAGCATCTGGTTTCCTTTTTTATAAAGTAGCTAAAAATTGATATTTTTGTGCGAAATCTATGAAAAAATTGCCCGATGGGCAGAAAAATCCTCTTTGCCTATATAACCAGAAAAAAAGCCCGGAAGGGACACTGGCACGCCAGTTCCCAGCCGGGCGGGGGAATTTTGCGAGGGGATCAGCCCTTGCAGAATTTTTCGATGTAGTTGTCGATGGCGGCCTGGATGATCTCCAGGGCGGCCTCGGGGCCGGCAGTCTCCTTGACGGCGGTCTGCTTGCCCTCCAGGCTCTTATAGACCGAGAAGAAGTGGCGCATCTCGTCAAAGATATGGCTGGGCAGCTCCTCGATGCTGGTGTACTGGTTGTACATGGGGTCGTTGAAGGGGATGGCGATGATCTTCTCGTCGCTTTTGCCGTTGTCGATCATGCTGATGACGCCGATGGGGTAGCAGCGCACCAGGCTCATGGGGATCAGGGCCTCCGAGCAGAGGACCAGCACGTCCAGCGGGTCGTTGTCGTCGCCGTAGGTGCGGGGAATGAAGCCATAGTTGGCGGGATAGTGGGTGGAGGTATAGAGGATCCGGTCCAGCATGATGAGGCCGGTCTCCTTATCCAGCTCATATTTGTTTTTGAAGCCCTTGCTAATCTCGATGACCGCCACAAAGTCGCTCTTTGTGATCCGTTTGGGAGAAATGTCGTGCCAGATATTCACAAAAACATCCCCTTCCTGAATTTTTTAGGTCATTTTGCCGTACACAGCTCTTTTTCCCAGTGTATCATAGGGATTGCAGAAAAACAAGAGGCAGTTTACACCCCTTCCAGGTGGAAGGGGGGCGTATACTCCTCCTTGGCGGAGCTGCGCTCCTGCAAGAAGCCCGAAAAGCCCAGCTCCTGGGCCCGTTCCAGCACCCGGTTGTACTCATAGGTGCTCACCCGGCGGCCCAGCTCCGGGAAATCGCCGCTGTGCCAGCAGGGGGTGTACTGGCTCATCAGGCTCAGGTAGAAGCTATCCAGCGGCAGGGTATCCGCCAGCCACTCCAATAGGGCCACCGAATCCCGCCAGGCCTTGGGCAGCACCAGATGGCGCACCACCAGCCCCCGGCGCAGGGTGCCGTCCTCCCCCAGCTCCAGCGGCCCCACCTGCCGGTACATCTCCAAAATGGCCCGGCTGGCCTGGCCGAAATAGTCGGGGGCGGCCGAATAGCGGGCGGAAAGGGCGGCGTCCCGGTATTTTAGGTCGGGCAGGTAGACCTGCACCGCCCCCTCCAGCATCCGCAGGGTCTCCAGCCGCTCGTAGCCGCCGGAGTTATAGACCACCGGCAGCCCCAGGGCCGGGCGGGCCAGGCGCAGCGCCTCCAGCACCCAGGGGGCATAGTGGGAGGCGGTGACCAGGTTGATGTTGTGGGCGCCCTGGGCCTGCAGCTCCAGGAAGATGGCCGCCAGCCGCTCCACCGGGACCTCCTTGCCGAAATTTTGGGCGCTGATGGGATAATTTTGGCAGAAGCAGCAGTGCAGCGGGCAGCCGGAGAAAAACACCGTCCCCGACCCCCGGTCGCCGCTGATGCAGGGCTCCTCCCAAAAATGCAGCGCCGCCCGGGCCAATTTTACCCGGGGGCCGCCGCCGCAGAGGCCCCGGCCGCTCCGGCGGTCGGCGCCGCAGGCCCGGGGGCAGAGTGTACAGGCTTGGATGATCGGTTCCATGGGGCTTTCCCTCCTGGGAACAGTATAGCAGATTCCCGCCCGGCGGAAAACCCCCGGAACCAAAAAAGGCCCGGTTGCATTTTTTCACAAAATCGGTATAATAAATAAGTATCTAAGGAACGAAACCCCCGGCGGGGGTTGGATGGGAGGCGGCTGGCGGTTGGTCTGCCCAAAGTGCGGAAAATGGATCCCGAAAAAGAGCCAATACTGTATGCACTGCGGCGCCGATCTGGGGGAGAGCCGGCCGGAGGGGCAGCGCCAGGAGCGGTTTTGCATCCTCTGCGGGCGGCTGCTGCCGGAGGGGAGCGCCTCGGATGTGTGCGAGCACTGCCTGCACGGGGACGCCACCGCCCCCGATGCCACCGCCCCGCTGGAGGGGATCCCCATCCCCGACCTGCCGGAGGAGCCGGAGGAGGCCGCCCCCCGCCCCCGCCATGGCCAGCTGTTTTGGGTGGGGGTTGTGGCGGCGGTCCTGCTGGCGCTCACCGCCGCCTGCGCCGGCATCTTCCTCTTCCTGCGCCAGCAGGACCCCCAGGCCGGCCAGCCCAGCAGCAGCTCGCAGGCGCCCTCCCCCCAGGAGGACTATGCGGTCACCTGCGCCCAGGAGATGGTACGCAACGCCGCCTATGACCCCTCCAGCGTCCACTATGAGGCGGCCACCCTCCAGGTGGCGGAGGAAAACGGCGTCTACACGGTGCAGCAGACGTTTGAGCGGACGGTGGCCACCGGGGAGACGGTGGAATCGGTGTATATCGCCCGGCTGACCCTGCAGGAGCCGTTCCCCAGCGGGTACACCCCGTTGGTGCTCCAGGTGGACGATATGGTGCTATACGACTATACCGGCGGCTGAACCGGCCGCGAAAGCCCCTCTTTGAGGGGCTTTTTTTGTTGCCGCCGGGGGCGGCCGGGCCCGCGAGGAAGGCGGCGAAACCGGGGGCGGAAATTTTGCGGGAAAGTTTTTGCAGCAAAATGGCAGGGCGGGGGCACTGTATGGATGTGATAGGGGTGTGTGGCCCAATTTTATAGTTGTACGGAAAATTCAACAAATTTTCCACCCAACTGTCCCCAATGCCGGTGTAGGATGGTTTATATGGCAGACGGGGATGCACCACCGCAGAGCAAAGGAAAGTTATGGCGCCATAACTTTGATTGCGAAGCAATCAAAAAATTTTTTCACCACCCCGTCCGCCCGGCGATAGACGAAAAAAAACGCACGCCGGAAAACTGATTTTTCACCACACCAGCAAAAAGGAGGTATTTCACCATGAAATGGACGCAGAAAGCCCTGGCGGCCTTCCTGGCTGCCGCGATGGCCGTGACAATGGCGGCCCCAGCCTTCGCCAAGACGGACAAAAACGACCTGCGGTACCTGGATATTGTGGACAGCGACGGCGAGAACGCCTACTACGACAGGACCGACACCATCAAGCCGGGGGATAAATACTATATCATCATCGGCAAATCCACCGGCACCAAGCTGGACAACCTGCTGGACAAGGACCTCTTTAGCTTTAAGCTGAAAAAACAGAACGGCGGCAAGTATATCTCCGGGGCGGAGATCACCGAAAAACGGTTTGGCAACACCCGATATATCTGCATCGAATTCGACGCCAAGGACAACTTCACCGACGAGGAGAACAAGGTGACCCTGGAGGCCATCTTCAAGGCAAAGCAGGATTTGGCCGCCAGCAACCCTAGCGGAATTGCCAACGGAGATTTCCCAATCTTTGTGCCCGCCACCAGCGGCGCGAACTCCACCTCCGCTGCGAAAGCTTTGGCTGATTACAATACTGCTCACAGTGAATATACTGCCGCAGAGGCTGCTCGGGCAGCTGCTGAGACCGCTTATAACGACGCTTTAAAAGCTCAAAGCGGCGTTACAGCTGCCCAACAGACAAAAACTAATATTAAAAATAAATATGCATCTGAGGCAAATGGAGCAACCGTGGATGTCGATTGGCTAACTAATAAAGCGACTGAGGCAAGAAATAATGCTACCAATGCAAAAAACGCAGCGGCCCTTTCGACTGCTTATGATGCGCTAAAGAGTGCTTGGACTAATTGGTCTGATGCTTATGGAAAAGATTCTTCTCTTGACGGTAATAGCAACGAATTTCAGGCTCTGTCCAAAGCTTTGACGACTTATCAAAACGCACTCGTACTGGTAACGGTACCAACTACTGTGGCTGAGAAATCGTATATTAAAGATATTTCTAGTCTTGTATTGCCTGCCAACTTCCCTAATGTAACCTTTGGAGATACCAGCACTACAGAACCATATTTACAACTTTGGAATGCCGTAAATACAACAGGTCCTTATTATGATCAGGAATTAACTTATATTCAGGCTGTCCAAGCTGCTTGTGGTACTGAGTCTGATTGGACGCAAGAAGCAACCGATTATTCTAAAGACGCCACGGATCTGAAAACGGCAATTGATACCATCAATTCTTCCAGCCAAAACAATGTTGCAGATTTAAAAGCCGACCTGGACAAAAAGACCACTGAGGCCAACAGCAAAAAAGCGGCGATGGACACTGCTAAGAGAGTTTATGATGACATCGTTAGCGGAACTTCCAGCGACCTGTTCCTGGCCAAGAACGACACCTACTCCTTCGAGTTCACCGTCTGGATCCAGAACGAGCGCCAGGAGGACGACGACGCCAACTTTGTGGCCGGCGAAAAGGGCGTGGTGATCCGCCCGGTGAAGAACGAGACCAACACCATCACCTGGGAGAACAGCGACCGTACCCTGGCCCGGCTGACCTTC
>DXES01000129.1 GCA_019114825.1 Candidatus Anaerotruncus excrementipullorum
CCCCGCCTCGCCGGCCACCGCTTTGGCCAAGAGGGTCTTGCCGGTTCCGGGAGGTCCCATGAGCAGAACGCCCTTGGGGATCCGGGCGCCCAGGGCGTTGAACTTGCCCGGGGCCCGCAGGAAATCCACGATCTCCACCAGCTCCGCCTTCTCCTCGTCGGCGCCGGCCACATCCTGGAAGGTCACTTTGGGCACGTCCTCGGGGGTGTGGGGCTTGGCCTTGCCAAAGCTCATGACCCCGCCGGCGCCGCCCCGGGCCTGGCGCATCATCATCACATAGAAGAAGATCAGCGCGCCCAGCAGCAGCAGGGAGGGCAGCATGCTCACCCACCAGGGGGTCACCTTGGGGGCCAGCACATCATAGGCTATCGGCTGGTCGGGGTGCTGGGCATCGTAGTCCTCGATCAGGCTGGTGCCGGTGAGGGCGGAGGGGGCCATCACGTCATTGTAGAAGAGGCTGACGTTGGGCACCTTGTAGCTCATAGTGCTGCCGTCCTGGAACACCATATCCAGGTCCCCGGTCCCCCAGTCCAGCACGAACTCCTTCACCTGCTGGGTCTCAAAATATTCCAGCACCTGGGAATATTTCACCGTAGACGGCGTGGTCCCCATGGAGGAGAACATCACCGTGGCCATCAGCATCAATAGCAGAAAGAGTACTACATATAAGCCGATGCCCTTTGACTTTCTGTTCAATCAAATCCACTCCTGTTCCATAAGCTCCGTCCGGGGGCTACTTTTCGTAGACCTCCGGCTTGAGAACCCCCACATAGGGGAGATTGCGGTAGCTCTCCGCATAGTCCAACCCATACCCCACCACGAACTCGTCGGGAATCTCAAAGCCGCTGTAGTCCGCCTTGATGTCCGCCGCCCGGCGGGCGGGCTTATCCAGCAGCGTGGCGATCCGGATGTTGGAGGCGTGGCGCTGGAGCAGCAGGTCCTTGAGGTACTTGAGGGTGAGCCCGCTGTCCAGGATGTCCTCCACGATCAGGATGTCGATGTCCTGGGGATCGATGTCGATATCCTTGATAATCTTGACCACGCCCGAGCTCTTGACCCCCGCATGGTAGCTGGAGACCGCCATAAACTCCACCTGGCAGGGGACGGTGATCTGGCGGATCAGGTCCGCCATAAACACAAACGAGCCCTTGAGCACCCCCAGCACCAGCAGCTTCCTGGGGGAACCGGCGTAATCCCGGGAGATCTGGGCCCCCAGCTCCCGCACCTTCTGTTGCAACGCTTCCTCGCTGATCAAAACCTTTAAAATATCGTTTTCCATGCCTACCCTCCGCATTTTTCCTGGTTGCGGCCATCCTCCCCGCACAGGGCGATCCGCAGCAGCCTGCCCGATCCCTCGTCCGGGCTGACCCGCTGGTCGATACCCACGCCCTCCGCGCAGAGGATACCCTCCTGGTCCGCCAAAACACACAGCCGCTCCCGGTCCGGCAGGGCCAGCTCACTGAACGCCCGGCGCAGGTCCTTGGAGCATCCGCGCCCAGCCGGACGGATCCGGTCCCCCGGCTGCCGCGCGCGCAAGAGAATATCACCAGTTATTTTATCATAATCCATAACTAAATTTAAGTAGGCGCTTGAAATATTCTCAAAATTTTCATAATCTGCACAGTTTATCACCGAAAAATGCAGCCATTTTCCCTCCGCCGCCTCCACCCATAGGCCATCCAGCCCGGGTTTTGGCAGCAGGCGGGGCCGGATGGGACCGCCCGCCGGGGCGCTGGGCTCCAGCCGCAGCACCCCCCGGCGCACCACAGCGTACCAATCCCCGGTCAGGCGCACCCGCCGCCGGTTCCCGAGCAGCTGTTCCAGCGCCCGGACCCGCTGGGCGGAGCATTCGATCCCCTGGCGGGCCAGCAGCCCCGCCAGCACCCGCCCCCGCAGGGCCGGATGCAGCGCCGCTGCCCCCGCCGCGTCCAGGCCGTCCCCCCTGGCCAGCTCCCGGGCGGCCTGGGCGGCCTGGGCCTCCAGGTAATCCCGGTCCTGGCGCAGCAGGGCGCTCATGCGGCCGATGGCCTGGGCCGCCCGGGGGTTCTCCCGCTCCAGCTGGGGCAGCACCTGGTGGCGGACCCGGTTGCGGGCGAAGGCGTCGGTGAGGTTGGAGCTGTCGGTGACATAGCAGAGGCCGTGCCGCTGGCAGTAGTCCTCCACCTCCTGGCGGGTGCAGCCGATCAGCGGGCGGATGATCCGCCCCCGCACCGCCGGGATGCCGCACAGCCCTGCCAAACCGGTGCCCCGGGCCAGGTTTAGGAGCACCGTCTCCGCCGCATCCGAAAGGGTGTGGGCGGTGGCGATCTTGCAGTCCCACTGGCGGGACACCTCCTCAAAGAAGGCATACCGCAGCTGGCGGGCGGCGGTCTCCACCGAGAGCTTGCGGCTGGCGGCATAGGGCTTTACCTCCACCCGCTTCACCGCCAGCTCCACCCCGTATTCCCGGCACATGGTGCGCACCAGCTGTTCGTCCCGGTCGCTCTCCTCCCCCCGCAGGCAGTGGTTCAGATGGCAGGCCCGCACGGTGAGGCCCAGGCCGGTGAGGGAACACAAGAAATCAAGCAGAGCGACCGAGTCGGCGCCGCCGGAAACGGCGGCTGCCACCCTGTCACCCTGCTTGAGCATCCGGTATTCTGCGATTGCTGCACGCGCCTTATGGTTCATCCCGTGATAGCTCCAGGTTGGTAAATCTTGTGTAACGGCTGTCCCACCCCAGCTTCACCACGCCCACCTCGCCGTGGCGGTTTTTGGCCACGTCGCACTGGGCCACATTGCGCTCCTCGGCCTCTTCCCGGGCGTAGTAGTCCTCCCGGTAAAGCAGCAGCACAATGTCCGCATCCTGCTCGATCGAGCCGGATTCCCGCAGGTCGGAGAGCATCGGCCGGTGGTCGGTGCGGCTCTCGGGTCCGCGGGAGAGCTGGGAGAGGGTGATCACCGGCACATTCAGCTCCTTGGCCATGATCTTCAGGTTCCGGGTGATCTCCGAGACCTCCTGCACCCGGTTGCCGTCCCGGCGGCCGGTGGACATCAGCTGGAGGTAGTCGATGATCACCAGGTCCAGTTTCCGCAGCCGCCGGAGCTTGGCCTTCATCTCCCCCACCGTGATGCCGGGGGTGTCGTCCAAATAGATATCCGCCTTGGAGAGCACCTGGGAGGCCATGGCGATACGCACCCAGTCCTCCCCATTGAGCTCCCCGGTGCGCAGGGCTTGGCCCTCCACCAGCGCCTGGGAGGAGAGCAGCCGCTGGGCCAGCTGCTCGCTGGACATCTCCAGCGAAAAGACCGCCACCGTGCGGTTGCCCTTGGTGGCCACATTCTCCGCAATGTTCAGCGCCAGGGAGGTTTTGCCCATGCCCGGGCGGGCGGCGATCAGGATCAGGTCGGTGCGGTTGAGGCCGGTGATCCGCTTATCCAGCAGCGGGTAGCCGGTGGAGAGCCCCTTGTATTGATCCCGGTCCTCGCCGGACAGGTGCTGGAGGGTCTCATAGGTCTCGGTGATGGCGGTGCGGATATGCTTGAAGGCGGAGATGCTGCGCCCCTGGCGGATGTCAAAGATCTTCTGCTCCGCCGCGTCCAAAAGCAGGTCCGCTTCCGCCCCCGGCTCCTGGGCCTGCTCGATGATCTCCCGGGAGGCGGTGATCAGCCGGCGGACGTAGGCCTTCTCCCGGACGATCCGGCAGTAGGCCTCCACATTGGCGGAGGAGGGGACGATCTGGGCCAGCTGGGTGAGGTAGATCTTGGCGTCCTCCTCCGTCTCAAAGACGTCCTCCCGGCGCACCTCATCCAGGATGGTGATAAAGTCCATCGTCCGGCTGAGGCTGAACATCCGGGTGAGGATCTCATAGATCTGCTGGTGCTGGGGACGGTAGAAGTAATCGGCCCGCAGCTCCTCCAGCGTGGCAGGAAAGCAGGCGGGGTCGATGAGGATGGCCCCCAGCACGCTCTGCTCCGCCTCCAGGCTATAGGGCATCTGCTGGCCGTATTCCAGCTCCATCTCCGCCGCCAACGCCTTCACCTCCCCTGGTCCATCCGTGTCCCGCTCAGGCGGTCTCCCCCACCATCACATACAGCTCCGCCGTGATACCCGGATGGAGCTTGATCTGGACGGTATAGTTGCCGAACGCCTTGATGTCCGCGTCCAAAACGATCTTGCGCTTGTCCACCTGGGCGCCGTACTGCTGGGCGATCGCCTCGCTGATCTCCTTGGCGGTCACCGAGCCGAACAGCTTGCCGCCCTGGCCCGCCTTGGCACCGATCTTCACCGTCTTGCCCTTGAGCTGGTCGCACAGCTCCTGGGCGGCCTGCTTTTCCACGGCGGCCTTGTGCTCCGCCGCCGCCTGTTTGGCCTTCAATTCCCCCATGGCCTGGGCGTTGGCCTCGATGGCCAGCCCCCGGGGCAGCAGGTAGTTGCGGGCGTAGCCGTCCGAGACGTTGATCATCTCGCCCTTTTTGCCGGTGCCCTTCAGGTCCTGTTTCAGAATGACTTTCATGATACATTTCCTCCGTCTAAATTTCAAATTACACGCTTATTTGCGGGAATTTTCCTCGAAATACTGGTCGATGGCCGCGGTGAGCCGCTGGTTGGCCTCCTCGGCGCCGATGCCGGGCAGCTGGGCCCCCGCCATCGTGTGGTGGCCGCCGCCCCCCAGCTTCTCCATAATCAGCTGGACGTTGAGCTGGCCCATGCTCCGGGCGGAGAAGGACATCCCCCCATTTTGGGCGAACACCACAAACGACGCGGATACGCCGCTGATGTTCAGCAGCTCATCCGCCGCCTGGGCCGCAGTCACCTGGATCTCCGGGATATCCGCCTCCGGGGAGATGGCGATGGCGCAGCCCCGGTAGACCCGGGCGTTGGCCACCAGCTTTACCTTGCGCTGGTAGGCCTCCATGGAGTTGGCGAACAGCCGCTTGACCTCCACCGTATCCGCCCCCATCTTCCGCAGGAAGGCGGCGGCCTCAAAGGTACGCACGCCGGTTTTGATCACAAAGTTCTTGGTGTCCAGCATGATGCCCGCCAAAAGCGCCTCCGCCTCCAGGCGGGAGATGCGGCACTTGTCGCCGAAATACTGGATCAGCTCCGCCACCATCTCCGAGGCGCTGGAGGCATAGGGCTCGTGGTAAAAGATCACGGCGTTGTCGATGTGGCCCACCATCTTCCGGTGGTGGTCGATGACCACCACGCTCTTGCAGGCGTCGAACACGTCCGCCGATTCCAGCATGTTTTTCACATGGGTGTCGCAGATCACTAGGAGGGTCTTTTTGCGGATCCTCTCCAGCGCCTCCTCCGGCTCCAGCAGCTGGCCCTCGTAGCCGTTTTCCAGCAGGTGGTTGTAGAGGGAGCCCACCAGGTTCCGGTCCCGGCGGATGACCACAAACGCCTCCTTGCCCATCTGGCGGGCGGTCTTCATGACGCCGATGGCGGCGCCGAAGCAGTCCAGATCCGCCGCCCGGTGGCCCATCACCAGCACATTTTCGCTGCCGGCGATCAGCTCCGCCAGGGCGGTGGCCACAATGCGGGTCTTGACCTTGGTGCGCTTCTCCACCCCGCTGGACACCCCGCCGAAGAACTCATAGCCGCTGCCGCTGCGCACCGCCGCCTGGTCGCCGCCCCGGCCCAGGGCCATATCCAGCGCCTGGCGGGCGTACTGCTCGCTCTCGGTGAGGGTGGCGGCGTCCCGGCCCACGCCGATGGAGAGGGTGGGCACCACGTTGCCCTCCACCTGGATGCCCCGCACCTGCTCCAGCAGCGGGAAGCGGGAGGAGATAACCCCCCGCAGGTTGCGCTCCTCGGTGACCACCGTGAACCGGTCCCGCTCGTTTTTCAGGATGACGCCGTGGTTTTCGCTGACGAATTTGGTGATGGCGTACTCGATCTCCCCCATCACCCGGGCGCGCTCGTTGTCCTTCATCCCCTGCTGGAGCTCCTCGTAATTGTCCACCAAGATCAGGGAGACCGACGGCCGGGATTCAAAGTACTCCCGGGCATACCGCTTGAGCTCGGTGTTGTCAAAGAAATAGACCAGATAGACCTCCGGCTCCTGGGTCACCGCCCGCACCGGATAGGCGATATAGTTGCGGCCCTGGTATTCGGTCTCGTAGCCGTTTTCCGGGCAGGCGCCCGCCAGGTTCACCCCATTGAGGATGGCGTAGATGCTCTGGCCATAGGGGCCCTGGCCCCCCAGCAGCGTGCGCTCCGCCAGGGCATTGCCCCAGAGGATCTCCCCCTGGGCGTCGCAGCAGAGCACCGGCACCGGGAAGGTCTGGGCGGCCTCCTTCTGCGCCCCGGTGAGGGTCTGGCCCACCGCCATCATCACCGCGTTCACCTGGCGCTTGAGCTGGCGCAGCAGCCACCAGAGGGCCGCCGTACAGACCACCGTCACCGCCAGGCAGATATAGAACAGATAGAGGTTGAAAAACAGGCTGGCCACCATGACCGCCGCCAGGCAACCCACAGCCACGGTCAGGAACGATTGCAGCAGGTTGGCGTTTTTACTCACCTTGCATACCTCTTCCGCAAAAAATTGGGAGGGGACCTCCCCTCGCAGATGCCTATACAGGTTTTATTATAGCACGGAGCCCGGGCAGATGCAATCTCTCGTTTCGCAAAAGCCGCCGGCCCTTGACAAGCCCGCCCGGAGCTGGTATTTTTACAGTGACCGGAGGGGGCCGCCCTCCAAAATTCCAATCGAGCGAGGGGGCAATTTCGCTATGGACGCCCACAAAAAGGAACTGATCCGCGCCTATAAGCAGCGGCCGCTGTCCGGCGGCGTCACCATCATCCGCAACACGGCCAACGGCCGCTATCTATTGGAGGCCCAGACCAATGTGGAGGGCTCCCGCAGCCGGTTTGCCTTTATGCAGGCCACCGATAGCCCTCCCTCCATGCGGATGCAGAAGGACTGGAAGCGCTACGGGCCCTCCGCCTTCACCTTCCAGGTGCTGGAGGAGCTGATCCAAAAGGAGGGGCAGACGGCGGAGGAATTTCGCGCGGACCTGGCCGTACTGGGGGAGCTTTGGGCCGAAAAATTCGACCCCGCCCTCTCCTACTGAACCCGCCGCCCACAAAAGAGGCGCAGGCAAGCTTGCCTGCGCCTTTTCGTTTAGATCTCCTGGATCACCGGCAGAATCATGGGGCTGCGCTTGGTGCGGCTGTAGAAATAGCTGGAGAGGGCGTCCCGCAGCTGATTTTTCAGGTTGCCCCACTCCCGGACGTTGCGGCTGGTGCAGTCGTCCAGCGTCTGGCGGGCCACCCGGCGGGCCTCCGCCAGCATATCCTCCGCCTCCCGCACATACACAAACCCCCGGGAGATGATGTCCGGCCCGGCCAGGATCCGGTGGGTCTGGGTATCGATGGAGCAGACCACCACAATGAGGCCGTCCTCCCCCAGGTGCTTGCGGTCCCGCAGCACAATGCTGCCCACGTCGCCCACGCCCAGGCCGTCCACCAGCACCGCCCCGGCGGGCACCGTCTCACCGGTCTTCACCGAGACGCCGTCCAGCTCCCAGACGGCGCCGTTCTCCCCCAGGAACACCCGCTCCTCCGGGATCCCCATAGCCAGGGCCAGGTCGGCGTGCTTGCGCAGCTGCTTGTACTCGCCGTGGACCGGGAAGAAGAACTTGGGCCGGGTGAGGGCCAGGATGATCTTGAGCTCCTCCTTGCAGGCGTGGCCGGAGACGTGTACCTCGTACATCGACTCGTAGATCACCTCCGCCCCCAGGCGCATCAGGTCGTTGACCACCCGGCCCACCGTCTTTTCGTTGCCGGGGATCGGCCGGGCGCTGATGATGATAAAGTCATCCCGGGTGACGTTCACCTTCCGGTGCTCGCCGCTGGCCATCCGGGAGAGGGCGCTCATGGGCTCCCCCTGGCTGCCGGTGGTGATCAGCACCACATCCTCCGGGCGGTAGCGGCCCAGGTCGTCGATATCGATGAGCACATCCTTGGGGGGATTCAGATACCCCAGCTCGGTGGAGACCGCCACCGCGTTGACCATGCTGCGGCCGGAGACCGCCACCTTGCGGCCATATTTGGCGGCCGCCTCGCAGATCAGCTGGATACGGCTGATGTTGGAGGAGAAGGTGGCGATGATAATCCGCCGGGCCCCCGCCTGCTGGAACAGCTTATCGAAGCTGCCGCGCACCGTCTGCTCGGTGGGGGTAAAGCCCGGGCGCTC
>DXES01000130.1 GCA_019114825.1 Candidatus Anaerotruncus excrementipullorum
GTTCCGCTGGCTGCGGCCAGCGGCCAAAGGGCGCCGCCCTTTGGAATCCTGCCGCCTTTTGAAAAAGGCGGGCGAAAACTTTGCTTGCGAAGCCCCGCGGGCGGGTGCGCCGCCGCAAGGGCAAGCCTAACGGGCGCGAGTGGCAGCGGGCCCGGGCCCGCCCGCCTTTTGAAAAAGGCGGGCGAAAACTTTACTTACGAAAACCCGCGGGCGGGTGCGCCGCCGTAGCGTTACTCCTCGCCGGAAGCGTCCTCGCCGGAGGCGTCCTCCTCAGCGGACTCCTCCTCGGAGGAGTCCTCCCCCTTGGGGGCCCGCGCCAGCGTCACCACACGGCTGCCCTCCGCCACCCGCATCGCCTTGACACCGCCGCCATACCGGGACTGTACCGTGATCTCCGCCGCCGGGATGCGGATAATCACCCCGTCGTCGGTAATCAGAATCACGTCGTCATCCGCATCCACCAGCTTCACCCCGGCCACCGGGCCGTTTTTGTCCACATAGTAGTTGCGGATCCCCTTGCCGCCCCGGCTCTGCAGCCGGTATTGGTCGATCTCGGTGCGCCGGCCCAGGCCGCTCTCGCTCACCGTGAGTACCGTGGGCTGGTTGCCCTCCCGTACCCGGGCCATGCCCACGACCTCGTCCCCCTCCTCCAGGGTGATGGCGCGTACCCCCCTGGCGGTGCGGGAGAGGGGCCTGGCCTCCTCCTCCGCAAACCGGATGGCCATCCCCTGGCGGGTGGCCACCAATAGCTGGCTGGAACCGTCCGTCTGGCGCACCCAGGCCAGCTCATCCCCCTCGTCCAAGCCGATGGCGATCAGCCCCAGTTTGCGCACATTCCGGTATTGGCTCATGGGGGTGCGCTTGATAACCCCCCGGCGGGTGACCATCACCAGGTACCGGTCGTCGGTGTACTCCTCCTGGGTGGTCTTAATCATGGCGGTGACCTTCTCCTCCGGCTCCAGCTGCAGCAGGT
The DNA here is from genome assembly GCA_019114825.1 of Candidatus Anaerotruncus excrementipullorum. GTDB lineage: Bacteria > Bacillota > Clostridia > Oscillospirales > Ruminococcaceae > Anaerotruncus > Anaerotruncus excrementipullorum. The sequence continues at coordinate 974 of DXES01000130.1, forward strand.
TGACAATGTTGGTCCCCCGGCTGGTGCGGCTGCCCTCGGCAATCTCATAGCCCTTCAGCCGAAAGCACCGGCCCCGGTTGGTGAAGAACATCACATAGTCGTGGGAGGAGCAGATAAACAGTTCCTCCACAAAGTCCTCCTCCCGGCGGGTCATGCCGGAGATCCCCCGGCCCCCCCGGCGCTGGGTCTTGTATTGGTCCACCGGCTGCCGCTTCAGATAGCCAAAGTGGGTGAGGGTGATCACACAGTCCTCCACCGGGATCAGATCCTCGATGTCCATCTCCCCGCTCACCGCCAAAATCTCGGTGCGGCGGGGGTCGGCAAACTTCTGCTTTAAGCCGGTGAGCTCCTCCTTCACAATCCCCATCACCTTGCCATAGTCGGCCAGGATCGACTCATATTCCGCCACCTTCTGTAGGATCTCCGCCAGCTCCTGCTCGATCTTGATCCGCTCCATGCCGGAGAGCTGCCCCAGCCGCATGGCCACAATCGCCCCGGCCTGCAGGTCGGTGATCCCAAACCGGGCCATCAGGTTGACCTTGGAGTCGTTCTGATCCTTGGAGTGGCGAATGATGGAGATCACCTCGTCGGTGTTGTCGCACACCAGCTTGAGCCCCTCCAAAATGTGCTCCCGCTCCCGGGCCTTCTTCAGGTCGAACCGGGTCCGCCGCAGGATGATCTGCCCCTGGAAGTCCACATAGTGGGTGAGCAGCTCTTTTAAGGACATCACCTTGGGCACCTCGTCCACCAGCGCCAGCAGGATCACCCCCACCGTGTCCTGCAGCTGGGTGTAGGAGTACAGCCGGTTGAGGACCAGCTGGGCATTGGCCTCCCGCTTGAGCTCGATGACAATCCGCATCCCGTCCCGGTCGCTCTCGTCCCGCAGGTCGGAGATCTGCTCCACCCGCTTCTCCTTCACCAGGTCGGCAATCGATTCAATCAAGCGGGCCTTGTTCACCATGTAGGGGATCTCGGTGACGATGATCCGCTCCCGGCCCCCGGCCATCTCCTCGATCTCGGTGCGGGCCCGGAGGGTGATCTTCCCCCGGCCGGTGGCATAGGCCGCCCGGATGCCGCTGCGGCCCATGATGACGCCGCCGGTGGGGAAATCCGGTCCCTTGATCTTCTGCATCAGCTCATCCAGTGTCACATCGGGGTTTTCGATGAGCAGAATGGCGGCGTCCACCGCCTCCCCCAGGTTGTGGGGGGGGATGTTGGTGGCCATGCCCACGGCGATGCCGGTGGAGCCGTTCACCAACAGGTTGGGGAACCGGCTGGGCAGCACCACCGGCTCCTGCAGCCGGTCGTCATAGTTGGGCATAAAGTCCACGGTGTCCTTGTCGATATCGGTGAGCAGCGAGAGGGAGATTTTACTCATCCGGCTCTCGGTATACCGGTAGGCGGCGGGGGGGTCCCCATCCACCGAGCCGAAGTTGCCGTGGCCGTCCACCAGCGGGTAGCGCATGGAGAAATCCTGGGCCAGCCGCACCATGGCGTCGTACACCGAGGCATCCCCGTGGGGGTGGTACCGGCCCAGCACGCTGCCCACCGTATCCGCACATTTGCGGTAGGGCTTATCCGGGGTCAGGTTGTTCTCATGGAGGGTATATAGGATCCGGCGGTGGACCGGCTTCAGCCCATCCCGCACATCGGGCAGCGCCCGGCTGACAATCACCGACATGGAGTAGTCCAAAAACGACTTCTTCATCTCGTGCTCGATGTCGATGTTGCGGATCCGCCGTTCGATCAGCTCCGGATCAAAGGCATCGTCCTTGATATCGTGGTCCGGCTGCTTCTTCAAATTCGATCATCTCCTCTTGGGGTTGCAGTGGGAAACAAACGGCCAAAGCCGCCCTATTTCTGATAGCCCAGCCGGTGGAACCGGTCCCCCAGCCCCAGGCGCAGCAGCTCCCGCAGCTGGTCCCGCTCCTGCTGGTTCAGGTCGGCCAGGGGGATGGCGCTCACCCGGTTGCGCTCGTAGGAGAGGGCCACCACCCCCTCCAGCTCCGCGGCGGCGCATTTGGGGTCCTGGGCAAAGTTCACCGTGCCGGTATACGCCCCCTCCCGGATGGAAAATCCATACCGGGTGAGGGTGATCCGGGCGGTGGGGGCGGCGGCGGCCTTCTGTTGGGAAAACTTCCGGTTGGCCCGGTCGGGGCCGTATTTGGCCAGCATCCCGGCGGCCACCGCCAGGGCCAGCAGCCCCACCCCCCCTAGGATGTGGGGCAGGGTATCAAACCGCAGGTCGGGCAGGAAGAACACCACCAGCAGGATGATGATCCCCAGGTGGAATTTCCACCGGCGGCCGGCCTTTTGGACGATATCCACCGCCTGGGCGGCCTTGAGCAGGGTGGCCGGGCGGTTCTGCCAGGTGAGGGAGAGCTCCTGGGGCTCCGGGGGCCAGTCCGCCTCCTCCCCGGCGACGTCCTCCGCCCGGTCCAGGGCCTGCTGGCTGGCCTCTAGGTCCTGCTGGCTGGTCTCCAGCACCTGCTGGGTGGCCTCCAGGGCCTCCTGGGTGGTCTCCAAAGCCTCCGGGGCGGTCTCCAGCGCCTCTGGGGCTTCCGGGGCCTTTGCCTCCGGGGCGGCCGGGTGCTGTTCCCGGCCGGTCACAGGTTCACCCTCCGCTTCTCATACCGCTCGGAGGCCCGGGTCAGCAGGTCGGCCAGCTGGGCGTCCTGCTTGCCCAGGGTGGCCCGGGGGATCAGCACGCTGCGCCGGGGGTCCACCTGGATCATATACAGGCGGGAGGTGGTGACAATCTGGTAGATCTTGGAAAACTTGGTCACCAGGTGGCTGCCGCCGGTGACCTCCTCCACCCCGTCCTCGTGGAACTTCATCACCAGCTGTACCCCCCGGAAGCTGGACTGCTCATACTGGCGCTCCAGCATCTTCTCCATCCGCTTTTTGTAAAAGACGCCGTTATACAGGCTGAACAGCCCCACCGCCAGCAGCACCGCCACCAGCACCCACTGGAAGGTGCTCATGGGCTCGAAGATGCCGGTGAACGACAGGATCAGGTAGAGGGCGGAGATGGCCACCTCCATGCCCCCCCAGATAAACGACCGGCGCTGCTGCTGCTTAAAGACGCCGCCGCTCATCAGCCGGTGGAACTCCTTGAAGTCCTCCAGGCTGATGGGGAACCGCAGGGTGAACAGCACCGGGGTGGTGAACCGGTCGTCCTCCTCCTCCTCCTCGTCCTCGTCCTCCTCGTATGCGTCCGTTTCCTCCTCCGGGGCGGCCTCTGCCTGCTGGGGGGGCTGCCCCGCGGCCGCGTCCTGCCCGGACGCGGCCCCCCCGGCC
>DXES01000131.1 GCA_019114825.1 Candidatus Anaerotruncus excrementipullorum
GTGTTTTTAATTCGTGGCCGGCATTGGTGATAAATTGTTTTTGCTTTTCCATCCCTGCCAGGATGGGGCGGACCGCCCGCCCGGAAAGCAGGATCACAAACAGAAGGGTGGCGAGCCAGCAAACCAGCGCGATGGCGGAAGAGATGCTGAGCACCATCATAAAGACCCACAGCTGGCCGGAGGTATCCAGGAAAAAGAGGATCCGGCCGGCGTCCGTCTGCTTTGCTGCATACTTGTAGTGGTCCACCGTCCCGGATACGCCTGTGGCCAGTTCGGCATACTGCACTGCTTGTTCTGCGCTGACCGAGGAGATCCGCTGGACATCCACCTCCAGGACCCGGCCGTCTTGATCGGTGTGGACGGTGAAGAAGCGGGCGGATTGGATCATATCCGCGGCCATGGGCGGAGCAGGGGGCTGCCGGTTGGGGGATTGACCTGGAGGGAAGGGCGTCTCCCTATTTGTCAGGGCATATAAAAGGGAGCTGGACTGGTGATCCAAAATAATCCAGCTAAATCCATTGATCGCTCCAACCAGCACCGCCAACAAAATGGTGACAGCGGACATGGCAAAGAGGATAAATTTTTTCCGCAGTATTTTTTTCATAGGGGCATCTCCAACCGGTAGCCGATATTGCGTTTTGATACGATCTCTGCCGATGACTTCATAGCGGTGAGCCTCTTGCGAAGATAGGAGATATAGAGCCAGACGCTGTTGATATCCACCTCTGCATTGGAGCCCCAGGCCCTGGTCAATAGGTCCTCAGAGGAGAGAAAGATCCCCCGGTTCACCATCAGCTGTTCCATTAGCCGGTACTCCTGTTTTGGGAGCGCAAATTCTGTATCCCTGCAGGACAGCGTGCCGGATTGGGTGTTCAGGGGTAAATCCCCAAAGGTGAGCATATCCGGATGGAATTCCTCCCGCCGGCGCAGCATGGCGCGGACTCTGGCCAGCAGCTCCCCCATGTCAAAGGGCTTTGGCAGATAGTCATCCGCCCCCGCATCCAGCCCACGGATCCGGTCGTCAATCTGGGTTTTGGCAGTGAGCAGTAAAATAGGCGTTTTGCAGCCATTTTTCCGCAATGCGGATAGAACTTCCATTCCATCCCGTTTCGGCATCATAATGTCCAGAATAATCCCGTCATACCCGCCGGAAAGCGCATAGTCATAGGCGTCCTCGCCGTTATATACGGCGTCCACAAGATAGTTGTGGTAGGTAAGGATGTCCACCACCGCTTCGGAAAGCGGCCGTTCGTCCTCCTCATAGAGCAGCTTCATCGTTTTTCCCCTCCGGCAAGTGCTTCTACCCGGTATTCTATCCCACAGTTGTGATCGTTCTGCGTTTATATGGGGGACTTTGCAAAGCCGGCAGCGCAAAACTGCCGGAATTTCGTGGGCCAGCAAACGGATGGTTACCTTTGGGGAAAGGTGTATCCGTGGGGGAGGGGAACCGATAGGAGAAAGCGGCGCGCTCCCAGCAAAGGGCGCTGCCCTTTGGCCGGCTTGCGGGCCCCTCCTCTGAGAGCATCCCCTCCGATCCACTCCCATCGCCAGGCAGGTCAGGGGTGCTCCCAAAAGGAAAGCGCCCTTTCGGGCGCCTTCCTTTTGGGCTAGAGATGGGGCGAAGACTTGCTTTCTACCGATTATGAAGTGTATCAAGAAGCGCAAAGCGGCAATCCTCAGCCGTTTGATGTCCGTTCTTCTCCCATCAGATACCGGTCTACCTCCTGGGCAGCCTGGCGGCCTTCCCAGATGGCCCACACCACCAGGGACTGTCCCCGGCGCATGTCCCCAGCGGCGAACACACCGGGGAGATTGGTGGCATAGCCGCCCTCCGCCGTCTGTACAGTGGAGCGGGGGGTACACGCCAGGCCGAAGGCCTCCGGCACATAGCTCTGGGGACCTAGGAAGCCGGCGGCGATGAGCAGCAGCTGGCAGGGCAGCTGTTCTTCCGTGCCTGCCACCGGCTTTCGGTCCGGCCCCAGGCGGACGGTCTCCGCCCCTATGAGATTCCCCTCCCCATCCCGGAACAGGCGGGAGACGGTGGTTTCGTAAATCCTGGGGTCGCGGCCGAAGCGGGCGATGGCCTCCTGTTGGCCGTAGTCGGTTTTGCACACCCTTGGCCACTCCGGCCAGGGGTTGTTGTCCGCCCGGGTGTCGGGGGCCTTGGGCAGCATCTCCAGCTGGACGACGCTTTTGCAGCCCTGGCGGATGCAGGTGCCCACGCAGTCGTTGCCGGTGTCGCCGCCCCCTACGATCACCACGTCTTTGCCCTGGGCGGAGGGGCAGGGGCCCCCGTCCAACAGGGACCGGGTGGCCCCGGTCAGGAAGTCCACCGCAAACCACACGTCCTTTCCCTCCCGGCCGGGTAGATCCAGGTCCCGGGGCTGGGCGGCGCCGCAGCAGAGGACCACCGCGTCAAACTGCTGCCGCAGTTCCTTTGCGCACACGTCCCGGCCCACGTCTATGCCGGTACAAAAGGTGATGCCCTCCGCCGCCATCAGGTCCAGCCGGCGCTGCACCACTGCTTTTTCCAGCTTCATGTTGGGAATGCCGTACATCAGCAGGCCGCCGGGCCGGTCGGCCCGCTCGAATACGGTGACGGCATGCCCCCGGCGGCCCAGCCGCTGGGCGCAGGAGAGCCCCGAAGGGCCGGAACCCACCACCGCCACCCGCTTGCCGGTGCGCACCTGGGGAGGCCGGGGGGCCATAAGCCCCCGTTCCCAGGCCTCTTCGATGATCCCCAGCTCGTTGTCCTTCACCGTCACCGGCTGGCCGTTCAGGCCACAGGTGCAGGTCGCCTCGCACAGGGCGGGGCACACCCGGCCGGTGAATTCCGGGAAGTCATTGGTTTTTAGCAGCCGCTCCAAGGCGTGCCCAAGCTTTCCCCGGTATACCAGGTCGTTCCACTCGGGTGCCAGGTTGTGCAGCGGGCAGCCGGAGACCATGCCGCCCAATACTGCCCCGGACTGGCAGAAGGGCACGCCGCAGGCCATGCACCGGGCCCCCTGTTGCCGCCTCTCCTCCCGGCTCAGCCGGGGGTGGAATTCGTTCCAGTGCCCGATCCGCTCCAGCGGGGCTTCGCTGGGGTTTTCCTGCCGCTTGTATTCCAAAAATCCCGTGGGCTTTCCCACAGTTACTCCCCCTTTCCTCTGGCGTTGGCATAGAAGGCCTCCGCCTGGGCCTGGGCCCGGTCCATGCCCTGGGCCTCATACCGGGCGATGGTGCGCAGCATCCGGTCGTAGTCGTGGGGCAGGATCTTTTTGAATTTGGGCAGCCAGGCCGCAAAATCGGCCAGGATCCGGCCGGCTTTCGGGGAGCCGGTGGCCTCTGCATGGGCCTGGATCAGGCTGCGCAGTTCCTCTGCATCCGCCTCTTCTGTGACCGGTCCCATGGATACCAGGGCTTTATTTAGCCGCAGATAGAGGTCGTGGCCCTCATCCAGTACATAGGCCACCCCACCGCTCATGCCGGCGGCGAAGTTGCGGCCGGTGGGGCCCAGGACCACCACCCGGCCGCCGGTCATATACTCGCAGCCGTGGTCGCCCACCCCCTCCACCACCGCGTTGGCGCCGGAGTTGCGGACACAAAACCGCTCCCCGGCCACGCCGCACAGGAAGGCCTGGCCGGAGGTGGCCCCGTAGAGGGCCACATTGCCCACCAGGATGTTCTCCTCCGGGGGGAAGGGGCTGCCCTTGGGCGGATAGACCACGATCTTCCCGCCGGAGAGGCCCTTGCCCAGGTAGTCGTTGGCGTCCCCCTCCAGCTCCAGAGTCAGCCCCTTGGGCAGGAAGGCCCCGAAGGACTGGCCGCCCCCGCCGGTACAGTTTACCACAAAGGTGTCATCGGGGAGCGCCTCCCCGTGAAGCCGGGTGAGGTCGGAGCCCAGGATGGTCCCCACCGCCCGGTCGGTGGAGGACACCGCCAGCGGCAGCCGCCGGGGCTCCCCCCGCTCCAGGGCGGGGCCCAGCGCCTTTTCCAGCACCCGCAGGTCCACCGTGTCCTCCAGGTGGAAGTCATAGGCATCCGCCGGGTCAAAGCGGGTCTTGGGCTGCCCGGCATATCTGCTGTCCAAAATGGCGGACAGCTCCACCGTGGCCGCCCGGCTATTTGCCGCAGGCCTGCGCATCCGCAGCAGGTCGGTGCGGCCCACCAGCTCCTCCACCGTGCGCACGCCCAGCCGGGCCATCTGTTCCCGCAGCTCCCGGGCGATGAAGCGCAT
>DXES01000132.1 GCA_019114825.1 Candidatus Anaerotruncus excrementipullorum
CTTTGGAAACCCCCACAAGAAAAGGCGGTACGCTACCCCTCCACGGGGCGCATACCGCCTTTTCTTGTTATCCAGCCCTCCGGCTGTATCGGTTGAGCAAAAGTCAGCGTGGGAATGGTGTGGTATCTTTAACTTTGGGAAACTCCAATCTCCCATTTGGAGACCGTCTGCCTGCTCACCCCCAGGCTTTCCGCCACCGCCTCCTGGGAGAGTCCGCTTTTCCGCCGCGCCTCTGCAAGGCTTTTTCCCAGTTCCATATGCCTGCCCCCTTTTCTGTTTCCTCTAGGATACCACCTGCAGCCGCCCAAGTCCACCACCTGTTTCCGGCAGTTTCGCCCGCATTGGTTGCGCCGGTCCGGTTTGTCAATCCCCCTTGCGGAAGTATTCCAGCACCAGGATCCCCAATCCCAGCACCAGAAGGGCGCTCAATCCCAAAAAGAGCGGCAGCGTCCCGGTCTCCAGGAGGGTGGTGAGGAACCGCCCAGGCGGCGTCCGCCAGGAATCCGCCGGGTTGTTGGCCACCAGCTCCCACAGGGAGCAAAGGCCGGTCACGCCGCTCAACAGGAAAAAGCCGCCAATCAAAGTCCGTTTCATTCGTGTGCTCCCTTCGTTTTTGGTCGCCTGCCGGCACGGGGCCGGCACTGAATGGTTATCTACAGCTTACCACAGGGGGGCCTCCTTGTCCAGCGGAAAGATGGCGGCGGAGTACTGGTATTTGCCGCTGGAATGTGCTACAATAGGGCAGGCGAAGGCGGCCGCTTTTCCGCGCCAGCGGGGGAGCCGCGAGTCGCGGCTCCCATTTGGTTTCCCATACCGCCGCCAGGCGGCGCAGCATCCGGTCCTCAGCGTGTAACCGTACGCCAAAGGCGTACTCCAGACACGCCTGCGGCCGTCTGCTGGAAGCAGGGGTTCGGGGCTGCCCTTCGCCTTTTTAGGGGGGTTCCAGATGCTGCACACTTTGGAGGCGTTCTGCGCCTGGCACTATGGCGGCGGGGACCCGCTGCGGCTGGCCCGCCGGACCCGCTGGCTCATGCGCCTGGCGCGGGGGCGGCGGCTGGAGGGGGAATACCGCCCGCAGGAAATTCCCAAGCGGAAGGGTGGTACACGAAAGCTGTTGGTCCCCTCCCACCGGCTGGCCCATCTGCAGCGGGGGATCCTGCGTCTGCTGGAGGCGGGGGAGGTTTCGGCGGCGGCCACCGCCTATGAACCGGGGTGCAGCCTGCGGCAAAACGCCCTGCCTCACCGGGGGGCACGGCTGTTGGTCCGGTTGGATCTGGCGGATTTTTTCGGCAGCATCTCTTTCCAGCAGGTGTTCCAGGCGGTGGACCGTGCGCTGCGCCGTTCCCCGCTGGTGGGCAGACACCTGTTGGACGGCTATGACCGGCTCCAGCGGGAGGAACGGGTCTACAACCAGGTGCTGAGCTTCTATTTTGCCCGCTTTTGCACCTACCGGGGGCACCTGCCCCAGGGTGCGCCCACCAGCCCCCACCTATCCAACCTGGTCTTTTTCCCGTTGGATGAGGCGCTGCTGCGCTACTGCACCCGCCGGGGGATCACCTACACCCGCTACAGCGACGACCTGGCCTTCTCCGGGGAGACGTTTTCGGTGGGGGAGCTGCTCCGGTTTGTGCAGAGGCTTTTGGCCGCCCACGGCTTTCGCCTCAATGAGGGGAAAACGGTGGTGGCCGGGCCTGGGCAGCGCAAACGGCTGCCCGGTGTGGTGGTGAGCCACAAGCTCCAGGCGGACGTCGGCCTGCGCCGGCAGCTGCGCCAGGAATTTTACTATATCGGCCGTTTCGGGCTGGCAAGCCACCTGGAGCGGACCGGGGAGCAGCGTCCGCCCAGCGCCTATCTGCGGCGGCTGCTGGGACGGACGGGCTTTGTCCTCCAGGTGAATCCGGAGGACCGGGAATTTCAGGAGTATTTGGAAAGGGGAAAGAGATGGCTGAAAGAGCAGGAAGAGCGGGCAGCAGAGGGATAGGGCCGCGCCCGCCCCAGGGGGAGGCGCCCCAGGGACACCGCAATCCGAACCCCTGTCCCCACTACCGCAAATGCGGCGGCTGCCAGCTGCAAAATATGACCTATCCCCAGCAGCTGATCTGGAAACAGCGGCAGGTGGAGCGGCTGCTGGGGCAATATGCCCCTGTGCAGCAGATCCTGGGGATGGAGCATCCCTACCACTACCGCAATAAGGTCCAGGCGGCCTTTGCCTATGACCGCAAGCGCCGCCGGATCATCTCGGGGGTCTACCAGTCCAGCACCCACCTGTTGGTGCCGCTGGACAGCTGCCCCATTGAAGACCGGACGGCGGACGCCATCATCGTCACCGTCCGGGAGCTTTTGAAGGCCTTTGGCCTCACCGCCTACGATGAGCTCTCCGGACGGGGGCTGCTGCGCCATGTGTTGGTCAAGCGGGGATTCTCTTCCGGCCAGGTGATGGTGGTGCTGGTGACCGCCACGCCGGTCTTTCCCTCTCGCAACCGGTTTGTGGAGGCCCTCTGCCAGCGCCACCCGGAAATCACTACCGTGCTGCAAAATGTAAACCCCCAATTCACCAGCCTGGTGCTGGGGGAGCGGGAAAAGGTGCTCTATGGGCCGGGCTTCATCGAGGACACCCTCTGCGGCCTGACCTTCCAGATCTCGGCCAAATCCTTCTACCAGATCAACCCGGTGCAGACGGAGGTGCTCTACGGCAAGGCTATGGAGTACGCCGCCCTCACCGGCCGGGAGCGGGTGATCGATGCCTACTGCGGCATCGGCACCATCGGCCTGGTGGCCGCCAAGAGGGCGGGCCAGGTGTTGGGGGTGGAGAACAACCGGGAGGCGGTGGGGGATGCCATCCAAAATGCCCGGCGCAACAACATCCAAAACGCCCGCTTCCTCTGCGCCGATGCGGGGGAGTTCTGCCAGGAGCTGGCCCAGGCAGGGGAGCAGGCGGATGTAGTGTTTATGGACCCGCCCCGGGCGGGCAGCAGCCGCCAATTTTTGGAGTCTCTGGCCCGGCTGGCCCCCCGGCGGGTGGTCTATATCTCCTGCAACCCCGAGACCCAGGCCAGGGATCTGGCAGTTTTGGTAAAACATGGCTACCGGGTGAAAAAATTGCAGCCGGTGGATATGTTCCCACACACCAGCCACGTGGAAAATATCGCGCTGCTGGTGCGCTCTATAGAAGGGACTTGATTTTTTGAAAAAACTTGGCATTTCTCTGTTGGCTGCCCTCTTGGCGGCTTCCCTCAGCCTGGCCGGCTGCCAGGCCTCCCAGGAGGCGGCCTCCTCTGACGCCGCCTCCTCGGTTCCGGCGGCTTCGGAGGCTGCCGCCTCCACCAGCGAGCCTGCTGCCAGCAGCGCCCCTGCCGCCTCCGAAACGGATTCCGCTTCGGCCACTGTCCAGGAGCTGCTCCCGGACTACACCGACCCGGCCAACTGGGCCTATTTGGAGACCGAGGAGACCGGCGCGGCGGATGTGTTTTTCATCTGCCCCACCGTCTATGGCGGCGATGAGGCTGCCCCCGCCATGCCCCTGGATGACCAGGGCAGCAAGGAGAGCTTTGTAGGCGCCACCAACATGGAAAAGGGCATTTACGACGGGGACACCCGCTTCTTTGCCCCCTACTACCGGCAGGTGGGCCTGTGGGTCTATACTCTGCCGGAGGCGGAGCGGGAGCCCTATCTGGAGGCCGCCTACGCCGATGTGCGGGAGGCGTTTGAGACCTACCTGGCCGACTACAACCAGGGCCAGCCGCTGATCCTGGCGGGCTTCTCCCAGGGGGCGGATCTGTGCCTGTGGCTGATGGAGGACTATTTTGCCGACCAGCAGCTGGCAGACCAGTTGGTGGCCTGCTACGCCATCGGCTGGCGGGTGACCCAGGAGGACCTGGACCAGTATCCCCACCTGCAGCTGGCCCAGGGCGCGGATGATACCGGCGTGATCGTCACCTTCAACACCGAGGACCCCAGCGTCACCGGCTCCCTCACCGTTCCCGAGGGGACCAAGACCTTTGCCATCAACCCCCTGAACTGGGCCACCGACGAGACCCCCGCGGACAAGAGCCTCAATCTGGGGGCCTGTTTTACCAACTACGGCGGCGAAATCGACCAGGAGATCCCGCAATTTACGGGGGCCTATCTGGACCCGGAGCGGGGGACTCTGAAGGTCACCGATGTGGACCCCGCCGACTATCCGCCCAGCTTGGATCTGTTTGAGGAGGGGGTCTATCACCTCTACGACTACCAGTTCTTCTACCGGAATCTGGAGGAGAATGTCCAGGCCCGTCTGGCGGCCTACCTGGCCCAGACCCAGCAGGCCGCTGCCTAAACTGTACTTTTACCGGGGCAGATAGGGAAGGGGGGAGTCCCATGCGTGTCTATCTGGATCAGGCGGCCACCTCCTGGCCCAAACCGCCGGAGGTGCTCCAGGCGGTGGAGCGGTTTTTCACCCAGGTGGGCTGCAATGTGAACCGGGGCGGCTATGCCGCGGCCTATACTGCGGCGGAGGTGGTGCTGGAGACCCGGGAGCGGCTCTGCCGCCTGTTCGGCTTTGATAAACCCGCCCAGGTGATCTTCACCGCGGGGGTCACCGCCTCCCTGAACCAGCTGCTAAAAGGGCTGCTGCGCCCGGGGGACCACCTGCTGGTGAGTGCGCTGGAGCACAATGCGGTGATGCGCCCCCTGGCACAGCTTGTGGAGCAGGGGGTCTCCTTTGACCGGCTCCCTGCCGGGCCGGACGGCCGGCTGCCGGAGGACCTGGAGGGGGCGTTGGAGCTCCTTCTGCGCCCCAACACCCGGATGCTGGTGGTTACCCACGCCTCCAACGTCTGCGGCGTCCTGCTGCCCCTGGCCCGGCTGGGGGCGTTCTGCCGGGCCCACGGGCTGTGGTTTGTGGTGGATGCCGCCCAGACCGGCGGCGTGGAGTCCATCCACATGGGGGCAATGGGGATCGATGCCCTGGCCTTTGCCGGGCATAAGGGCCTCTTGGGCCCCCAGGGCTTGGGGGGCTTTCTGGTCCGCCGGGAGCTGGCGGAGCGGATGGAGCCGCTGGTTGCCGGGGGAACCGGCAGCTTCTCCCACCTGGAGCGGATGCCCAATCAGCTGCCCGACCGGTTTGAGGCGGGGACGCTGAACCTGCCGGGCATCTTTGGGCTGCATGCAGCCCTGGGTTGGCTGGAGCGGACGGGGATCGATGCGGTGCGCCAACGGGAACAGCAGCTGCTGGAGCGGCTGCTGTCCCAGCTGGATGGCCTTCCCGACCTGCGGCTGCTGGGCCCCCGGGACCCGGCCCAGCGCACCGCCGTGGCCGCCCTGGATTTTCCCGGCCGGGACAATGGGGAGGTGGCGTTCCAGCTGGATCAGGCGGGGATCATGGTCCGCTGCGGGCTGCACTGCGCCCCCAATGCCCACCGGGTGTTGGGCAGTTATCCCCAGGGGGCGGTGCGCCTGTCTGCCGGCTGGTACAATACCCCCCAGGAGATGGATTACACCGCCCAGGTTATCAAAAGGTTGATAGCTGGCTGAAAGAAGCCTATTTTTACGCGAAAGAGGCGCCCAGTTGGGCGCCTCTTTCGCTCGGAGGTATATAAAAGTCTGGAAATCAATGTAGGTCCAGCTGGAGCTCCATCTCCCGCTCCATAGGGACAAAGCCGTACTGCGCGTAGAGCTTCCGCCCCTGGGCGGTGGCCTCTAGGGAGATAAAGTTGACCCCCCGGTCCCGGGCCTCCTGGATCAGGCGATCCATGACCGTGTGGGCGATGCCCTGCCCCCTATAGTCCGGCTGGGTATAGAGGTTCATGATGTATCCTCTGTGGCCGGAGGGGTTGTCGTGGGAGGGCATGACCCAATAGAAACAGATACAGCCCAGCCCCACAAACCGTTCCCCCTCAAATGCCAGGTGGATGGCGCAGCTGCCCTCCTCCATGGCCCGCTCCAAATAGGCGCGGGTCTGGCGCTCCAACGGGGAGAGGTCGGCATCGGGGCCCAGGTGGTTTACCCACCGCAGAAAATCAATCCGCACCTGGAGGACCTGGGGCAGGTCCTCCAGGGTGGCTTTTCGATAGGAAATGGTCATTTCCGGCGCTCCTCTGTCCATATGCAGCGGTTATTTCGCCGCATCCAGCGCCTGGGTGAACTCCTGGATCAGGTCGTCCGGGTCCTCGATGCCCACCGAGATCCGGATCAGGCCGGGGGTGATCCCCATGGCCCGGCGCTTGTCATCTGGCACGTCCGCGTGGGAGGAGGTGACCGGATGCATCAGGGTGGTGTGGATGCCGCCCAGGGTGGAGGCATAGTGGACAAAGTGCAGGTGGGTGGTGAACCGGTCCAGCAGGTCGGTGTCCTCGGGAAGCATGATGCTCAGCATCCCGGAGATCTCCTCCTTGGAGCGGAAAAGGCGCATGGCCAGCTCGTGCTGGGGGAAGCTCTCCAGGCTGGGGTGGTTGACCTTGGAGACCAGCGGGTGTTTTTCCAGCGCCGCCGCCAGCTTGGCGGCATTGGACATCTGGCGTTTTACCCGCAGGTCCATGGTGCCGAAGTTTTTGTACATGGTCCAGGCGGCATAGGCGTCGCCGGAGGTGCCAAACAGCGGGCGGGCCTGGTCCAGTTTGGCGATGATCTCCTCCCGGGAGGTGATCGATCCGCCGATGGCGTCGCTGTGGCCGTTCATGAATTTGGTCATGGAATTGATGACAATATCGGCGCCCAAAGTGAGGGGCTTGATGGCCAGGGGGGTGGTGAAGGTGTTGTCGATCATCAGAAGGGCCCCGTTTTCGTGGGCGATCTGGGCCAGCGCGGGCACGTCGGCCATCTTCAGCACCGGGTTGGCGCAGACCTCGGAGTAGATGAGCTTGGTGTTGGGGGTGACCGCCTTACGGACGTTGTCGTTGTCGCAGAAATCCACCATGGTGACCTTGATCTGGAACCGGGGCAGGATCTCGGTCATCACCTGGAAGGTCTCGCCATAGATGGCGCTGTTGCAGATGAGCTCATCCCCGGCGGAGAGCAGGGTCAGCAGGGTGGAGGTGATGGCGCCCATGCCAGAGGCATAGATCAGGCTGCGCTCCCCCTGCTCCAAGAAGGAGACCGTTTTGGCCAGGACCTCCCGGTTGGGGTTGGTGAACCGCACATAGGAGAACTTATTGGTGGCCACATCCCGGACCTCTTCCAGCGTCTGCATTTTGAAGGCAGTGGTGGAATAGTAGGGGACTACCAGGGGCTTGTAGAAATCCATCCCGCGGACTTCGGTACCCTGGTAGAGCAGTTCGGTAGCTTCGGAATAGTGTGACATTTATAAGTGCCTCCCTCTTTTGTATTGGCCGGAAATTGTCCGTGGAGCAGCCTAAAATCTCTCCTAAAAACAAGTATAAACTATATAACCGTTACAAAGTCAACCCCCGGAAAAAGGTTGACAGCGCCGCTGCTTCGGAGATATGATAGATGCAGAGATTTGGGGAGGGATGGGGATGGAGAAAAAGCTGTATACCATCGGCAAGGTGGCGAAATTGATGGGGATGCAGTCCCAGCTGCTGCGCCACTACTGTGACATCGGCCTCATCACCCCGGAATATGTGGACCCCCAGACCGGCTACCGCTATTTTTCCTTCGAGCAGCTGCCGGATATCGACCGCACCCGGTTTTTGCTGCGCTGCGGCCTGCGCCTCAAGGAGATCAAACAGGTGCTCCAGGAGGACAACCTGCCGCTGCTGGTGGAGCTTTTGGGCAAGGAGCGGGAACAGCGGCAGCTGGAGCTGCAGCGGGCCCAGGACGGGATCGACCTGATCGACTGGTACATCAACTATTTCACCTTCAATAAGCAGCCCGCCTCCGCCGCCCCCTACCAGATCCGGAGGATCGAGGAGCGGTTCCTGTTGGCGGCCCGCTGCCCGGAGGACTACCAGCCCACCGGCCTCTACCAGCTGTTCAGCCGGATAAAAAACGCCCCCCGCTACCGGAATTTAAAGCTCACCCGCCAGGTCACCGTGGTGTTGGACTATGAGGCCCTCTTGGAAAAGCGGTTCAAACGCCTCTATGTGGGGGCGTTCCTCATTGGGGACCCCGGTTTTCGGGCGCCGGAGATCCTGCGGATCCCTGCGGGGGAGTACTACTGCTTTCGGGCCAACATCCACGATGAGGACTGGAACCCCAGCCAGCTGCGGATCCCCCTGGCGGACAAGGTGAAGCCGGTCCTAACCCTGGCCAGCGAGTACGAGGCCACCTTTTCCACCTACAATAACAACCCCCATGAGCTGCAGATCCTGTTCGGGGACCCCATTCTGGAGCCCCGCAAAGAATCCCCTGCTTTCAAAGGAGGAGACCGATGAATATCGCCCACGAAGCCGGGCGGGCTGCGCCCTATGTGGTGGCCATGCGCCGCTATTTCCATGAGCACCCGGAGCTGCCCAACCAGGAGGATGCCACCCTCCGGCGGGTGGGGGAGGAGCTGAAACGGATGGGCATCCCCTGGGAGGAGATCCCCGGCGGCGGCCTGATGGGCTTCCTCCAGGGGACGCACCCGGGGAAGGGGAAAACGGTGCTGCTGCGGGCGGATGTGGATGCCCTGCCGGTCCAGGAGAACCCCCATAACCTTGCCCAGCCCCGGGTGTGCATCAGCCAGACCCCCGGCGTCATGCACGCCTGCGGCCATGACGGCCACACCGCCATCCTGCTGGGGGCCGCCAAAATCCTCAGTGAACACCGGGAACAGGTGGCCGGACAGGTGCTGCTGCTGTTCGAGCGGGGGGAGGAACGGGGGAGCGGTATCCCCCAGGTGCTGGCCTATCTGGACCAGCGGGGGATCCGGGCGGACACCTGCTACGGTACCCACCTGGTCTCCATTTTGGATGCGGGGAAGATCGCCCTCAACGAGGGGTACACCATGTCCACCGAGATGTGTTTTCGCCTCACCATCCACGGGAAAAACGGCCATGTGGCCCGCCCCGACCTGGCCAATAGCCCCATCGACTGCTTCGCCGCTCTCTATAGCGCCCTGCAAAATTACCGCCTGACCCAGGTTTCCCCCTTTCAGGTGTTCACCTTCGCGGTGGGTCAGCTGCAGGCCGGCACCATTGCCAATACCATCCCCGACAGCCTCTTTTTTGCAGGTTCTGCCCGGGTGTTCGACCGGGAGCGGGTGGGAGTCCCCTTCCGCCGCTACCTGGAGACCACCGCCCAGGAGATCGCCGCCGCCCACGGCTGTACCCTGGAGTACAATAGCCTCTCCGGTCCCGCCTTCCCGGTCTACAACGATCCCCCCTGCACCCGGTTTGCCCGGCAGGTGATTGGGGAGGCGGTGGGGCGGCAGGCGGTCTGCACCTCGGAGCCCTGGATGGCCTCGGAGGATTTCTCCTGCCTACAGGCCCTGTATCCCGGCGTCTTTGCCTTTGTGGGCATCCGCAACCCCCAAAAGGGCACCGGCGCCGACCATCACAACGAATATTTTGACCTGGACGAGGAGGCGCTGCCGCTGGCGGTGTCCGGCACGGTGGCCTATACCCTGGGCTTTTTGCAGGGGAAGATCGACACCGCCCCCCGCCGCTGGACCCGGGGCATTCCAGCCCTGTTGGGGGAGATCGGCTATGGGGAGAAGGCTGTCCGGGAGATCTACCAGCGGGTCGCCAGCGCCCAGCGGGTGCTCTGACCCTCACAAAAAAACAGGCTGAGGAGGTTTCCTCAGCCTGTTTTTATGGGCGAAATTCTCTAGGCCAATGGGTCCAGCAGGACGGTGAGGGCCCCGCCGCAGATCATGCCCGCGTCCTTGGGGTCGCTGCCGTCCATCCGGAAGGTGTGTACCTGGGCCTGGCGGGAGGCCAGTACCTGGGGGGCAGCGGCGGCGGCTGCCGCCTCGCAGGAGCCGCCCCCGATGGTGCCGTAAAGCCGGCCCTCCGGGGAGATCAGCATCTTTGCCCCCGGGCCCCGGGGGGCGGAGCCCTGCTTTTCCAGCACCGTGGCC
>DXES01000015.1 GCA_019114825.1 Candidatus Anaerotruncus excrementipullorum
TCCCGGCGGCCGCCGCCTCTGCGCCCCCGGGCCCCTTCCCTTGGGAGGGGCCCGGGGGCTTTTCCATTTCGGGGTCAGCCGAGCACCTGGATGCGGCCCTGGGGCGCGGCATATTCCTCGCCGATCACCCCGCCCAGCGCATCCGCCACATAGGTGATGAGGGCCTGGTAGTCGAGCATGCTCTCATCCAGCAGCAGCGGGTTATCGGCAAACATGGTGTAGCCGTCCCCGCTCTGCTTGAGCATATAGTTGTGGGAGGCCAGGGTGTAGGTGGCCTGGGGGTCCAGGGGCTGGTAGCTGCCGTCCTCCGCCAGCACCTGCACCTCCCGCACCCGGCGGTTCTCCCCGCAGGAGAGGAACAGGCCCATCTCGTCCAGCTGGACGGTGGAGGGGATGCTGGTATCGATGGTGTACCGCAGGCCGGAGACCTGCAGGAAGCCGCCGTCCTCCCCGGCGGCCAGCCCGTCATCCCCCACCGTTTCGGCGGTGGTGGCCCGGCAGCCCAGCTCCAGCGCATCCAGGATCTCCTGGCCGGTGGCCTCCACCATGCACAGGGTGTTGCCATAGGGGTGTACCGCGATGATCTCCCCATAGGTGATCTGGCCGGCCGGCAGGTCCGCCCGGATGCCGCCGCCATTGACAAAGGCGATCTGCGCCCCGGTCATCGCCCGGTAGGCATCGGCGCAGAAATCCCCCAGGTTGGTCTCCCGGCTGCGCACCAGGCGGATCCCCTCCGCCGATTGGGTGGTGAGGGCCACCTGGCTCTGGGCGACCACCTCCCCCAGGGTCTGCTCATAGGCGCCCTCGATGCTGTCGATGAACGCCTCCACCTCGCCGTCCCGCTCCGGGTAACGGCCGATGAGGGTGGTCTGTAGGCTGCCGTTTGCGCCGATGGTCAGCTGGCCGATGTTGACTAGCCCGGTGCCGGTGGAGGAGAGCAGCACCGGCTCCCCGGCGGCGTTGTTGAGGATATCGCAGGGGATCACATCGTGGGAGTGGCCGTCCAGCACCACATCGACCCCCTGGGTGGCGGCAATCAGGTCGGAGGAACGGAAGGGGGCGGTGGCCTCCTCCTCCCCCAGGTGGGTCAGCAGGACCACATAGTCCGCCCCCTCCTCCCGGCACCGGTCCACCGTGGCCTGCACCTGGGTGTAGAGCTCCTCCCCGCTGCCGCCATAGAAGTCATAGACAAAGTTTCCCTGTTCATCCATAAAGTAGGCAGGGGTGGAGGAGGTGATGGTCACCGGGGTGGAGACCCCCACAAAGGCCACCTGCCGTCCGCCGTAATCCACAATCTCATAGGGCTGCAGCGCCTCCACCACCGGGGAGGCGCCCTCGCCGGTATAGCGCAGGTTGCAGGCCAGGTACTGGGCATCCGCCTCCCCCAGTAGGTAGGCCAGCTGCTCCATCCCGTAGTCAAACTCGTGGTTGCCCAGGATGGCAAAGTCGTACCCCACCTCGTTCATGATCTCCACCCGGAACTCCCCCCGGGAGACCGCCCCCAAGGGGTCCCCCTGGATGGCGTCGCCGCAGTCCACCAGCGTCACATAGGGGGTCTTTTCCTCCGTCCAGGCCTTGTAGGCGGCCAGCCCCTCGTAGCCGATGTCCGCGCCCACCGCACCGTGGACGTCGTTGGTGTAGAGGATGACGATCTCCTCTGGGGCTGCCTCTGCCGGGGTGCTCCCGC
Source organism: Candidatus Anaerotruncus excrementipullorum (assembly GCA_019114825.1). Lineage (GTDB taxonomy): Bacteria > Bacillota > Clostridia > Oscillospirales > Ruminococcaceae > Anaerotruncus > Anaerotruncus excrementipullorum. Next base: position 1,688 of record DXES01000015.1, read on the forward strand.
TGGAAACCGGCTGGCTGCTGGCGGCCGCCGGGCCGGAGGCGCCGGAGCAGCCGCCCAGCATCGCCCCAGCCAGGGCAAGCGCCAGCAGCCGGGCGGCCCAGCCGCCCTTTTGCAGCGTTTGATAGATGGTCATGGCAGATTCTCTCCTTTGCGTTCTTGCCATACCACCTCATCATATCAGATTCGGCCCCCTTGCGCAACCACCGCCCCAGCGGGACTTGGCGGCGATGGAGAAACGCAAAGGGGGGGCAGCGCGGCGCGCTGCCCCCGGCATCGTTTAGAGGATGATGCAGATCAGCCCGGTGCAGCCCTCGTTGATGATCCGTTCGATGGTCTCCTGGAGCTTCATGCGGGCCTCCGCCGGCATCCGGTAGAGCTTGTTGTGCAGCCCCTCGTTCACCAGCTCGTGCAGGCTCTTGCCGAAGATGTTGGACTCCCAGATCTTCTTGGGGTTCTCCTCAAACTCCCGTAGCAGATAGTGGACCAGCTCCTCCGACTGTTTTTCGCTGCCCACAATGGGGCTCACCTCGGTGGTGATATCCGCCGCCATCATGTGGATGCTGGGGGCGCTGGCCTTCAGGCGGACCCCATAGCGGCCCCCCTGCTTGACAATCTCCGGTTCTTCCAGCCGCAGCTCCTCCAGGGAGGGCATGACGATGCCGTAGCCGGTGGCGGCCACCTCATCCAGGGCGCTTTTCACCTTGTCATACGCCCGCTTTACCGCCGCCAGCTCCACCATACAGGGCAGCAAGGCGCTCTCATCGGGGATCTCCAGGTCGGTGGCCTCCCCCAAAATTTGGTAGAAGAGGCCGTTCTCCACATCCACCCGGGCCTGGGCGGAGCCGCTGCCCAGGTCGATGGCATCCACATCCACCCGGTCCACATAGTCGCAGCCGGCCAGGGCATCCAGCTTCTCCCGCAGCTGGCCGATCCGCTCCACCTGGCCGGCCGCCTGGCGGATGTCCGCAAAGAGGGCCTCCCGCAGCCAGTGGCCGGCGGGCAGGGCGGTGACCCAGCCGGGCAGGGTGAGGGCCACCTCCCGCACCGGGAACTGGTAGAGCAGGTCGCAGAGGACCCGGCGGATGTCCGCCTCCTCCAGCTCCAGGCAGTTCACCGCCTCCACCGGCACCTCGTACCGCTCCGCCAGCTCCGCCGCCAGGGCCTGGGCCTGGGGGGAGGCGGGGTCGGCGCAGTTGAGCAGCAGGACAAACGGCTTGTCGATCTGTTTGAGCTCCCGCACAACCCGCTGCTCCGCCTCCTCATACTCCTGGCGGGGGATCTCCCCAATGCTGCCATCGGTGGTGACCACCAGGCCGATGGTGGAGTGCTCGTTGATCACCTTCTGGGTACCCAGCTCCGCCGCCAGGTTGAAGGGGATCTGCCGGTCAAACCAGGGGGTCATCACCATCCGGGGCTGCTCGTTTTCGATATATCCCAGGGAGCTGGGGACGATGTATCCCACACAGTCGATCAGCCGCACACTGAAGGTGGCGTTGCCCTCCAGGCTGATGCGCACCGCCTCCTCCGGGATAAACTTGGGCTCGGTGGTCATAATCGTGCGCCCGGCTGCCGACTGGGGCAGTTCATCCACCGCCCGCTGGCGGGCGGATTCGCTTTCGATATGGGGGATTACCAGCTGTTCCATAAACCGCTTGATAAAGGTGGATTTCCCGGTGCGCACCGGGCCCACCACCCCAATATAGATGTCCCCGCCGCAGCGCTTGGCGATATCCTGATAAATATGTTGTGCCTCCATCCAATTCTCCCCTTTCGGTCGTTTTGCGCCAGCGCCCCGGTCAATTCATCGGGATGAGGAGCATCTTTTTCTCATTGAGCACTGAATCCTCCAACTGGTTGCCCTCCTGGATCGCCTCCACGGAGGTGT
>DXES01000133.1 GCA_019114825.1 Candidatus Anaerotruncus excrementipullorum
AAACCCGTTAGAATTGGATCTCCATCGAAGTCCACTGAGATGTTGCGCAAGCTGACAATGTTTTCTTCTTTCATTTATGCATCCCCCTTTGCGGTATTTTGGCCGTCTTTACGGCCCCCGACGTCTTCTTACCGCTCCCGCAAAAGGTTTTTTCTAATCGCAACAGGCCGGAAGGCCTGCCCGTATATTAGGCGGCAGATTGGCGTCGAATTTTTGCAGATGCAAAAACTGCATTACAAACTATACCATATTCGGTAGAAATGTCAAGCTATTTTTCATGATTTTTCCCGCTTTTTACGCATTTTCTTTTTCTATTTTGATTTTTCTTAAAATCCCTTTTAAATTCTTTGTTTTCCTCCGGATTTTTTCCTCGTCATTCCACGATCAAACCGGCGGGGAGGCCCTGTTTTCCCGCCCTAGGAGGCTGACCGCATGAAAACCCTACCCTACCGCCGCGAAGATGCCCTGCGTTATGCCGCCCGCTGGGCTTTCGGCCGCAACCCCCGATACCTGGCCTTTGACGGGATCGGCGGGGACTGCACCAACTTTGTCTCCCAATGCCTGTTTGCCGGCGGCGGCGTGATGAACCTCCAACGGGATGTGGGCTGGTACTACCGCTCCCCCACCGACCGGGCCGCCGCCTGGAGCAGCGTCCCCCACCTGCGGCGGTTTCTGCTGGAAAACCGCTCGGTGGGACCGTTCGCCCGCCTGGCGCCCCTGAAGGAGTTGGTCCCCGGGGATGTGGTGCAGCTGGGCCGGGAGGACGGGGTCTGGTACCACACCCTGTTGGTCACCGGCGTGGGGGAAACGCTGCTGGTCTCCGCCCACAGCGTGGACGCCCACCTGCGCCCCCTCTCCAGCTACCGGTGCTTTCGGGCGCAGGGGCTCCATATAGAGGGCTTCCGGGATTGGTGAGGCCGCAAAAAAATCCCCTCATGGGGTTGACAAATTGGGAATTCGAATGTATCATTGTATTAGTTTCTTAGTACAATAGAAAGGAGGTCGATCCTTTGCCGTGGGAACTCAATGAGGACCGCCCCATCTACGCCCAGCTGATCGAGCAGATCCAGCGGCAGATCATCTCCGGGGCCTACCAGCCGGGTGAACGGCTGCCCTCCGTCCGGGACCTGGCCGCCCAGGCCGCTGTCAACCCCAACACCATGCAGCGGGCCCTCTCCGAGCTGGAGCGCAGCGGGCTGGTTTTTACCCAGCGCACCAGCGGCCGGTACATCACCCAGGACCAGGCGCTGATCCAGGCGGCCAAACAGGCCCTGGCCCAACAGGAGGCCGAGACCTTTCTGCGCCGCATGGCTGCTTTGGGGCTGGACCGGAGCCAATCGCTGGAGATCCTGCAGGAGATTACAACAAAGGAGGAATAAGACCCGATGGAACCGATTTTGGAGTGCCGGGGTTTGGAAAAACGATATGGACAGGGGGTCCAAGCGCTGCGAAGGATCGATCTGGCCCTTCCCCGGGGGCGGATTGTGGGGCTTCTGGGGCCCAATGGCAGCGGAAAAAGTACGCTGATGAAGCTGTGCAACGGCCTGCTCACCCCCTCCGCCGGAAGCCTGTACATCCAGGGGCAGCCCGTGGGGGTGGGAACCAAGCCGCTGGTCTCCTACCTGCCCGACCGCAACTACCTCAACGACTGGATGCGGGTGGAGGAGCTGGTGGGGTTCTTCGCGGATTTTTACAGCAACTTTGACACCGCCAAGGCCCATGAGATGCTGGAGCGGCTGGGGCTCAACCCCCGGGACCGCCTAAAAACCCTCTCCAAGGGGAACAAGGAGAAGGTGCAGCTGATCCTGGTCATGAGCCGCCAGGTGCCCCTCTATCTGCTGGATGAGCCCATCGGCGGCGTAGACCCGGCGGCCAGGGACTATATCCTGCGCACCATCCTGGCCAACTACAGCGAAAACGCCACCATCCTGCTCTCCACCCATCTGATCGCCGACGTGGAGAAAATTTTGGACGACGTGATCTTCCTCAAGCAGGGGGAGGTGGCCCTCTCCGCCTCGGTGGAACAGCTGCGGGAGGAGCGGGGCACCTCGGTGGACGCCCTATTCCGGGAGGTATTCAAATGCTGACGAAACTGCTGAAGTATGAATTCAAGGCCACCGGCCGGGCCTTTTTGCCCCTCTACGGGGCGCTGCTGGCCCTGGCGCTGGTCAATAACCTGCTGCTCCGGCTGGATGGCGCCCGGTTTATGCAGACCCATGAACTCTCCCGCATCTCCGCCGCCGTGGGGGTGATGGCCTATGTGCTGCTGATCATGGCCATTTTTGTGCTCACATTGGTGGTGATGATCCAACGGTTCTATAAAAACCTGCTCTCGGAGGAGGGCTATCTGATGTTCACCCTGCCGGTGCGGACCTGGCAGCTATTGACCAGCAAACTGATCGTCTCCATGGTCTGGATCCTGCTCAGCTGCGCGGTCACCCTGCTGAGCATCTTTTTGATGGCCCTGGGACACGGCTTCTCCCTGGGGGATCTGGCCAGGGCCTGGGAGATCTTCTGCCGGGAGGTCTTTTGGCGGCTGGACCTCAACGTCCTAAGCATCCTGCTGCAGGCCTTCCTCACCGGGTTGGTGGTGCTGGCGGAGTTTATCCTAGGGATCTATGCCTCCATCGCGGTGGGGCAGCTGTTCCCCAAGCACCGGTATCTGGCAGCGTTCGGCGCGTTTTTGGGGTTCGGCGTTATCGACCAGATCCTCACCCTTTTGCTGCTCACCGGCGGGGGCCTGTTTGTAGAGCTCACCGGGCTGTCCATCAGCTACATGCGGTTTTTCAACGCGCTTTTCGGCCTGAGCACCCTCTATTCCCTGGTGTGGGCGGCGGGGTATTTCCTGCTCACCAACTACATCCTCTCCCGGCGGCTAAACCTGGAGTAAAATCTGCCAACAGACGGCGGGGCGGACACCCCATAGGATGTCCGCCCCGCCGTTTTCGCGCCATAGGGGGATCATTGCCGGACCGCCAGCAGCCTTTTGGGCAGCAGGCGGACAAAGAGCGGCTCCAAGGGAACCAGCAGGCCGGTGAGCAGCAGCCCGCAGAGGACGTCCACCACCGAATGCTGCTTGAGAAAGACGGTGGAAAGGCAGATCAGCAGGGTGAGCACCCCGCTGCCCCACCGGACCCAGGGGCGGTCCCGCAACAGGGGGGATTTCCAGATCACCCAGTGGATGGCAGAGGTGCTGGACACATGAATGGAGGGGCAGACGTTGGTGGGGGTATCCACCGCATGGATCAGATGTACCACCTGGCAGAACAGGTTGTCCCGGGTGAGCTCCGGGCGCAGGTCCAATCCATTGGGCAGCAGCAGGTAGATCACCAGGCAGATGGTCATGCCGGTGAACATCAAAAAGCAGAGCCGCAAAAAATCCCGGTCGCTCTTTAGCAGGAAATAGATCTGGGCCCCCGCCAGCAGCGGGAACCACAGCGCATAGGGAATCAAAAAGTATTCACAGAAGGGGATCCAGTCGTCCAAAAAGCAGTGGATGAGATAGCGGGGCTCCACAAGCCGCTCCAACAGGAAAAAGCCCGGCAGGTAGAACAGGCCAAAATAGCATAGGGGGATCCAGGCCAGGGGGTGTCGTTGGAACCAGGCTCTCATGGGGCGTCTCTCCTATCATTTGGGAAATCCGTCCCAGTATACCAGCTTCCGGCAGAAATGTAAAGCCTTGGGACAGCGGCACAGCCGCCGGGCAGCA
>DXES01000134.1 GCA_019114825.1 Candidatus Anaerotruncus excrementipullorum
GTTCCGCCATCTGCGGATGGCGGCCAAAGGCGCTGCCTTTGGAATCCGCCACCTTTTGGAAAAGGTGGACGAAAACTTTACTATGGCTGCGCCGCTGGAAAATCCAGCGGCTTTTATACTCCCTCAGATCACGGTGGCGCCGTACCGGGCGGCCACCTCCTCCAGCTGCTCCCGCTCCAATTCACAGTTCACCGAGGACACCAGCGCCTTGCCGTTGTAGTGCAAAAGCGCGCTGTCCAGGGCCTCCAGCGACTCCGATTGGAACGCCACCGGCATGTCCACCATGTGGGCGTTCAGCGAGAACCGGTACCCATCGTCCGGCGTGTCCAGATGGACCAGCACCGCGTCGCATCTCTCCCCCGCAGCCTCCAAAAGGGCGTCGGACATGTCCACCTCGCACCGGACGGGCTGGGAGAACTCCAAATCCTCATCCAGATAGTAGACCTGCTTGCCCGCCGCCAAAATGCTGTATTCCGCCGGCTTGATCTGCACCTTGGAGATGTCGAACCCATCCACCATATGCCGCAGGGCGGAGACATAGGTGGGGTCGGTGCCGCAGCAGCCGCCGATGATCTGCACCCCTTGCCGCATCAGCTTGGCGCACCGGTCGCTGAACTGCACAGCGGTCAGCGGCGGGTTGCCCGCATTGGGCTTGGCAGCCAAAGGCACCTTGGCATAGGGGGCCAGCCGCTGGAACTGGGCCAGCATGTCCTCCGGCCCCTGGGAACAGTTGAGCCCGAAGGCGAAAATCCCCATATCCTGGAGGGTCACCAGGGCGGCCAGGGCGTCATCCCCCCACATGGTGCGCCCCTCCCCGTCCACCGTAATGGTGACCATCATGGGCAGCCCGGTCTGCCGGGACCCCAAAACCGCCGCCCGGCATTCACACAGGGAGCTCATCGTCTCCACCACCAGTAGGTCCGCCCCCGCTTCCGCCAGGGCGCAGGCCTGCTCCGCATAGAGATTCACCAGCTGGACAAACTCGGTCTCCCCAAACGGCTCGGGAATCAGCCCGGTGGTGGACATATCCCCCGCCACCAGCACCGGCAGCCCCTGCAGGGCCTCCTTCACCGTGCGCACCAGCGTGGTGTTCAGCTGGTGGACCTGGTCATCCAGCCCATACATCTTCAGGTTGCCCCCGTTGGCCAAAAAGGTGGGGGCATAGACCACGTTGCTGCCCGCCTGGGCGTAGCTGCGGGCCACCTGGGCCACCACCTGGGGGTGTTGGCTGGCCCAATACTCCAGGCAGTCCCCCGAGGGGAACCCCGCCTTCATGTATTCGGTCCCGGTGGCGCCGTCCAGCACCAGGGGGAGGGATAATCGGGTCTGATCGCTCATCTCTGTCACACCAAATCCTTTCTTTCAGCGGTTTCTGGGGCTTACATACTCTCGGGGGCGGAAATCTTCAGCAGGGAGAGCAGGTTGCGCAGCACCTGGCGGGTGGCCAGGCAGAGGTTCAGCCGGGCCTGCAGCAGCGAGTCGCACTCCCCCTTCACCCGGCAGGCGTTATAGTATTTGTGGAAATCGGTGGCCACCTGGATGGCATACTTGGTCAGCCGGGCGGGGTCGTAGTTTTTGGCCGCATCCACCACCTCCTGGGGGAATCGGGCCAGGCAGCGGATCAGGGCGGACTCCTCCGGCCGGGTGAGGGCCAAGAGCTCCTGGTCGTTGCAGGCCCGGGGCTGGATGCCCTCCTCCTCCAGCTTTTTCAGGATCGAGCAGATGCGGGCGTGGGCATATTGCACATAGTAGACCGGGTTCTGGGAGGACTGCTCCACCGCCAGGTCCAGGTCGAAATCCAGGGTGGAGTTGGGCTCCCGCATGTTGAAGAAGAACCGGGCCGCATCCACCGGCACCTCCTCCAACAGGTCGGTGAGGGAGATGGCCTTGCCGGTGCGCTTGCTCATCTTGTAGGGCTGGCCGTCCTTCATCAGCCGCACCAGCTGCATCAGCACAATGTCCAGCTTGCTGCCGTCCAGGCCGATGGCGTCCATCGCCCCCTTCAGCCGGGCCACATGGCCGTGGTGGTCGGCGCCCCAGACGTTCACCACCCGCTCGAACCCCCGGACGGCGAACTTGTTGTAGTGGTAGGCGATATCCGCCGCAAAGTAGGTGGGGATCCCGTTGGCCCGCACCAGCACCTCGTCCTTTTCGCCGCCGTTTTCGGTGGCCTTATACCAGATGGCCCCTTCCTTCTCATAGGTCATCCCCCGGTCGGCCAGCTTCTGGATGGCGGCGTTGACCGCGTCGGGGTGCAGGGTGCTCTCCCGGAACCACACGTCATAGGTGATCCGGTACCGCTCCAGGTCGGTGCGCAGCTTTTCAATATTCAGGGGCAGGGCGAACTCCACCAGCGCCTTTTTCCGGGCCTCGCTGTCCGCCTGGACATAGGCGTCCCCGTGGAGCTGGGCAAACTGGCGGGCCCGCTGGGTGATATCCTCCCCGTGGTAGCCGTCCTCCGGGAAGGGGACCGCCTCCTCCCCCAGGTAGAGCTGCAGGTAGCGGGCCTCCAGGGAGGCGCCGAACTTCTCCACCTGGTTGCCCGCGTCATTCACATAGAATTCCCGGGTCACCTGGTAGCCCGCCCAGTCCAGGGCGCTGGCCAGCCCATCCCCCAGGGCGCCGCCCCGGGCGTTGCCCATGTGCATGGGGCCGGTGGGGTTGGCGGAGACAAACTCCACCTGGATTTTCTCCCCCTTGCCATAGTCGGAACGGCCGTAGTCCTCCCCCCGCTGGCGCACCGAGCGGACCACGTCGGCAAACCACTGGGGCCCCAAAAAGAAGTTGATGAATCCCGGCCCGGCGATCTCCACCCGCTGGAAGGGGGAGCCCTCCAGCTCCAGGTGGCCGCAGATGGCCTGGGCGATCTGCCGGGGGGCCCGGTGCAGGGCCTTGGCCCCCACCATGGCGGCGTTGGCGGCAAAATCCCCGTGGGTGATGTCGGCGGGGATTTCCACCACATAGGCGGGCAGGGGGGCGTCGGGCAGCTCCCCAGCGGCCACCGCCCGCTGGAAGGCGGCGTCCACCAGGGCGGCGGCGGCCTCTTTCGCGTCAAGAATCGGATTGATCATGCTTTTTCCACATCCTATAGTTCAATTATTTTTCGGTAGGTTGACGGTAGGGGGTCAGCTCTGGGGCTGCTCCCGCACATTGATATAGACGGCGTTCTCGCTGGCCAGCAGGGTGTTCACATCCAGCGAGTAGGCGAATTCCAGCCGGCCGCCCTCGTCGGTGAGGCCGCTGTCCACCCGGTCGCCGCAGATGCCGATGGTCATGGAGCCGTAGCCGGTGTCGTAGTGGCACTGGTGGCGCACCCCCTGCTCGATAATCAGCTGGCTGCGGGTGCGGCCGCTGCGGGTCAGGGTCACCCGGCCGCTCTCCTCCACCTTGAGCACCGTCCGGGAGCCCTCAAAGCCGGTGACCTCCGACTCATCGTAGGCGATGTAGTAGTGGCCGTTGCGTTTATAATAGGAGCCGGTGGTGAACAGCTCCACCGAGTCCTCCTCCCCGTCCTGGCGGTAGACCCCCTTGATTTCAATCAAAACATCCTTTTTCATAACATCCTTTTTCATACCACACATCCCTCCCCGCCGCGGCGGGAAAAATTACTCACAGGGCCTCCACATCGATCTGGGTGACCCGCCCCTCCACACCCTCCTGGAGAAACAGGCCGGCCACCTGGATGAACCCCTCGGCGGAATCGGTGACAAAAAATTCCCCCGTCCCCGGCTGCTCCCGCTGGGCCAGTAGCCCGTGGCCGGCCAGGAACCCCTGGGCCCAGCGGGCCACCTCCCGGCCGGAGTCGATGAGGGTGACCTGGGGCCCCATAATCCGCTGGATGGTCTGGGAGAGCAGCGGGTAGTGGGTGCAGCCCAGGATCAGCGTATCCACCTGGGCCTCCACCATCGGCTGCAGGTACTGGCGGGCCACCAGCTCGGTCACCGGGTTGTCCGGCTGGACAAAGCCGTTCTCCACCAGGGGGACAAAGAGGGGGCAGGCGGCGGCGGTCAGCCGCACCCCCGGCCCGCCCAGCTCCTCCACCGCCCGGCCGAAGGCCCCCGAGCGGACGGTGGCGGCGGTGGCGATCAGCCCCACCCGCCCCGAGCGGGTGGCCTGGCAGGCCGCCTGGGCGGTGGGGCGGACGATGCCGCTGAACGGCAGGCCGATGGCCTCCACCGCCTGGGGGGTAATGGTGGAGCTGATGGTGCCGCAGGCGGCCACCACCAGCTTCACATGGTGGCGCAGGATGAACCGGATATCCTGCATGGCGTATTTTTGGATGGTCTCACGGCTCCTGGAGCCGTAGGGCACCCGCCCGGTGTCCCCAAAATAGACCAGGTTCTCCTGGGGGAGCAGCCGGCGCAGCTCCCGGTAGGCGGTGAGCCCGCCCAGGCCGGAATCGATGATCCCGATTGCCCGATTGTCCATGAAAGCTCCTTTCCGGCCCGGCGGCCGCGGGGTTTAGCGGGCGCGCCGCTCCAGCGCCAAGGTCAGCAGCCGGTCGATCAGCTGGGGGTAGGGCAGGCCCGCGGCCTCGAACAGCTTGGGGTACATGGAGATGGAGGTGAAGCCGGGGATGGTGTTCAGCTCGTTGATCAGCACCGACCCGTCCGCCTGGACAAAGAAGTCCACCCGGGCAAGGCCCGTACACTCCATGGCCGCGAACGCCTTCACCGCCGTGCGCCGCACCAGCTGGATGGTCTCCTCCGGCAGGCGGGCGGGGATGTACAGGTCGGTGGAGTCGTCCAGGTATTTGCCCTCGTAGTCGTAGAACTCGTGGTGGGGGACAATCTCCCCCACGGTGGCGGCGATGGCGTCTTCGTAGTTGCCCAGCACCGCGCATTCCACCTCGTGGCCCACAATCGCCCGCTCCACCAGCACCTTGCGGTCGTAGGCGAACGCCTTTTCCAGGGCGGGGCGCAGCTCCCCGGCGGATTTGACCTTGCTCACCCCCACCGAGGAGCCGGTGTTGGCGGGCTTGACGAACATGGGGTAGCCCAGTTCGGCGGCCAGCTGGGGCTCCAGCCGGTCCAGCTCCGCCAGCTGGGAGCGGATGAGCGCCCGGTAGGGGGCGGTGGCGATGCCCGCCGCCTCCAAGAGCAGGTGGGTCACCTGCTTATCCATGCAGGCGGCGGAGGAGAGCACCCCGCAGCCCACATAGGGCAGCCCGGCCATCTCCAACAGCCCCTGGATGGTGCCGTCCTCCCCCCGCTCCCCGTGGAGCACCGGGAAGACCACGTCGATGTGCAGGTTCTGGGGCCCCTGGGGGGTAAAGCGGGTGAGCCCGCCCGCCGACCGGTCGGGGGAGAGGATGGCGGGGGTCACCGGGCCCTCCTGGAGCCAGCGGTCGGCCTGGATGGCCTCCAGCCCCCCCTCGTAGTGGTACCAGCGGCCGTCCTTGGTGATGCCCACCATGACCACGTCGTACTTCTCCCGGGGGATGTGGGTGAGCACCGACACGGCGGAGCGCAGGGAGACCTCATATTCGCTGGAGACCGAGCCAAACAGGATGGCGGCGGTAAGCTTTTGCATCTGGGAAAGACCCCTTTCTTGTTTGCCCGCCCGGCGGGCAGGGCAGAATCATACAATCTATATTCTAGCACAAGGCGCCTTATCACGCAATCGGATTCTGGGCGGGATTTGCCCCAAAAACCGGCGAAAAACCCGCCCCCGGCGGGACAAACTGCCCAAACCGCCCCCGCCGGCCGGCGGCCGGTTGGGGCAAGGCGCAGAAAAACCAGATTTGCCCCCGCCGGGGCTTGACGCCGGGGGCGGGAAGTGGTATGATAGGTACACCTCTAAAAGGGTTATTTTTTTATGTCCAAAACCAGTGTTTCCTTTACGAGGGAGGCAAAAAAATCCGGTATTATCAGGAGGTGCCGAAACAATGCGAGTGAAGATCACCCTAGCCTGCACCGAGTGCAAGCAGCGCAACTACAACAAGATGAAGAACAAGAAGAACGATCCCGACCGGCTGGAGATGAACAAGTACTGCAAGTTCTGCCGGAAGCACACCCTCCATCGGGAGACCAAGTAAGGAAGGCGGGCAAAAGAGATGGCAGAGAGCGCGGCCAAAAAGCCCGGCCTGGTGGAGCGGGTCAAACGCTTCTTCCGGGATGCCAAGGGCGAGTGCAAAAAGGTTGTCTGGCCCACCAAAAAGCAGATCATCAACAACACCGGCATCGTGCTTGTGGTCATGTGCATCGCGGCGGTCTTCGTGGGCTGCCTGGATGGCATCGCCTCCCAGCTGATCAGGCTGTTCTTGATGCTGGTGAGCTGATGCGGCCCACGCCGAATTTGAACTGGGAGGGATCGCCATGGCGGACGCGATGAGATGGTATGTGGTGCACACCTATTCCGGCTACGAGAATAAGGTGGCCTCCAACATCGAAAAGGCGGTGGAAAACCGCAAGCTCCACGACCTGATCGGTGAGGTCAAGGTCCCCACCGAGACGGTCACCGAGATCAAGGACAACAAAAAGCGCGAGGTGGAGCGCAAGATCTTTCCCGGCTATGTGATGGTCAAGATGGTCATGACCGACGACAGCTGGTATGTGGTGCGCAACATCCGGGGCGTCACCGGGTTTGTGGGCCCCGGCAGCAAGCCGGTCCCCCTCACCGATGAGGAGGTCGCCCGGCTGGGCGTCGAGCAGAAGAACATCGAGGTCAACTTCGCGGTGGGCGACTCGGTCCGCGTGCGGGACGGCTACCTGGAGGGCTTTGTGGGCGTGGTCAACGAGATCGACGCCCAGGACGCCCTGGTGCGGGTCACCGTCTCCATGATGGGCAAGGAGGTCCCCGTGGAGCTGGAGCTGGACCAGATCGAACCGTTGGACTAAAGTTTTTAGAGGATGCCGGTGGGATTCCGGCGTTTCGTAAGCCGGCCCCGGCCGGCTTGTGGGAGGGACGGAGGCCCCGTCCCGAGTGGAACCACTAATTTTGGAGGTGCTTTGTAAATGGCTCAAAAGGTTGTCGGCTACATTAAGCTGCAGATCCCCGCAGGCAAGGCGACGCCTGCTCCGCCGGTGGGCCCCGCCCTGGGTCAGCACGGCGTCAACATCATGGCGTTCACCAAGGACTTTAACGAGCGCACCAAGAACGACGTGGGCATGATCATCCCCGTGGTCATCACCGTCTACGCCGACCGGTCGTTCAGCTTCATCACCAAGACGCCCCCCGCCGCCGTCCTCATCAAGAAGGCCATCGGCCTGGAGAGCGGCTCCGGCGTCCCCAACAAGACCAAGGTGGGCAAGATCACCCGCGAACAGGTCCAGAAGATTGCGGAGCAGAAGATGCCCGACCTCAACGCTGCCAATGTGGAATCGGCCATGAGCATGATCGCCGGGACCTGCCGCAGCATGGGCGTGGAGGTTGTGGACTAATCCTGGGGCTCGCCCCTGCCTTCTGCTCCCGGGTGGGAGGAAAAATCCGTTTATGACCACTCTAAGGAGGAAATGACTGAAATGAAACACGGCAAGAAATACCAGGACAGCGCCAAGCTGGTGGAGCGTCAGAAGCTGTACGACGCCGCCGAGGCGCTGGACCTTTGCACCAAGACCGGCAAGGCCAAATTCGACGAGACCGTGGAGGTCCATGTCCGCCTGGGCGTGGATAGCCGCCACGCCGACCAGCAGGTCCGCGGCGCCGTGGTCCTGCCCAACGGCACCGGCCGGAAGGTCCGCGTGGCCGTCTTCGCCAAGGCCGACAAGGTCCAGGCCGCCCTGGACGCCGGCGCGGATATCGTGGGCGCCGAGGACCTGATGGAGCGCATCCAGAAGGAGGGCTTCATGGACTTCGACGTGGTGATCGCCTCTCCCGACATGATGGGCGTGGTCGGCCGCCTGGGCAAGATCCTGGGACCCCGCGGCCTGATGCCCAACCCCAAGGCGGGCACCGTCACCCCCGACGTGGCCAAGGCGGTCACTGACGCCAAGGCCGGTAAGATCGAGTACCGCCTGGACAAGACCAACATCATCCACTGCCCCATCGGCAAGGTCTCCTTCGGCGTGGAGAAGCTCCAGCAGAACTTCGACACCCTGATGGGCGCCATCGTCAAGGCGAAGCCCGCCGCCGCCAAGGGCCAGTATGTGCGCTCCTGCGTGGTCGCCACCACCATGGGCCCCGGCATCAAGATCAACCCCGCCCGGTTTGTCTGATGCCCGGCGCTTTCCCTTGACAAGCCGGGGAAAGCGTGGTATACTCTAAAAGCTGTCCGTAGACAGCAGGTGTTTTTAGAAAACATAATGGGCGTTTCGCCCGCCTGCCGAGGAAGGGAACCGAACAAGGGCCGCCGCGCGCGGCTTTGGGCCCCTCCCCGGTTTTGGGGGAGGGGCCCTTTTATGTGGTTTAGTTGCAAATGTTGGAGGTGAACGAATTTGCCGAGTGAGAAGATTCT
>DXES01000135.1 GCA_019114825.1 Candidatus Anaerotruncus excrementipullorum
GTCTGCCCGGTGTGCGGCGGCAAGGTGTTGGCCAAAAAGTCCCAGAAGGGCCGGGGCTACTACGGCTGCGAACACAACCCCACCTGCGGGTTCATGACCTGGGATAAGCCCCTGGAGGAGACCTGCCCCAAGTGCGGCTCCACCCTCTTCCGCAAGGCGGGCCGGGGGGGCCTGATCCACTGCCTCAAGGAGGGCTGCGGCTACTCCCGGCCGTTGGAGAAAAAGTCCGCCAAGTCCGACGGGAAGGACGGCCAGGAATGACGCCGGTACAGGTGATCGGCGGCGGCCTGGCGGGCTGCGAGGCGGCCTGGGCCCTGGCCAATGGGGGGATCCCTGTCCAGCTGTGGGAGATGAAGCCCCAGCGGTATTCCCCCGCCCACCACAGCCCCCTGCTGGCGGAGCTGGTCTGCTCCAACTCCCTGAAGGCCCAGCGGCTGGGTTCCGCCGCCGGGATGCTCAAGGAGGAGATGCGGCTGATGGGCTCGTTGGTGGTGGATTGCGCCCTCCAGACCAGTGTGGCCGCCGGGGGCGCTTTGGCGGTGGACCGGGAGGCCTTCGCCCAGCTGGTCACCCAGCGTATCCAGGCCCATCCGCTGATCCAGGTGGTCCATCAGGAGGTCCTGGAGCTGCCCAGCCAGGGGGAGGCGGTGGTGGCCACCGGCCCGTTGACCTCCGACGCCCTGGCGGCGTCGATCCAGGCCCTCTGCGGGGAGTCCCTGGCTTTCTATGATGCGGCAGCCCCCATTGTCACCGCCGACTCTTTGGACTACGGCAAGGTCTTCTTTGCCGCCCGGTATGGGCGGGGGGAGGACGACTACATCAACTGCCCGTTCACCCGGGAGGAGTATGAGGCGTTCTACCAGGCCCTGCTGGGGGCCCAGCCCGCCCAGCTCCACGCCTTTGACCGCCGGGAGCCGGCGGTCTACGAGGGCTGTATGCCCATCGAGATCATGGCCCGCCGGGGGGAGGATACCATCCGATACGGCCCCCTCAAGCCGGTGGGCCTGCGGGATCCCCGCACCGGCCACCGGCCCTGGGCGGTGGTGCAGCTGCGCCGGGAAAACCGGGAGGGGACCCTCTACAACCTGGTGGGGTTCCAGACCAACCTGAAATTCGGGGAGCAGAAGCGGGTGTTCTCCATGATCCCCGGGCTGGAACAGGCGGAGTTTGTGCGCTATGGGGTGATGCACCGGAACACCTTTTTGGATTCCCCCAAGCTTTTGGGGGCGGATTTCAGCCTGCGGGAGCGGCCCGGCCTCTACTTCGCCGGGCAGATCACCGGCGTGGAGGGGTATATCGAGTCGGCCATGTCCGGCATTGTGGCGGGGACCCAGCTGGCCCGCCGGCTGCGGGGCCAAGCGCCCCTGCAGCTCCCCCGGGATTCCATGACGGGGGCGCTGTGCGCCTATGTGAGCGAGGGCTCGGCGGCCCAGTTCCAGCCCATGGGCTGCAATATGGGCCTGCTGCCCCCGTTGGAGGAGCTGGTGAAGGATAAGCAGAGACGCTACCAGCTGCTGGCCCAGCGGGGGATCGCCCATCTGCAGGATTGTTTAAAACAGGGAGGCTATGCGCTGTGAGGATCATTGTGGACGCATTCGGCGGCGATCACGCGCCGTTGGAGATTTTAAAGGGCTGCGCCTTGGCGGTGCAGGAGTATGGGGTGGACATCCTGGCCTGCGGCGACGAGGCCAAAATGCGGCAGGTTTGCCAGGAGCAGGGCGTCTGCCTGGACCGGATCACCCTGGTCAACGCCCCCCGGGTGATCTCCCCGGAGACCGACCCGGTGGAGGTGGTCAAGAGCTACGACGACTGCTCGATGGCGGTGGGCCTCAAGATGCTGGCCAACGGGGAGGGGGACGCCTTCGTGTCCGCCGGTTCCACCGGGGCCATTGCGGTGGGGGCCTCCCTCTATGTGAAGCGGATCAAAGGGATCAAGCGGGCCGCCCTGGCCACAGTGATCCCCTGCAAAGGGGGCTGCTACCTGCTGGTGGATGTGGGGGCCAATAAGGAGTGCCGCCCGGAGATGCTGTCCCAATTTGGGATCATGGGCAGCCTGTATATGGAGAATATCCTGGGGGTGCAGAACCCCCGGGTGGGCACGGTGAATATCGGCACCGAGGACAACAAGGGCCTGGAGCTGCAAAAGCTGACCAATGAACAGCTGCAGCACGCCCCCGTCCATTTTATCGGCAATGTGGAGCCCCGGGAGCTGCCCTTCGGCGGCTGCGATGTGGCGGTCTGCGACGGGTTTACCGGCAACGTGATCCTCAAGCTCACCGAGGGGCTGGGCAAGTGGTTTGCCGATGAGCTGCGGGGGATCTTTACAGCGGGGACCGCCTCCAAACTGGGCTACCTGTTGGTCCGGGGCGGGGTCTCCGGATTTAAAAACAAGATGGACTACAAGGAGTATGGCGGCGCGCCGTTTATGGGCATCACCCGCCCGGTGATCAAGGCCCACGGCAGCTCGGATGCCCGGGCGTTCAAAAACGCCATCCGCCAGGCCAAGGAGTACACCGAGCGGGACGTGGTGTCCAAAATTGAGCAGGCCCTGGCCCAGGTAAAGCGCCAGCAGGCGGTGGAGGGGTAAAGATGACACATACCGGCGAAGAGGCAGAGCTGGAGCGGCGGATCGGCTACCAGTTCCAAAACAAGAAGTATCTGGACATCGCCCTGACCCACTCCTCCTATGCCAACGAGGTGAAGAAAAACATCTCCAACAATGAACGCCAGGAGTTCTTGGGGGATGCGGTGCTCTCGATCATCGTCAGCGACTATCTGTTCCACACCTTCCATCTGGCGGAGGGGGAGCTGACCAAGCTGCGGGCCGCCCTGGTGTGCGAGCGTTCTCTGGATGAGTTCGCCCAGGAGATCCACCTGGGGGACTATCTGAAGCTGGGGCGGGGGGAGGAGATGATGGGCGGCCGCACCCGCCCGTCCATCCTGGCGGACGCCTTTGAGGCGCTTTTGGCCGCCATCTACCTGGATGCCGGCATGGAGCCCGCCCGGGAGTTTGTGCTGAAGTTTGTCACCAAGGCCCTGGAGCACCGGGAGGACCTGATCCTCAGTGATTACAAGACCATGCTCCAGGAGATCGTCCAAAAAAATCCCGAGGAGAAGCTCTCCTATGTGTTGGTGGAGGAGAGCGGCCCCGACCACAACAAGCGGTTTGTGGTGGAGGTCCATCTGAACAGCAACGTCATCAGCACCGGCTGCGGCGGCAGCAAAAAGAGCGCCGAACAGGCGGCCGCCCGGGAGGCGCTGCGGCTGATGGGCCAGTGAGGCACGGGAATCTGGCCATCTTTGTGCCCCACGTGGGTTGTCCCCACCGGTGCAGCTTCTGCGACCAGGGGGAGATCACCGGAACCCAGTCGCCCCCCACCGGGGAGACGGTGCGCCGCCTCTGCCGCCAGGCAGCGGCCCATCTGGCGGGGCGCCGGACGGAGATCGCCTTTTTCGGCGGCAGCTTTACCGCTGTGGACCGGGCCTACCAGCGGGAGCTGCTGGAGGCGGCGGCCCCGTTTGTGCAGGCGGGCGCCTTCTCCGGTATCCGGGTCTCCACCCGGCCGGATGCGGTGGATGAAGCCAGCCTGGCGCTGCTGGCGGCCTACCCCGTCACCGCCGTCGAGCTGGGGGCCCAGAGCATGGACGATGGGGTGCTGGCGCGCAACGGCCGGGGCCACACCGCCCGCCAGGTGGCGGAAGGGGCGGGCCGGGTGCGGGACCGTGGGTTTTCCCTGGGGCTGCAGATGATGACCGGCCTCTATGGCTCCACCCCCCAAAAGGACCTGAAGACCGCCCGACAGCTGGCCGGGCTGGCGCCGGATACCATGCGGGTCTATCCCACAGTGGTGCTGCGGGGGACCCGTCTGGCCCGCCTCTGGCAGGCGGGGGAGTACCGCCCCCCCAATTTGGAGGAGGCGGTGGAGCTGGGGGCCCGGCTGCTGGCGTTTTTCGAGGAGGAGCGGGGCATCCCGGTGATCCGTATGGGGCTGCACGCCCAGCCTTCCCTGGAACAGAACTATCTAGCGGGCCCCTGGCACCCGGCCTTTCGGGAGCTCTGCCAGGGGGCGCTGCTGCGCCGCCGGCTGGAGGCCGCCCTGGCGGGCAGGCCCCCGGGGCGGTATTGGCTCCGGCTGGACCCCCGGGCGGTCTCCAAGCTCACCGGCCATGGAGGCAGCCCGCTGGAGGCGCTGAAAGCCCGGGGGTATTACATCAAGCTCCGGCCCAAGGAGTCCCTCCGCGGGCTGGCACTGGAACTAGAGGAAGTGTGAATTTGCGGCTGCGCAGTTTGGAGATACAGGGGTTCAAGTCGTTCCCCGACCGCATCAAGCTGACCTTCCACGATGGGATTACCGCCGTGGTGGGTCCTAACGGCAGCGGAAAGAGTAATATTGCCGACGCGGTGCGCTGGGTGCTGGGGGAGCAGTCGGTGAAAACCCTGCGGGGCGGCCGTATGGAGGACGTGATCTTTGGCGGCACCCAGAGCCGCAACCCCCAGGGCTGCGCCCAGGTGCAGATCGTCCTGGAAAACGCCGACCGGATGCTGCCCTGCGACAGCGATGAGGTCACCGTCTCCCGCAAGCTCTACCGCTCGGGGGAGAGCGAATACCGGCTGAACGGCGCCGCCGTGCGCCTCAAGGACATCTACGAGCTGTTCATGGATACCGGCCTGGGCCGGGATGGCTATTCGATCATCGGCCAGGGGCGGATTGCGGAGATCGTCAGCGCCAAGAGCGCCCAGCGCCGGGAGATCTTCGAGGAGGCGGCAGGCATCTCCAAATTCCGCTACCGCAAACAGGAGGCCCAGCGCCGCCTGGAGGGCGCGGAGGAGAACCTGCTGCGTTTGCAGGACATCCTCTCCGAGCTGGAGGGGCGGGTGGAGCCGCTGCGGGTCCAGGCGGAGAAGGCAAACGCCTTTTTGGCCCTGGCCCAGGAGAAAAAGGGGCTGGAGCTCTCCCTCTGGCTGCGGACGCTGGAGACCGCCAAGGCGGCCCTAAACCAACAGGAGGACAAGCTGCTGTTGGCCCAGGGGGACCACCAGGCCATCCAGCAGGAGCTGGACAGCCTGGAGGCCGCCATCTCCGCCTGCTATGCCCAAATGCAGCAGCTGTCGGTCCAGGCGGAGGAACTGCGCGCCCAGGTCCAACAGGCGGAGGAGGAGCGGGCGGCGGCCGCCTCCCGCAGGGCGGTGCTGGAAAACGACCTGGTCCACAGCGAGGCCGCCCGCCGGCAGGCCCAGCAGGAGCTGGACCGCGCAGGGGAGAGCGACAGCCAGCTGGATACCCGTATCCAGGAGCAGCGGCAGCAGATCGCCGGGCGGCAGGAACAGGCCGGGCAGCTGCGGGAACGGCAGCAGGAGCTAAAAGTGCGCCAGCAGGCCGTTTCCCAGGAGCAAAACGGCCTGGACGCCAAGGTGGAGGCGCTCAAAGAGCGCCGGTTCACCCTAAACCAAAGCCTCAATGAGACCAAGCTCTCCTCCGCCTCCGGGGCCACCCTGATCCAGGAGTCCCTCTCCCGGCTGGAGGCCCTGCGGGAGAACGCGGTGGTCAAGGATGGGAACATCGCCCGCCTGGAGGGGGAGTGCGCCGACTGCCGGGACCTGCTCCATCAGCTGGAGGACACCCTGCGGTCGCTGGGCAACAGCCGGGACGGCCTGCGCCTCAAACAGCAGGGCCGCCGGGAGAAGCTGGACCGTTTGGCCAGGGACTGCCAGCAGCTGGAGGACCGGGCCCGGGAGCGGCTGCAGCGGGCCAAGGTGCTGTTTGATATGGAGAACAGCCTGGAGGGCTTCTCCGGCAGTGTAAAGTATGTGATGGCCCAGGCCCAAAAGGGCGCCCTGCAGGGGGTCTGTGGCCCGGTCTCCCGGCTGATCCAGGTGGAGGACCGGTACGCCCTGGCCATCGAGATCGCCCTGGGCGCCTCCCTGCAGCACATTGTGGTGCAGGACGAGGGGGTGGCCAAACGGGCCATTGGGATGCTCAAATCCGCCAAGGCCGGCCGGGCCACCTTCCTGCCCCTGACCACCGTGAAGGGCCGGCGGCTGTCCGAGCCGTGGCTGGAGGGGATGGAGGGCTTTTTGGGCCTGGCCGCCGGGCTGGTGGGATGCGATCCCCAGTTCTCCGGCGTGGTGGACCAGCTGCTGGGCCGGGTAGCGGTGGCGGAGGATCTGGACTGCGCCACCCTGATTGCCCAGCGGGGGGGCCACCGGTTCCGGGTGGTGACCCTGGACGGCCAGGTGATCAACGCGGGCGGCTCGATGACCGGCGGTTATGCGGCCCGCAGCGCGGGCATCCTCAGCCGCGCCAAGGAGATCGAGGCGCTGCGGGCCCAGGCCCGGGGCTACGAGGACCAGGCCGGCGCCCTCCAAACCCAGCTGAAGGCTGCGCGGGAGGACCTCTCCGCCCTCCAGGCCCAGCTGCAGGGGGTGGAGGGGGAGCTGGCCACCGCCCAGGAGGACCGGGTCCGTTGCGAGGCCCGGCTGGCCCAGCTGGAGTCCGCCCTCCGGGAGGCGGTGGCCGCCAAGGAGCAGGCCGCCCAGGAATACAGCAGCCTCAACGGCCGCCTGGAGGAGCTGCGGGCGCAAAACGGCACCAACAGCGACCTGATCCAGGCGCTGGAGCAGCAGCTGGAGCAGGTGGCCCAGGCGCTCTCCGGTTTGAGCGCCCAGCGGGAGGCGGGCCGGGTCCAGGCCGAACAGCTGGCCGCCCAGCGGGCCCAGCTGGAGGTGGAGCTGGCCGCTTTGGAGAAGGAGACCGACGGCCTATGCCGGATGGTGGAACAGCTCACCGAGCAAAAGTCCCACCAGCAGGAGCACACCCAGGCCCTGCGGCTCCAGCTGGAACAGCTGGAAGCGCAGGACCGCCAGACCCGGGAGCAGATCACCCAGGCCCAGCGGCAGGGAGAGCAGCTGGGGGAGGCGATCCAGCGGCTGAACGGCGAGATTGCCCAGCACGGCCAGCAGCGCAACCTCCTGGAAGCCCAGGCCACCGGCCACCGCGCCCAGGAAAAGCAGGTCACCGCCCGGCGGGAGACGGCGGCCCGGGAGCTGGAGCGGCTGCAGGCCCAGAGGGATTCCCTCCAGGGGGAGTACGACGGCGTCATCGCCAAGCTGTGGGAGGAATATGAGCTCACCCGTACCCAAGCAGCCCAGCTGGCCCAGCCCACCCAGGACCCCCAGGGGGACGGCCGCAGGCTGGCGGAGGTGAAGGGGAAGATCAAGGCTTTGGGCAGCGTAAATGTGGGGGCGGTGGAGGAGTACCGGGAGGTCTCCCAGCGGTACCGGTTCCTCAAGGAGCAGACCCAGGATGCCCAGGATTCCCGCCAGCAGCTGCTGCGCCTGATTGAAAAGCTCACCAGCGATATGCGCACCATCTTCCTGGAGGAATTCCGGCAGATTTCCCAAAATTTCTCAAAAATTTTTGTAGAGCTCTTCGGGGGCGGCCGGGCTGAACTGACCCTCAGCGACCCCCAGGACCCGCTGGAGTCGGGCATCGAGATCTTTGTGCAGCCGCCGGGCAAGATCATCAAAAACCTGGCCTCCCTCTCGGGCGGCGAGCAGGCGTTTGTGGCCATTGCCATCTATTTTGCCATCCTGCGGCGGCGTCCCGCCCCCTTCTGCCTGTTGGACGAGATCGAGGCGGCGCTGGACGATGTAAACGTGACCCGGTTCGCCCAATACCTGCGCCGGATCAGCGGCAAGACCCAGTTTATTGCCATCACCCACCGCCGGGGCACCATGGAGGCGGCGGACGTGCTCTATGGGGTCACCATGCAGGAGGAGGGGGTCTCTAAGCTGCTGGAGCTGCGGCTGGACGAGGCGGAGGAGAAGCTGGGGCTTGCCGCCCAAAGCTAGGATTTACCCGATAGAAAGGAACGAAGAAAATGGGCTTTTTTGGAAGATTGGCGGAGGGGTTGAAAAAGACCCGGGACTCGATGGCCCAGAAGATGGACGCCATTGTCAACTCGTTTACCAAGATTGATGAGGACCTATTTGAGGAGCTGGAGGAGACGCTGATCCTCTCGGACGTGGGCCTGCCCACCGCCCAGGAGATCTGCGCCCGGCTGCGGGCGGAGGTAAAGCGCCGGGGGATCACCGATGCCAGCCAGATCAAGGGGTTGGTGAAGGAGATCGCCGCCCAGATGCTGGAGGGGGATGCCTCCCTGCACCTGGGCACCAAGCCCTCAGTGATCCTGGTGATCGGGGTCAACGGGGTGGGCAAGACCACCACCATCGGCAAGCTGGCCGCCAACCTGAAATCCCAGGGCAAGCGGGTGGTGCTGGGGGCGGCGGATACCTTCCGGGCGGCCGCCATCGACCAGCTGCAGATCTGGGCCGACCGGGCCGGGGTGGAACTGGTGAAACAGGCGGAGGGGGCCGACCCCGCCGCCGTGGTCTATGACGCCATTGCCGCGGGCAAGGCCCGGGGGGCGGACGTGGTCATCTGCGATACTGCCGGCCGGCTGCACAACAAAAAGAACCTGATGGACGAGCTGTCCAAGATCGCCCGGGTGATCGCCCGGGAGGCCCCCGGCTGCGACATTGAGACGCTGCTGGTGCTGGACGCCACCACCGGGCAGAACGCCATCTCCCAGGCCCGCCAGTTCCAGGAGGCGGCGGGCATCACCGGCATTATCCTCACCAAGCTGGACGGCACCGCCCGGGGCGGCGTGGTCATCGGCATCAAACAGGAGCTGCAGGTACCGGTGAAGTATATCGGCGTGGGGGAGCGGATCGACGACCTGCGCCCCTTCGATCCCCAGGAGTTTGTGGCTGCCCTGTTTGACGGGCAGGAGGGAGGGAATTGAGATGCGTGTGATCGTTGCCACCGGCAACCCCGGTAAGCTCCGGGAGTTCCAGCGGATCTTTGCCCCGGCGGGGATTGAGACGCTGGCCCAAAAGGACCTCTACCCCGATCTAAAGGTGGAGGAGACCGGTGGGACCTTCCGGGAAAATGCCTTCCTCAAGGCCCAGGCGGTCCATCGGCTGTCCGGCTGCGCCGCGGTGGCGGATGACTCCGGCCTCTGCGTGGATGCCCTGGGGGGGCGCCCGGGGGTCTGGTCCGCCCGGTATGGCGGCGAGGACACCCCCTATCCGGAGAAGATCCGGATGCTGCTGGAGGAGCTGCGGGAGGTCCCCCGCCAGCAGCGCACCGCCCGGTTTGTGGCCCATATCTGCTACATCGCCCCCGATGGGGAGCGGATGGAGGTGGAGGAGGCCTGCGAGGGCTGGATCGGCTATGTGCCGAAAGGGGAGCGGGGGTTCGGCTTCGACCCCATCTTCTATGTGGGGGAACGCAGCTTTTCGGAGTTGAGCGACCAGGAGAAGGACGCCATCTCCCACCGGGGCAAGGCGCTGCGGGAGCTGGAGCGCCGGCTGCAGGCCCGGGGGATCCTTTCCAAAACGCAATGACCATAGAAATGAGAGGGACGATCAGATGTTGACAAGCAAGCAGCGGGCCAAGCTCAGGGGGCTGGCCAACCAGATGGAGACCATCCTCCAGGTGGGCAAGGGGGGCATCCAGGATGCCCTGGTCAAGCAGGTGGACGAGGCGCTCACCGCCCGGGAGCTGATCAAGCTGCGGGCGCTGGAGACGGCGCCCGATTCCCCCCGGCAGATCGCCGGCCAGCTGGCCGGCGCCACCGGCGCGGAGGTGGTGCAGGTGATCGGGACCCGGTTTGTGCTCTACCGGCGCAATCCGGAGCACCCCCAGATCTCCCCTGACTGATGCGCACCGGTGTCTACGGCGGGACCTTCAACCCGGTACACCTGGGGCATGTGAAGCTGGCGGAGGCCTACCGCCAGGCGCTGGGGCTGGACCGGCTGCTGGTGATCCCCGACTGCCAGCCCCCCCACAAGCAGGCGGAGGACCTGGCCCCCGGGCCCCAGCGGCTGGAGATGTGTCGCCTGGCCTTCGCCGGGGACCCGGCGGCCCAGGTGAGCGACCTGGAGCTGCGCCGGGGCAGCCGGAGCTACACGGTGGATACCCTGGAGCAGCTGCACGCCCGTTTCCCGGAGGATACCTTCTATCTGATTATGGGCGGGGACATGTTCCTCACCGTCACCCAGTGGCAGAACCCCCAGCGGATCTTCCAGCTGGCGGTGCTCTGCGCCGGTTCCCGGGAGCCGGGGGAGCAGGAACGCCTGCGCAGCCACGGGGCATTTTTGCGGGAGCGGTATGGGGCCGAAAGCCGGATCATCCCTTTTTCACCCCTGCCCATCTCCTCCACCCAGATCCGGGCGCGGGTGCGCGGCGGACAGTCCCTGGAGGGGCTGGTGCCCCCCCAGGTGGCCCGGTATATCCAAATCAACCGCCTCTACCGGGATTGACCCAGAGGCGGACTGCCAGGAAAGGAAAGGTGTGGCGGTATGGCCTTCGATCTGGAAAAATTGGAGCAGTTTGCCAAAAAAACCCTGTCTGAAAAGCGGTTTTACCACACCAGCTGCGTGGTGGCCGAGGCCCAAAAGCTGGCCAGGCGCTACGGCTGCGATGTGGAGAAGGCCATGGCCGCGGCCTGGCTCCACGATATCTGCAAGGAGATGCCCCGCGAAGAGCAGTTGCAATGGCTGACAAAGTATGGTATTATTTTGGACGGAATCCAAAGAGGCCAGCCCAAAACCTGGCACGGCATGGCCGCCTGCGGGCTGATCAAATACCAGCTGGGGATCGACGACCCGGAGCTGCTGCATGCGGTGCGCTACCACACCACCGCCTGCGGCCGGATGAGCCGGTTCGACGAGGTGCTCTACCTGGCGGATCTGACCAGCGCCGACCGGAACTACCCTGATGTGGACCGGATGCGCAGGCTGGCCGAATCGGGGCTCACCCAGGCCATGCGGGAGGCCCTGCGGTTTGCCGTGAAGGATCTGGTGGAGCGGTCTCTGGGCATCAGCCGGGAGACGTTTGAGGCCTACAACGCCTATATCCTGCGCAATGAATGACCTTATGGAGGTGGATTATTTGACATCGATCGAAATGGTGCACGCCATCGCCAAGCTGCTGAACGGCAAAAAGGCCCAGGATGTCACCGCCCTGGAGATTAAGGACCTGACCACCATCGGCGACTATTTTGTGGTGGCCTCCGGTTCCTCCCCCATCCAGGTGAAGGCCATGTCCGATGCCGTGGAGGAGGGCCTCTCCGCCCTGGGGCTGGAGCCCCGGCGGATCGAGGGGTACCAGTCGGCCGCATGGATCGTGCTGGACTACTACGAGGTGATCGTGCACCTGTTCCAGGAGCAGAGCCGCCAATTCTATGCCCTGGAGCGGCTGTGGGCGGATGCGCCCCGGGTGCCGCTGGAAGAGGACAAGTAACTGTGCCGGGCCCCGGGCCGGGCGCATGAAATAGGGAGTGTACAGACAGTGAAGTACGATTTTGCAGCAGTGGAGAAAAAGTGGCAGGAGATCTGGGAGGCCCGCAATGTGTTTGCCGCCTCCGATGACTATTCCAAGCCCAAATATTACGCGCTGGTGGAGTTCCCCTACCCCTCCGGCCAGGGGCTCCATGTGGGCCATCCGCGCTCCTATACGGCGCTGGATATCCTGGCCCGGAAGCGGCGGCTGGAGGGCTACAACGTCCTCTACCCCATGGGCTGGGACGCCTTTGGCCTGCCTACCGAAAACTATGCCATCAAAAACCACATCCACCCGGAGAAGGTGACCCACGACAACGTCCAGCGGTTCAAATCCCAGCTGAAGAGCCTGGGCCTCTCCTTCGACTGGAACCGGGAGATCAACACCACCGACCCCAACTACTACAAATGGACCCAGTGGATCTTCCTGCAGATGTTTAAACGGGGTCTGGCCTATAAAAAGGAGATGTCGGTGAACTGGTGTACCGGCTGCAAGGTGGTGCTGGCCAACGAGGAGGTCGTGGGCGGCGTCTGCGAGCGGTGCGGCAGCGAGGTGGTCCACAAGGTCAAGAGCCAGTGGATGCTGAAGATCACCGAGTATGCCCAGCGGCTGCTGGACGATCTGGACCAGGTGGACTACATCGAGCGGGTCAAGACCTCCCAGCGCAACTGGATCGGCCGTTCCACCGGCGCCCAGGTGGATTTTGCCACTACTGCCGGCGACCTGCTCACCGTCTACACCACCCGCCCGGACACCCTGTTCGGCGCCACCTATATGGTCATCTCCCCCGAGCACCCCTATATCAACAAGTGGGCGGACCGGATCCAGAATATGGACGCGGTACGTGCCTACCAGCAGGAGGCCGCCCGTAAGAGCGACTTTGAGCGCACCGAGCTGGCCAAGGATAAGACCGGCGTCCGGCTGGAAGGGGTCCGGGGCATCAACCCGGTGAACGGCCAGGAGATCCCCATCTTCATCTCCGACTATGTGCTCATGAGCTACGGCACCGGCGCCATCATGGCGGTGCCCGGCCACGATACCCGGGACTGGGAGTTCGCCAAAAAATTCGGCCTGCCCATCATTGAGGTGGTCAAGGGCGGCAATGTGGAGCAGGAGGCGTTCACCGACTGCGAGACGGGCATCCTGGTGAATTCCGGCTTCCTGGACGGCCTGCCGGTGGAGGAGGCCAAAAAGAAGATCACCCAGTGGCTCCAGGAAAACGGCAAAGGGGAGCCCAAGGTGAACTACAAGCTGCGGGACTGGGTGTTCTCCCGCCAGCGGTACTGGGGGGAGCCGATCCCCATCATCCACTGCGACCACTGCGGCTATGTGCCCCTGGATGAGAGCGAGCTGCCCCTGCGGCTGCCGGAGGTGGACAGCTATGAGCCCACCAGTGACGGGGACTCCCCGCTGGCTGCTATGGACGAGTGGGTGAATGTCCCCTGCCCCAAGTGCGGCCGCCCCGCCAAACGGGAGACGGATACCATGCCCCAGTGGGCGGGTTCTTCCTGGTACTTCCTGCGCTACTGCGACCCCCACAACGACAAGGAGCTGGCCTCCAAGGAGGCGCTCAAATACTGGATGCCGGTGGATTGGTACAACGGCGGCATGGAACACACCACCCTGCACCTGCTCTACTCCCGCTTCTGGCACAAGTTCCTCTACGACATCGGCGTGGTCCCCACCCCGGAACCGTATGCCAAGCGCACCAGCCACGGCATGATCCTGGGGGAGAACAACGAGAAGATGAGCAAGTCCCGGGGCAATGTGGTCAATCCGGACGACATCATCCGGGAGTATGGCGCCGATACCCTGCGGCTGTATGAGATGTTCATCGGCGACTTCGAGAAGAGCGCCCCCTGGTCCCAGAGCTCGATCAAGGGCTGCAAGCGGTTCTTAGAGCGGGTGTATGGCCTTGTGGAACTGCTGGGGGAGGGGGAGGCCTATTCCCCCGCCCTGGAGTCCAGCCTGCACAAGGCGGTGCGCAAGGTCTCGGAGGACATCGAGCAGATGAAGTACAACACCGCCATTGCGGCGCTGATGAGCCTGCTCAACGAGATCTACGACCACGGCGCCATCAACCACGCGGAGTTCAAAACCTTCCTGCTGCTGCTCAACCCCTTCGCCCCCCACCTCACCGAGGAGCTGTGGGAGCAGTGCCGGTTCGGCGGCATGGTCACCGATCAGCACTGGCCCACCTACGACCCGGAGAAGTGCAAGGAGACCCAGGTGGAAATTGTGGTCCAGGTGAACGGCAAGATCCGTGCCCGCGCCCAGGTGGACGCCGGCGCCACCCAGGATCAGATGCTCCAGACCGCCAAGGGGCTGCCGGAGATCCAGGCCCTTCTGGAGGGCAAGACGGTGGTCAAGCAGATCGTCGTCCCCGGCAAGCTGGTCAACCTGGTGGTGCGCTGAGGCCCGGCGGGTTTCCAGCCGCCGGGTGGGATTGAAAAGAGAGTTTTTGCCCTCCCTTTTTCAGGAAAGTAGTGATTTGATAGGAAATTGAAAATTTCCG
>DXES01000003.1 GCA_019114825.1 Candidatus Anaerotruncus excrementipullorum
GTCGATGCAGTCGCGCATTTGGTGTACGATTCCCTGGAAAAGCCTATTTGACATTTCGATCCCCTCTTCCTCGGTAGTAGATGTGTGCCGCCTTCGCCGCCCGCGGGGCGGCCGGGAGGACTGGCGCTCCCAAAGGGCCTCCGAATTTCAACAAGCCGTTACGCTTATTTTACAACAAATTTGTATACATTGCAATACAAATTCGCGCTTACCTTGTGAAAAAACGGGAGATTTCGCGCCTGGATTTGGGGAAAACTGGGGTCGGTCTTTGTTGGCACCATTCTACAACAATTTTCGCCGCAATGTGTGTCTAAATTTTTACTGTTTTTTGAACAGCCGCCGCCAACAAAGGCGGTTTTTCCCCCTCTATGGCCCCAAATCGCCTTTTTTCGCCTATTCCCTCAAAATTTTTTCCAATTCCTCCCGGTCGAGCTCCCTGCATTTTCCAGCGGGCAGCGCCGGGTCCAGCTTCAGCCCGCCGATCTGCTCCCGGTGCAGCGCCTGCACCCCGATGCCGAAGGCGCCGAACATCCGCTTGATCTGGTGGTACATCCCCTCCCGCAGGGTGACCCGGGCCACCCTGCCCCCGGGCTCCACAAGCTCCAGCCGGGCGGGCAGGCACCGGTCGGCGCCGATCTGCATGCCCGCCGCAAACGCCTGGACCACCTGCCCATCCGCAGGCTTGTCCAGCCAGGCGGTGTACACCTTGGGGACATGGCTGCGGGGGGAGAGGATCCGGTGGGCGAACTCCCCATCGTTGGTAATCAGCACAAAGCCGGTGGTGTCCTTGTCCAGCCGGCCGGCAGGGAACAGGCCGCTGCGCCGCAGCGGCTCCGGCACCAGGTCCAGCACGGTGGGCAGCGCCCGGTCCTGGGTGGCGCAGACCACCCCTTGGGGCTTGTGGAGCATCAGGTAGCTATACCGCTTGAGGGCCAGCGGCTGCCCCGAGAGGGCCACCTGGTCGGTGTCCGGGTCGGCCTTGGCATCGAACCGGCGGACCGCCTGGCCGTTCACCGTCACCTGGCCCCTGCTCAGCAGTTGGTGGACCTGCCTGCGGGAGAGGCTGGTCTGGGCTGCGATCAGCTTGTCCAACCGCTGGAGTCCTCTGTCCTGCGCCACCGGCAGTCCCTCCCTTCCCGCCCACCAGGGGCGGGCACAAAATAGCCGCCCACCGGGAGGGGAACCTCCCGCCGGTGGACGTGCGCGGTAATAGTACACAGATTATAACATATATTTCTGGTGAAAACAACATCAAATTTATAAATTCGTCCGAACGTCGCCGGAAGTTTCCTCCGGTTTTCGGAAACCATGCATAAAGCCGTCCAGTTCCAGCGAGCAGATATCCCCGCCGATGATCTTTCCCCCGGCCACCAACAGGTTGGCCCGGACATTTTCCGCCTGGCCGGGGTAGTTGGTCACCTGGTAGCTATACCGTTTGCACCGCTCCCCCGCATACTTCTCCAAGTCGCAGCCCTGGGCCTGCTGGAGCTGGTTGTAATCCCCATAGACGGCGTCCAGCTCCTGGGGGATCTGGATCTCCACAATCTCCTCCGGCTCCTGGGCCACCTGCCAGCCAAACCCCTCCAAAAACTGCAGCCGCTCCTGGTTGGTGCCGCCCGGCTCCTTCCAGACCTGCTGGGTCTGGGCGGCGGGCTGCGCCTGTTCCCCCCGCAGCTGGCTCAGGGCCGCCCGGCCCCACACCCCCAGCCCCAGCGCCGCCAAAAAGGCCGCCGCCGCGGCCAGCCCCTGGCGCTTGGTCACCCGCCATGTGATCGTAACCATCCATGCTCCCCCTTCCCCGGATTTCGGTACTCCATATATACGCCGGAACCGGGGGGCTTATGTCCCGGAAAAAGCGAAGGGCGGGCCCGGCTGGGCCCGCCCTTCGCGGGAGGGGCAGGGGATCACTCCTGCTCCATAAACTTTTTCGCCTCTTCGATGACGCCCGCCTCCAGCTGCTGGGGCAGCAGCTCGTACCGGGCGAACTGGAAGGTAAAGCTGCCCCGGCCCTGGGTGGTGGAGCGTAGCATGGTGGAGAAATCCCCCATCTCGCTCATAGGCACCTCGCCCTCGATCTCCACCAGGCCGTCCTCAGTGGGGTTCATCCCCAGCACGCGGCCGCGGCGCTTGTTCAGCTCGCTGATGATGTCGCCGGTGTTGGAGTCGGGCACATACACCTTCAGGGTGCCGATCGGCTCCAGCAGCGCCGGGGAGGCCTGGGGCATAGCCGCCTTGTAGGCCAGGGAGGCCGCCGTCTTGAAGGCCATTTCGGAGGAGTCCACCGGATGGTAGGAGCCGTCCAGCAGCACCGCTTTGAGGCCCACCACCGGGTAACCGGCCAGGATGCCGTGCTTGACGCAGTCCTGCAGGCCCTTTTCCACCGCCGGGAAGAAGTTCTTGGGCACCGAGCCGCCGAACACGTTCTCCTCAAACAGCAGCTCCTCGCCATCGTAGGGGGAGAACTCGATCCACACGTCGCCGTACTGGCCGTGGCCGCCCGACTGCTTCTTGTGCTTGCCCTGGACCTTCACCTTCTTGCGGATGGTCTCCCGGTAGGGCACCCGGGGCTGGGTCAGGTCGATATCCACGCCGAATTTGGCCTTGAGCTTGGAGACGATCACATCCAGGTGCTGCTCGCCCAGGCCGGAGATGATCTGCTGCTTGGTCTCGGGGTTCTGCTCGAAGCGGATGGTGGGGTCCTCCTCCATCAGCCGGGCCATGCCCTGGGCCACCTTGCCCTCGTCCCCCTTGTTCTTGATCTTCACCGCCATGGACAGGCAGGGCTCGGGGAACTGCA
The DNA here is from genome assembly GCA_019114825.1 of Candidatus Anaerotruncus excrementipullorum. GTDB lineage: Bacteria > Bacillota > Clostridia > Oscillospirales > Ruminococcaceae > Anaerotruncus > Anaerotruncus excrementipullorum. Next base: position 2,798 of record DXES01000003.1, read on the forward strand.
TCCGCTGGAAGGAGACCACCTTCTTGGGGTCGCAGAGGGTGTCCCCGGTGACCGAGGCGCCCAGCTTGGTCACCGCGCCGATGTCGCCGGCGGTGATGAACGCGGTCTCCTCCTGCTTTTTGCCGGTGGTGTAGACCAGCTTGCCCAGCCGCTCCGGCTCGCCGGTGCGGGAGTTGACGGGGATGAGATCCCCGGAGAGCTTGCCGGAGACCACCTTGAAGTAGGACAGCTTGCCCACGAACGGGTCGGCCACCGTCTTGAAGATGTAGGCGGCCAGGGGGGCCTCATCGGTGCAGGGGACCTCCACCGGGTTGCCGTCGGCGTCCTCGGCGGTCTCGGCGCCCGCCTCCCAGGCGGAGGGCAGGTGGTCCACCAGGGAGTCCAGCAGCATATCGATGCCCTCCAGCGTCAGGGCGGAGCCGCAGAGCACCGGGGTGATGGCGCCGTTGTGGACGCCGTTGTGGATGCCGCGGATGATCTCGTCCCGGGTGAACTGCTCGCCGGAGAAGAACTTCTCGAACAGCTCCTCGTCGGTCTCGGCCACCGCCTCGCTGATGGCGCCGATCAGCCCCTCCAGCCGGTGGCCGGTGTCGGGCATGGCCACCTCGGCCGGCTCGCCCTTGGCGTTGTAGCGATAGGCCTTGTTGTCCACCAGGTTGATGTAGCACTGGACCTTGTGGTCGGCCACATAGGGCACCACCAGCGGGCAGACCGAGGGGCCGAACTTGGTCTTCAGCTCCTCCAGCACCTTGTAGAAGTCGGCGTTTTCGCTGTCCATCTGGTTGACAAAGAAGATCTTGGATTTGCCCATCTGGTCGGCCAGCTTATAGGCCTTCTCGGCCCCCACGCTGACCCCCGAGCGGGCGGAAAGGACGATCAGCACGCTCTCGGCCGGGCGGATGCCCTCATACATGCCGGCGGCGAAGTCGAACAGCCCAGGAGTGTCGATCAGGTTGATCTTCACGCTGCCCCAGCTGAAGGGGGCAACCGCGCTGGAGACCGAGACCTTGCGCTTGGTCTCCTCCGGATCGAAGTCGCAGACGGTGTTGCCGTCCGCCACCTTGCCCAGCCGGTCGGTGGCTCCGGCCTTGAACAGCAGCGCCTCGGCCAGGGAGGTTTTGCCGCTGCTGCCGTGGCCGGCAATGGCAACATTGCGGATCTTGCCTGCTAAGTATTGTCTCATGTGGATACACTCCTTTTCTATCTGCCAACGCATTAGTCATAATTGCCAGGAGCACCCCCGGGGCCCGCTGGACATTATATTGATATTATACAGTTGGTTTGCCGATTCCGCAAGTGGGGGCGTTCCGCGGGGCTGTATAAAAAATGGTGAAAAATTTATCCATTTTGCATAAGAAAAATTCCCCATCCCTCCCTGGATTTATCCGGAAAATCCGAAGCCCCGGGCCCGCAGCGGGCAAAAAGGCCCCCGGACGGCGTGTCCGGGGGCCGGGAAGGGGCCGCCTATTTGGAGACCGCGGAGCAGACCACCGCGGTGAGCAGCATCCACACCAGGCCATAGCCCAGCAGCACCGCGCTGGAGGCCAGGCTCAGGGAGCTGGTGAACGCCATGAACGCCACCAGGCCGTAGCCGGCCACGATGCCGATCACCTGGGCCACCGCCCCATGCATCACCGAGGCGCGCACCGCCGCCGCCGCCCGCAGCAGGCTGAGCACCCCCGCCGCGCCGCCGCTGTGGGCCGCCCCGGCGGCGATCCGGGCCTTGGGCTGGGTGAGCATCCCGTACTCGGCGTGGAGCTTGGCGGGCAGCACCTTGAGGCCGGTGCGCTTGAGGCCGAACGCCCCCGCGATCAGCTCCACCGTCAGGTTGGGGTCGGTGGTATGCACCACCACCGAGACCCCCCGGCGCTGCAGCTCGGCCAGCTGCTGGGCGCGGTCGGGGTCGGGGTTGTAGCTCACTACAAACATGGCCGACAGCTCCCCGCTGCTGGCAATGTAGAACACCCGCCGGCCGTCCCGCACATACCGGGACTCAAAGTCCTTGGAGGGGCAGTCGATGCCGTGGTGGTGCATCAGGTCCCGGCTGCCGATCAGCACCCGTTTGCCGCTGACCCAGGCGGAGATGCCCAGCCCGTCCTCGTAGGCCAGGTTCTCCACCGGCTTGAGCATCCGGCGGTTGCCCCCCACCATGTTCAGGAACACCCCCGAGAGGATGCCGTCGCAGGAGATCACCACGCTGGCCGCGTCCAAAATCGCCTCGTCGATCCGCTTCTCCGCAAACACCTTCATCCCGTGGATCATGATGTTCTCCGGCAGGAAGAGGTCCTTGTCGTTCAGCACCACCGCATCGGTCTCCGAGAGCTCCTCTGCCGTCTCATACCCCGCCAGCAGCTGCCCGCCCCGGGCCAGCCCTTTGGACACCCGGTTCAGCATCAGGTTGGGCACCAGCGTGGACGAGAAGGGGGCGCAGACGCAGAGCACCGCCGTAAAGCCGCTCACCGCAACCGGCAGGTCCCCATCCCCCAGCAGGAAGGAGGCCACCGCCACCACCAGCGCCCCCAGAAGGCTCACCGGGGCGGCAAAGCAGTGGAAGGTCTCGCTGTAGTCGGAGGCGTAGCTCTTCTCCAAAAAGCCCATGAGGAAGTCGCTCTTGACGCTGTAGGCCACCCGGTTCACCTCCGGGCCCAGCCCCCGGGCAAACTCCCGGGCGAACTCCCGGTTTTGGATCTGCACAAAGGCGTACTTATCCCGGCCGCCGGTGAGGGTGCGCAGGTTGCGGGCCACCCGGGAGAGGAGCAGGCTCTTCCCCCACAGGTTGCACCAGAGGGCCGCCAGGGCCACGCAGAAATACAGGCTGATGGAGTCGCTGGCATAGACGGTATCCGGCAGGGCGGTGAGCACCGCCCCCTGGACCACCGCCGCCAGCACTGCCAGCACCGCCGGGGTGTCCCCGTTGGCCCGCAGGCGCAGCAGGGCCATGATGCCGCCCCCCACGATCCCGCTGCACACCACCGCCCCCAGCACGCAGAGCACCAGGTTCACGATCAAAAACAGCCGCATATTCTCCTCGGGCAGCATAAAGGGCGGCAGGAACAGCAGCCCATTGGGTACCCCCAGCCGCTCGGCCAGGGCCAGCGGCCGCAGGGAGAGGGCCAGGTAGAAGGAGAGCAGCGTCAAAAGGCCGGTGAAGAACAGCTTCACCCGCAGCCCGGTGCGCAGGCCACGCAGGTCCTTCTCCACAAACGGCGCATCCTCCGGGGAGGCAAACTCATCCTCCTCCGCCGGGGTCTCCAGCCGCTCCTGCTCAGCATAGGGCTGCCGCCACCGGGAGTGGGCCAGCGACCCGCCGGAGGCCTCCACCTCCTGGGTGTAGGCCTCCTCCCACCGCTCCTCCCCCAGGGGCGGGAGTTCCTCCTGGGCCTCCGCCGGCTCCTGCCGGAAGTCAAACTCGCCGCTCTGGGTGAAGCCAACGGCATAGTCCTCCGGCGGGGGCAGGGGCTCCTCCTCCGCCGGGGCGTAGGGGGCAAACGCCTCCGGCTCCGGCTCTCGGCGGCGGCCGGGGCGCTCCCCGAAGCTCCGCCGGGGCTGGGGTTCCTCCGGGGCATCGAACTGGAAGCCCTCCGCCTGCTCCCAGGGGGAGGGCTGCTCCCGCAGCCGGTCCTGCGCCGGGCGGGCGGCTTGGGGGGCGGCCCGCCCGGCGCCCCTGGCCCCGCCGGACACCGGCCGGGGGGCAGCGGCCGGCTCCCGCCGGGCCTCCGGCTGCCGCTCCTGGGCGCCCCGCTTGCGCCGGACCTCCGCTAAGATCTCATCCACATCGTATTCCCGGCCCATGTCTCCACTCCTCGTCTTCTAGTATTGGGGAATCACAGGAGGGCGGCGCCCATCCGCTGGCGGACCGCCTCATACAACAAAATGCCCGCCGCCACCGAGGCGTTCAGGGAGTTGACCCGGCCCAGCATGGGCAGGGAGAGGGCGCCGTCGCAGGTCTCCCGCACCAAGCGGGAGACCCCGAACCCCTCCGACCCCACCACCAGCGCCAGCGGGCCCCGCAGGTCCGCCCGGTCCCAGGGCTGGCCGCCCATATCCGCGCAGTAGACCCAGATCCCCCGCTTTTGCAGCTGCTGGATGGCGGCGGTGAGGTTGGGCACCCGGGCCACCGGCAGGTGTTCCACTGCGCCGGCGCTGGTGCGCCCCACGATGGGGGTGAGCCCCACCCCGCCCCGCTTGGGGATCACCAGGCCATGGGCCCCGGCGGCCTCCGCCGTGCGGATGATCGCCCCCAGGTTGTGGGGGTCCTCGATGCCGTCCGCCAGCACCAGAAACGGGGGCTCCTGCCCCGCCCGGTCCAAAATCTCCTCCAGGGTGCTATAGGCAAAGGCGGCGGCCACCGCCACCACCCCCTGGTGGTGCAGCCCGCCGGCCAGATGCTCCAGCTTGCGCACGTCCACCCGCTTTACCGGCACCCCCCGCTCCCGGGCCAGGCCGGCGATCCGGGAGAGGGGCTGGCCCTTGGAGGGGTCCTCCTCGCACAGGTAGACGCACTCCACCTCCCGCTTGCCCTTGAGCAGCTCCAGCACCGCATTGCGTCCCACCGCCAGGTCCGCTGCCGGGCGCTGGGGGTCCTTGGCGGCCCCGCGGGCGGGGGCCGGTTGCCTCTTTTCCATCGTAAGCTCCATTCCGCAGCGGCCGGGCGGGCCCGGCCGGTTCTACTGTCTGTTGATACGATGTCTATTATAACATAAGAAAAAATCCTCCGCCACATCCGGCGGGGGGTTTTTTGAAAAAAATGCAGATTTTTGGGGGTTTGGCAGGCTAGAGCAGCAGGAACAGGCAGGCCAGCCCGGCGCCCCCCAGCGCCGCCAGCAGCAGCTTCACCCCATCGGCCAGGGCGGGCAGCCGCCGCTCCCGCCGCCGGGGGCACAGGTCGATCTGGGTCAGGTACTCCCCCGCCCGCCGGCGCAGGGTGGGGCGGTCCTCCTCCGGGATCCCTGGTTTTAAAAACAGGATCGCCCGTTCAAAATAGCGGTTGTCGGTGTGGACCACCTCGATCACCTTCTGGCTGACTCCCTTGAGCATGGCCGCTCCCCCTTTTCGTTGGTTTTTGCGCCGGAAAATTTCCCCGGACGGTGGTAGTATGCGCCGGAACCCGGCCGCTATACGGCTGTCAACTGCTATTTTGCACAAAAAATGGCCGCCCCCAAAAACGGCCGGGATATACGGCGGGTATTATCCACCGGTGGAAAACCTTTCCCCATTTTCCCTATTCGGTGGAAAACCCGGTGGAAAATGGGGAAAACTTCCCGATTGTCTCGCATTTTTTTGGGGGAAAACCCGGTGGAAAAGGGGGAAAACTTCTCCGGCGGCCCAAAACCGGCTCTACTGACGGTAAAAGGAGATGGATATTTTTCCCAATTTTTTTGTGGACTCTCCCCGAAATCTGCCGGAAAAATTCGTTGGCTTTCTCTGCAAAATCTGCTATACTCTGCTGCAAAGGCTTTGCGCGGCGAAAGGGGGCAGCAGGATGGCGGCATGGACGGCGCAGGCGGTGCAGACGCCCCGCGGACCGGGGATTTTCCTGGCCGGGCTCACGGATTTCGACCTAAAGGCCACCTTCACCTGCGGCCAGGCCTTCCGGTGGCGGCCGCTGCCGGAGGGGGGCTGGCGGGGGGTGGCCCTGGGAAAGGCTTGTGAAATTGCCCAATGGCAGGGCGGGGTGGTCCTGTGGGGGAGCTCCATGGAGGAGTTCCAGCGGCTCTGGCGGCCATACTTCGACCTGGACCGGGATTACGCCGCCATCCGGGCCCAGCTGGCCCGGGACCCGGTGTTCGCCCGGGCGGCGGCCTACGCCCCCGGTATCCGGGTGCTGCGCCAGGAGCCCTGGGAGGCCCTCTGCTCGTTCATCGTCAGCCAAAATAACCACATCCCCCGGATCCAATGGATCTTGGACCAGCTCTGCCGGCAGTTCGGGCGGCCGCTGGGCGGGGACTGTTTTGCCTTCCCTGCGCCCCAGGCCCTGGCCGGGCGGGCCGAGGCGGAGCTGGCCGGGCTGCGGGCGGGCTACCGGGCCCGCTACCTGCTGGACGCCGCCCAAAAGGTGGCCGGCCGCCAGGTGGACCTGGACCTGGCCGCCCGGCTGCCCCTGCCCGAGGCCCGGGCGGAGCTGATGCGGATCCTGGGGGTGGGCAGGAAGGTGGCCGACTGCGCCCTGCTCTACGGCTGCGGGCGGCTGGAGTGCTTCCCCGCCGACGTGTGGGTGAAACGGGCCCTGTCCCAGCTGTTCCCCCGGGGGCTGCCGGAGTGGATCGCCCCCTATGGGGGCATCGCCCAGCAGTACCTCTTCCACTATGTGCGCACCTGCCCGGGGGCGCTGCCCCAGCTGGGGCGGCCGGAAAAAAGAAAAGGAGGAGAGAAGCAATGAAACTGCCGAAACTGGGCCTGCGGATTGTAAAATCCGCCCTGGCTGTCTTTCTCTGCTTTCTGGTGGACCTGCTGCGGGGCGGCGGGATCCCCTTCTACTCCGCCATCGCCGCCATCCTGTGCATGCAGCGGGACCTGCCCAGCGGCTGGAAGGCCGGCCGCAACCGCACGGTGGGCACCCTGCTGGGGGGCGGCTACGGGCTGCTGGTGCTGTTGGCGCTGCGGGCGGTCCCCTGGCTACAGGCCCCCCTGGCCGCCTACCTGGCCATCTCCCTGGGGCTGATCCCGCTGATGTACCTGACGGTGGCGCTGGAGCGCACCCCCGCCACCTACATCACCTGCGTGGTATACCTGTCGGTAGTGGTCTCCCACGGGGCGGACCAGGCGCCGGTGGCCTTCGCCCTGGGGCGGGTCGTGGACACCCTGTTGGGGATCTTCCTCTCCCTGGGGGTGAACGCCCTGCCCCTGGGGCGGCGAAAATCCCACAGGAATTGACATTCCCCGCCGCCCGGCATTATAATGGGGGTGACGGATAGCTCCTCCCCGGCAAAACAGGATAGGCGGTGGTTTGGATGACCTTGGCGCAGTTTAAGCGGATGAAGCCCAAATATAAATTCCGGTTGATTATGGTGTGCGTGATCGGCTTTTTGCTGTTTTTGGGGCTGCTCAAGCTGTTGGCGCTGGGCATCGGGCTGATCCGGGTGCAGATGAACACCTCCCAGCTGCCCGCCGCCACCGCCGCCAATGTGCTGGAAAAACCCAATATGAACCAGATTTTGGAGATTATGGACCAGCCGGACGCCAAAGAGGTGCTGGTGGAATCCAGCCGGATGACCGTCAACGACCTGGGGCGGGTCACCGGGCTGGAGATGCACCTGCTGAACCTGGTCAGCTCCTCCAACGCCGAGCTGTGGACCCTCACCGCCGATGAGGAGGGGGCCACCCTGCGCCGGGACGAGGTGCTCTATGAGAACCTGTCCAGCCGCAAGCTGCGGATGATGGATTTCCAGACCTACTACCCCGGGCTCTCCCGGGTAAGCTCCGCGCCGGTGGTGGACTGGCTGCGGGCCAACTTCCCGGTGGGGGAGACGGGGCTGTACACCTTTACCGACAACTTTGGGGACAATGTGAACCCCGACTTCAACAGCTACCTGGAGCGAGGGCTGCCAGGCATCTGGGTGCCCAAGACCGGCCAGGTGTCGGTGATCCAGGAGGGGTATCAGCGGATCCTCAAATGCGCCCCCACCGTCATGAGCGTCCAGACGCTGGAGAACCAAAAGCAGCTGTTTTTCACCAAGACCGCCCTCTCCCAGCCGGAGGAGGTGCTGGTGGTGCTGTTCGAAGCCGCCAACTACTGAGCCACAGCCGGCAACGCCCCAAACGGCAGCTCCCTCCGGGAATGCCGTTTGGGGTATTTTTCATAAAATTTTTTCAATAAGCGCCCCATATTTCGTCCCCCATCTAACCGGCGATTAATAAAAATTTAATGTGTTTGAGGATCAGCAGCAAAGGATGGGGGAGCTATGCTTACATGGAACGAAAACTATTTGATGGGTGTTGAGGAGCTGGACGAGGACCACCGCCAGCTCTTCAAGCTCGCCCAGCAGGTGCTGGAGCGGACCAAAACCCGGGAGGAGGACCCCTTTAACCGCATGTTCATCCTGCGGGAGGGGATGAACTACCTGCAGGGCTATTTTGCCCGCCACACCGCCCGGGAGGAGGCCTACATGCGCCGGACCGGCTATCCGGGCTACGCCATCCACAAAATGCAGCACGAGGAGTTTTTCTCCACCCAGATGGCCAAATACCGCAGGATTGTAGAGAGCGGGGAATGCAGCAAGGAGGAGGTCCGGGAGTTCGTGGGCTCCGGGGTGGGGTGGCTTTTGGACCACATCGCCACGGCGGACATGGCCATTGTGGGCAAGGGGGTCCTAAGCCGGCATATCGAAAGCCGCTCAGAGGCCTCCGCCCTGGAGGAGGAGGTCAACACCCTGCTCGCCGCCACGCTGAACCTGGAGGCCAACCCCAAAATTATCAACCGCCGCTATGTGGGGGAGCCGTTCGGCAAGGCGATCTGCCAGAAGATCCTCTATGAGAAGCAGGGGCAGCGGATCGCGGTGGTCTCCGGGATCGAGCGCTCCTTTGTGCTGTATGTGGCCAACCAGCTCTATGGGGACAATATGGAGGACGAGATGGACCTGGTGCTGTCCACCGTGGAGATGTTCGGCGCCCAGTTCTGGCTCTCCCTGATCCAGCAGATGACCGGCAGCACCAGCAAAATCGAGATCCTGGAAAACCATTTCCTGGTGGGGCAGAGCCTGCATGAGGAGCTCCGGCAGCTGCACCCCACCCTTTCGGTGCTGTTCACCTCCGACCGTGGGAAATTTTTCCTCGCCAGCGACCGCCGGGAGTGCTTCCTGCCCCAGGCGGCAGAGGCCTAGCGC
>DXES01000136.1 GCA_019114825.1 Candidatus Anaerotruncus excrementipullorum
CAGGGAGCCGCTGCCGCTGGAGGTGGAGCCGGAGCCCCCATACACCCCCGAGTCGATGGAGAGGCTCTGCACCAGGCCGCTGCCGGCCAGGCAGTTGCGGGAGACCGCATGGGCCCGGGTCACCTGCCCGCCGGACACCACATTCACCCGGGCGGCGGAGGAGGAGAGGAAGGCATCGTTGACGATGGTGCCCACCTGTACGTTGGCGGTGCCGTTGCCGGGGATCTCCAAAATCCCCACGCCGTTATACAGGTTGGCGGTGGCCCCACCCCGGATCACCAGCTGGTTGGTGAGGGCCCAGGAGCTGAGGGTGCCGCCATAGCTGCTGTTGAGGGTGAGCACCCCCACCGTGCCCGAGAGGGAGAGGTCCCGCTGGCTGCCCAGCGTCACCCCCACATAGGTGCCCTGGGGGTTGTAAAAGCAGACCAGCAGCGCGCCGGTGGAGTCCACCATCAGGGTGAGGTTGTTGTTGGCCATGGAAAACGACCCGGTGACGGCGCCGTTTTGCACAAACGAGAGGGTGTTGTTCTGCACCTGGACGCTGTAGGGGCTGGCGGCGGCGGCCCCCACCCCCAGCGCCAGGGCCATGCACAGGGCGAGGCAGACTGCCAGCGCCCGGCGGAAAGTAGCCTTCATAAAATCTCCTTCCTTTCCATCGCGGTGTTGCTTCTAAGGGAATTGTATGTCATGGCCCCCGGGCTGTCAAGCTGGAACGCGGCTGCCACCCCCCTTTTCCGTTTCTTCCTATAAAGTGGCGGTTTTGGCCGGGTTTACTGCATAAAACTGTCCCCAAGGGGCCCTTTCGCCGGTTTACAAAGTGAAAAAACTGTCCTATGATAGGGACAGGGAAGCCGGCCGCCCCGCCGGGCGGCTCCGGCCCGCTTTACAGCACCGAGAAAGGAGCGTCCACCGTGAAAGTTTGCCCTCTTGCCGCCGTCCTTTTGGCGGCCGCCCTGCTGCTGCCCGGCTGCGGGCAGCGGGGAGGCCCCGCCGACCCGGCCTCCTCCGCCCCCGAGGCCGCCGCTGTTTCAGAGCCTGCCGCCTCCTCCTCGGAGGCGGCTTCCACCCCGGCGCCCGCCTCTGAGGGTTCCTCCGCCTCCGCCGCCCCGGAGAGCGCCTCCCAGGCGGAGAGCGCCCCCGCAGAGCCCGCCGGGCAGCCGGATGACATGGAGGCGCGGATCGCCGCCACCGCCTGCCTGGTGACAGACGCATTTGTGGGCACCCACACCTTCGACGAGACCGGCCTGGTCCCCTGGACCGATGACCGGCAGAGGGTGAACTTTTTGCTGGCCCTGGCCTTCGGGGTGGCGGGCAGCGGGGAGGAGACCCTCTACAGCCCCTTTTTCTACTACGACGGGGAGCGCCTCCTGCACATCTCCGCCACCGGCGCCGACCGGGTCCCCATCCGGACGCTGGGCCTGCCGGAGGACTGGACCTTCGACCCCGAGGGGATTGCAGTGGACTACGACCCCGCGGCGGAGGAGTTTGTCACCGCCGGGGGGTTCGGCCTGGGCTCCGGCTGGCAGGTGGAGGAGCGGTCGGCCACCGTCCAGGACAGCGGCGGCCCGTCTACCACCGTCACGGTGGATTTTACCGCCCGGCCCGGCCTGCCCAACGCCATCGACCACGTGAGCGCCCAGGTGACCTATTCCCTCCAGCCGGGGGACAACATCCCCTACTTGGCGATGGAGGAATTTGTCCTCACCGAGATGCCCGCCGGCTTTGACCTAGTGGTCCCCGGCCTGGACTCCACCACCAGCCTGCGCTGGCTGGATGCCGCCACCGGCTACGAATACACCACCCAGGACCAGGGGGTTATCCAGCAGGTCTACCAGCTGCTGCGGGGGCTGATTATCTACCGGGATACCCCCGCCACCGGCTACCCCGAGGCGGACCAGCTGCAAAACGGCTGCTTCACCCTGCTGGAGTTTTACGGCCCGGGGATGGAGACCCCCCACCTGGTGGTGAAGCTGCAGCCCTTCTCGGTGGAATGGCCCGGGCGGGGGGAGGCCGTTGGCCCCTGGGCCACCGAAAACGAGGCGGCCGTCGCCGCCCAGCTGGTGGAGCTCTGGAAGGCGGATTCCAGCCTCTGGCAGTGAGCCCCCGCCTCGATTCCGTCGAAGGGTTGCGCCCAAGGGAATGGTATGCCGCGTCCCCCGGGCAGCCGAGCCGGGACGCGGCTGCCACCCGCCCTTTTTCCGTTTTTTTATAAAGGGGCGGTTTTGCGCGGGTTCCTGCAAAAAACTGTCCCCGATGGGCCCTTTTTCCGGTTTACAAAGTGAAGAAGCTGTCTTATCCTAGGGATAGGAAAGCCGGCCGCCCCGCATACCTGCCCTTTTGCCCCTGGGGGAGCGCGCCCCCGTAGCCCAAAGGAAAGTTATCCACCTGAGAGAACACAAAAAGGAGTGTGGACGCTATGTTGTTTCGCAAAATTGCTTCCCTGCTGTTTGCCGGGGTGGTGGCCGCCGCCTGCCTGACCCCCGCCTTCGGGGCGGAAAACGCCAAGCCGGACATCGGCAACCCCTTCCCCAATCTGCCGGAGACGGTGGCGGAAATCCAAGATTTGCAGGTGATCGACCGGGAGCTGTATGCCAGCTACGCCGCTCCTGCCGCCAGCCGCCAGGCCATCTTCCAGGAGCTCTCCCGCCTGGAGGAGGAACACCTGTGGTGGGAGATCATCTCCGAGCGGGGGGAGGAGCCGGGCCTGCGGCTGATTACCCTCCTGGAGACCTCCGGCGAGCGCCACAACTATTGGCTCTACCCCGACCATACCCTCCAAACCAGCGGCCATGGCGGCGTCTGGCAGGTGCAGGGGGAGGAGCTGGCCACCCTGGAGGCGCTGTTGGATACCTGCCAGCAGCAGGCCCCCGCCAATATGGAGTGGCTGGGGTATATGA
>DXES01000137.1 GCA_019114825.1 Candidatus Anaerotruncus excrementipullorum
ACTGGCCCGGGCCTACAACAACCTGGCCGCCCCGGGGGACGATGCGCTGTTTCAAAAGGCCATCGCCCTGCTGGAACCCCATGCGGATTATTTTCAAGGGGACCACTGCTGGAATTTCCGCATGGCCTATGCCTACTACTACCTGGACCAGGAGGGCCCGGCGCTCCACTATTTTGAGCAGGCGCTGAAGGCCCGCCCCGGCGACCAGGACACCCAGGAGCTGATCGACGACTGCCGCAACCGCCTGGCCCTGCCCCGGTTCGAAAAGCCCTTCCGCCAGCGGGTGCAGGAGGCCTGGGCCGCCTTCGCGCAGATCGAGGGGGAGCTGCGGGCCATCATGGACGCGGACGAGACCCGCCAGCGGGGGGAGGAGATCATCGCCAAGTGCCAGGGGGCGCTGCAACCCGCCCTGAGCAACGCCGCTTTCGAGGTGGGCTTCAACGGGGAAAAATACGAGCTGATCCTCTCGCCGGATCACATGCGCTCCAACCTGTTCCCCCTGGTCTACTTCCGGGACCAGGCCCCCAAACCGGTGCTGAAGCACTGGAACATCTGGGTGGGCCGGCAGCCCTCCCCCGCCGGCTTTGCCCTGCACGCCGGGGAGGACGAGGTCCAGCCGGAGGAGGTGCAGGTGTGGGCGGAACAGGAGGAGGACGGGCGCCTGTCCCTGGCCGTCTACTGCGAAAAGCTGCTGCCCCTGCAGCGGGAGGACATGGACCGGGCCTGGTGGCTGCTCTCCATGCTCACCAGCCAGGTGCTGGGGGAGGTCAATTTCATCGCCCATGTGGGCGCTTTTGACCTGCTGGCCGCCCCCAAGAAGGGGCCGGCCGCCCTTCCCGCCGTCTCCCTGGCAGAGCTGCCCCAGACGCTGCAGGAGCTAGGCCTGCCCTTCTACCGGGACGGGGCCGACTACCTGGAGCACAGCTATCTGGCCTATGAGCTGGAGCCCAACAAGGACCCGGACGCCGACTGGCGAATGGACGTCTTCACCGGTTCCACCCGGCTGCCGGCCCTCATCAACGACTACATGTCGGCGGAGAGCGGGACCATGGACGGCTACCACCGGGACGGGATCGCGGCGGGCTTTTTCGCCTACCCCCTCCAGGGCTTCACCGGTGAGGACCGGGCCAAAAAGCTGCTGGATTTCCGGGACGCCCTCCAGGCGGCTGTGACCGAAAAGGCCGGGGAGGAGGCCGTCATCTTCCTGGGAGGGGCCACCGGCCTCTACAACGGCTATCTGGACTTCATCGCCTGGGATCTGCTCCCCGTCCTGCAGGCGGCCCGCTCATTCTTCGAGGAAAACGGCCTGCCCTGGGCCCAGTTCCACGCCTTCCGCCGGAATGTGGGCGGGGTGGACCTGGTGGAGGGGGAGGAGGAGGACCCGCCGGTGGACCCCCAGACCGGCTCCCTGCTCAGCCAGGAGGATATCGACGCCATGGAGGCGATGACCGACGACACCTCCGGCTACTACTATAAGATGTTCGCCTACCTCATGGAGTTTATCGAGAAGGGGGTCCGGGAGGGCCGCTTCACCCACCGCCAGGCCCGCCGGGACCTGCAGATCGCCCTGTGGTACGCCTACGCCTGCGAAAATGTGAACGAATATGAGTATTACTACCGGGCGGCCCAGTGGATGCCCGCCTCCGAACAGAACGCCGCCGGCTGCGGCACCTGGTACTACCGCTATGCGGTGGCCCTCATCTACTGCGGGCGGCTGGAGGAGGCCAAGGAGGCGATCGAGCGGGGGGTGCAGGAAGAGCCGGGCTACCCCTGGGGCTGGCTGCAGGCGGGCAAGCTGCGGGCCCACTTTGGGGACAGGGCCGGGGCCCTGGAGGCGGTGAAACAGGGCCTCCGCCTGGTGCCGGGGGACTACGAATTTTTGACCCTGCGAAAGGAGATCCAAGCGGGGGCCACCCTGGAGCAGATGGAGTACCACTGGATCAACCCCGATGCCGACCGCCAGCTGCAGTCGGGCCTAGCGGAGGACGCGGACGCCAAGCAGCGGGTGATCTCCTGCATCACCACCGATGGGGAGGGGCTGGCCCGGTTTACCGCCCTCTTCCAGCCTGACCCGGCGGAGTACACCAAGGACGCCCCCTATTGCAGCTTCCCCTATGCCGTGCAGGGGCAGCAGATGGAGCTGGTGTTCCAGATGAACCAGGCGGGCCTCTCCAAGCTGCGCTATGACTGGCTCAAAACCCAGAAGGAGCGGCTGGACAGCGGCCGTTGGCTCTCCATCCCCCTCCCTCCGGGGAAGGCGGGGACATTGGAGACCGTCCTCTTTGGCCTGGACTACCGGGTGTGCCTCCACTACCGGGCCGGGGAGCAGGAGTACCAGCTCTGGCTGGGGGAGGACGGCGAGCCCGACCCCGCCACGCTGATCGCCCTCTCCCAGGGGGAGCCCGTCCTGCCCCAGGAGACCTACAGCGGCGAAGAGATGCAGGCGTTGGAGGACCACATCGCCAGCTATTTCGGCCCGACGGACAATGTGTTCCACGAGTTGGTCTCCCCGGACATCCATGTGGACATCTTCCGCATCGACCCCACGCCGGACCGGGACTACTACACGCTGGTGACCATGGGCATGGGCGCCCACCGGATGGCGGTGCCGGAGGAATTGGCGGAGGACCATCTGGAGCGGGCGGAGCTGGCCATCGCCCTGCCGCCCGATTGGAAACTGGACGAGGAATCCATGCAGGATGAGCGGTGGTACTGGCCCATCCGCCTGCTGAAGGTGCTGGCCCGGCTGCCCATCGCCAACGACACCTGGCTGGGCTGGGGCCACACCATGGAAAAGCAGTCCCCCTTTGCGGAGGATACCCAGCTGTGCGGGGCCATCCTGGTGGCGCCCCAGCAGGTGGAGGAGGGGGGCGAGTGCTGCACCCTGCCCGGCGGCGATCTGGTCAACTTCTATCAGGTGATCCCCCTCTACCAGGACGAGATGGCATTTAAGCAGGCCCACAGCGCCGAAGAGCTGCTGGACCGGATGGAGGAGATCAGCTTTGTGGTGGATCCCCACCGGCCGGACGCTCTGGAGGGGGATGTGGACAGGGAATCGGACGGCGGATGGGTCCTGGACAACGCCCAGTGGCACCTGGAATCCATCCGGGAAAAACACCTGCCGCTGGAGGAGCTGGCTGCCTACAACCACATGGCCATCTACCTGCGCTGGTGCCTGGAGGAAAACCTGATGAGCCTGGAATTTTTGGAGCGGTGCTGGGGAACGGTGGAGGAATGCAAAGCCGACCCGGCGAGCACCGACCTGCGCCCCTTTATCCGGGACGAATTGGGTGGGCAGCTCTTTTCCGCCCTGCTCGATGAGGAGGGGGAGGCGTTCGCCCGGCAGTACTACAACCCCGCCCGCCTGGATGAGGAGGCCCCCAGCTACCTGGGCGACATCGACCGCTGCGCCCTGGACTACTTCGGCTCCAGCCGCTACCATGCGGCGGAGTTCCAGGATGAGGCATATCTATTCGTCCCCTTTGACGAACGCTACTACCAGGCTATGGCCCAGGTGCTCCGGAGCAGGTGGGACCGGTGGCAGGAGCGGCAGGCAGAGCAGCCCCCAAAACCCTGACCCGCCGGAAGCAAGCAAACCCCTGCCAATTTTTCTCTGGGGCATCCAGGAAAAGGAAAGCGGCCGAAATCCTTGGATTTCGGCCGCTTTCCGGTATATCCGGTTGATTTTGGGAGTTTCCATACCTCCCAAATTGTGATAAAATGGAAGCTGCAATAGGCCAAAAAACTGTACATATGGTAGATGTGGGGCACTGGGGATTGCCGCAGGGGGCGCCGGTCCGCCGGTCGGGCTCGCCCGGCAGTTTCCGCTGCCCGGGGGCGGCTGCCGGATAGGGCAGCCGCTGCGCCAACTTTTCATGTGACCGGAGGAAGCAGCTATGGATTCCAAGAAAACTTCGCCAAAGCGATTTTATCTGAAATGGCCTTGGAATGTGCTTGTATACGTTTTGCTGGCAGTGGTGTTGCGCATCTTTGCCATCCCCCTGATCCTCCTGCTCATCTGGTGGAATAAAAAGCAGCAGCCCAACGGCCCGGAGGAGGGCTACTGCCTCCAGCGCACCCGGGGACGGCTGACCGGTTTAATCCCGGCGGCGCTTCTGCTGGCGGGCGGGGCCATCTGCCTGTATTTCTTCTATTTGGGCCGGACCCTTCCCGGGGAGGTTGCGCGCCTGGACGATCAGATGCGCATCTTTTACCATCTATGCCCGTTTTTGGGAGCGGGTATGATCCTTATCGGCATTTTTCTGGCCTACCGGAGCCTGCGGGACGCCCTCCACCCGGAAAAAAGCGCCCTGGCCCAGTCGATCCGGGACCAGCTGCCCTATCCCGACGAAGCGCCCCCAGTGCAGGAGCTGTTCGCCATGGTGGACCAGGACCTGCGGGAAAACGGCACCTGGTGCGGCAGGCTGGGCGTGGGGAAGGAGTGGGTGCTGGGGGATCGGGTCTCCCACATTTCCCGCATCCGGGGGGTGTTCAGCCGGATGGAGCGGCACACCCGCCACGCCGGCAAGCGCACCCAGGTCACCTATCTCTATGAAATCTGGATTGTGGACGACCGGCAGAATCAGCAGATTACCTCCCTGCGCAGCCAGCGGGAGCTAGAGGAGGCCATGGACTGCCTGCGCCGGCGGGCCCCCGCCGCGGTCTTTGGAACATACAACTCCAAGGAGTACAACGACCTGGTCCATGCCAAGGAGGAGGAAGAGCAGTACGCCCAGGAGCGGGCCTACCGCCAGCGGAAGGCCCAACAGGAGGAACAGGAGCGCCAAAAGCAGGCAGAGCGGTCCCAAAACCAGGTGCTCACCCTGCCCGACGGCTCGGTGACCTCCCGGGTCACCTGGGAAATTTTGCAGCAGCTCCTCCTGCATCCCGGCAGGACCGGGGAGGCCAGCCCCTTCCAGCTGGTGCCCGGCGTCCCCTTCCAGGGGGAGGGCCGCGCCTTCAGCCGCCTGGTCTGCCTGCCGGGCGGCGCAGGGGAATTGACCCGCATCCTGTTGGAGGAGTATTCCGGCGCCCCCGGAAAGCCCGGCCGGTACGCCTGGACCCGGGACCTTTCCACCGCCGAGGCGGAGGAGGTGCTGCGGGGCTGGCTGCAGGGGGAGCTCCCCTCCTTGGAGGGCTGGACAAAGCTGGAGCGTTCCGGTCCCACCTGGCAGCGGGCGCTGGAGCGGCGGGAGGCACACCCCCTGCCGCCCCAGCCGAACCCAAACTGGCCCTGGGCCCTCACCGTGGGCGGGTATTCCGTCAGAGCCTCCGCCCCCGCCTGGGAGGACATCCAGGAGGAGCTGCAGGAACTGGCCCCGGATCCGGACAGCTTCCTGATTTTGGAACAGAGGGAGCCCGGGAACCCGGAGCACTACTGGTTTATCCAGTGCGCCGTGGCCGCCCAGGGACCGGATCAAGGCCGCTATTTTGTGGAGATCGGCTGCGCCACCCCCAGCGGCCCCCGGCTGTGGGAACGGATGGTGCCCGACCTGCAAGAGGTTCTCAAAGGGTTCTCCGCTGCCTACCACCATAGGGGGTTGGACGTCTCCGGGTTCCGGGAGATGGTGATCTGAAAACAGGGAGGGAAGACAGGATGCAGGAAAGGATTGGATACTGCGGGCTGGACTGTGCGGTGTGCGACGCCTATCTGGCCACCATCTGCAATGACCAGGCGCTGCGGGAAAAGACGGCCAAGCTGTGGGCCGAACTAAACCAGACCCCCATCCTGCCGGAGCACATCAACTGCCTGGGGTGCCGCGGGGATGGGGTCAAGACGGTGTTCTGCGAGCAGCTGTGCGCCATCCGCCGGTGCGCCCTGCAAAGGGGGGTGGCCACCTGCGGCGGCTGCCCGGAGCTGGAGAGCTGCCAAACGGTGGGGGCGGTCACAAAAAATAACCCCGCCGCCATGGAAAACCTACGAAAAGGGAGATGAAAGGGGAGGGGTACAAAGCCGATTGGGGCCGGAACAACATCCAAAAGCCCAGAAAAATTTTGCACATCGTTTAAGCCGGAGGATTTTTTATTTTTAAAAGACAGGAGGACATCTCGATGGGACGGTTTTTCAGTGACCCGGTGGAACGGGCGCTCAAGTGCATCTATTGCGATCTGGCCGCCGGACGGGGCCAGGAGGGCTTCCAGCTGCTGGCCCAGGCGGCACAGCAGGGGGACGCGGACGCCTGCTGCCTGCTGGCCCGGTGCCTGTATGGGCCGGAGTACACCTGGCCGGGCCACAACTTCCCCGTGGACGGCCGGGCGGGGGATGAGCTCATGCGCCAGTCGGTGCTGGGGGGCAGCGCCATCGGGGTGCTACTCTCCCTACGCAGCGGGGTAATGAACCGGCAGCTGGCCCGGTCCATGCCCCTCACCCTCCGGGAGGCGTTTGACGCGGTGCTGGACAAAGCGGAGCACGGGGAGCCCTTCTGTCAGATGCTCATCGGCAACGTGTACTTCTGGGGGGACTTTGTGCAGGTTCTGGGCAAGGACCGGGGGGACTTTGACGGCGATGATGCCTTCCAAAACTACCTGCGGGAAAACTACGCCAAGTGCGAGGATTGGCTGTGGCAGGCCTATCGGAACGAGGTCTCCCTGGCCGGCCTCAACCTGGGCAATTTCTACCGGAACGGCAAGCAGGACCTGATCGCCCCCCGCCCGGAACAGGCGCGGGAGGTGAACCGCTACGGAGCGGAGAAGGGCTATCCGGATGCGATGTCCTTTTATGCCGATGACCTGTTCCTAGATGACAAAAACGAAGAGGCGGCCCTGCCCTTCTACCGGCGGTCGGCAGAGCTGGGGGAGCCCCGGTCATTTTTCATGGCAGGCTGGTCCTATGAGATGGGGAAGGGCGTGGAGAAGGACGCCCACCGGGCCGCCGATTACTACGAGCGGGCGTTGGCCGCCCCCCTGCGGTCCAAAGTCGGCATCGCCAAGCGGCTAGGGGCCTTCTACTTCGAAGGGGAAGGGGTGGAGCGGGACTACGCCAAAGCCTTCCAGCTGCTCAAGTGGGACTACGACCACAACACCAATGACACCTGGGGGGCCTACTATCTGGGGGCCTGTTACGCCCACGGCTGGGGCACCCAGCAGGACTATGTCCAGGCCCGGAAGTTTTTGGAGAAGATCAACTGGAATTGCTCCAACGGCTTCTATCTGCTGGGCTATCTCTACGGCCGGGGGCTGGGCGGCCCGGAGGATATCCCCAAGGGGGTGGAATACCTTCAGAAAGCTGGGAACCATGCCGATGCCAAGGAGGAGCTGCGGCGGTATAAAAAGACCCTGTTCGGCAAGTGGGTGCGGCGATAGCAGGAAACCGCCCAGGGAGGAACCGGTATGAACCGAATTTTGGGTGAACTCTGTGCGATTGCAAACCGGGAGAGGGCCCGCTGGCTGCCTAAAGTGACAGACAGGGATCTGGAAAAGGGCGGCGCGCTCTTCTATATGAATGGACAAAACGGGACCGAATTTGACTGGTATGTCAATGACCGCCTGCCGGCCTTTATGGTGTTTTATAACGATAAAGCCAATCTGGGCGCGGTCAAACTGCACCTCGACTGCGGCGGCAGGGTGGAGGTGTTCCTCTATGGCGAGCAGGGCAAAAAATGCTTGACGCAGGAGCGGTTCCTTGTGGAGGCCACAGTGCAGGAACTGCTGGAGCTGGCGGTCCTCCTGTGGTGCGAGGCGGATGACAAACGGCTGTGGGACGCCGGTGTCGAGGCGCTGCATACAGATGGTGCCCCGGCGCCCGGCGCTGTTGCGCAGTTCCAAAGCCATCGGCTGCATTATGTGGCTATGCGCAGCCGGCGGCTCCTCTTAAGCCGGAATGCCCTGGTCTCCAAAAAGCTCTTGGAGGAGGGGTGGAAGGTGGGATATATGGAGCGGCTGGACCCCCATGACGAAGGGGATAGCGGGTGGTTTTTCGCCTCCGGCACCGAGGAGGAGGGCTATCTGGACGACTGCCGGAATCTCCTGCTCCTGCCGGTGGGGGCGGTATGGCAGCGGTTGGATCCCGATATTTTCCCCTACCTGGATCGTCCGGTGGGTACCCGCCTGATTCGGACCGCGCCGGATCGGTTTGAGGTGGACCGGCTGGACCAGGAGATCTATACCCTCAAACGCTGAGGGGACTGCCCCATGCCCTGACGGCCGCATACCGGCGGGCCCGGCTGGATAAGCCGGGGGTGGCGAAGGGAAAGTTACAGGAGAAAA
>DXES01000138.1 GCA_019114825.1 Candidatus Anaerotruncus excrementipullorum
CCTGCGGCGGCAAAAAGGCCCCCGGGCCCGGGGGCCTTTTCCGCCGGGCCGGGCTCTCCGGTTCCCCCAGGCCCCCAGAGCAGGCGGAACACCTCCCGGGCGGCCTGGGCAGGGGTGAGGTGGGTGGTATCCACCTGGGGGACCGGCAGCTTTTGGTAACAGGGCAGGCGCTCCAGGCTGCGGGCGACCACATCCGGCGTGCGCCGGCCCGCCCGGATATCCCCCTCCAGCCGCTGGCGCAGGGCCTGGGGGCTGCACACCAGGCTGAACGGCCGCCAGGCGTACTCCAGCCCCGCCAGCTCCCGGCGCAGCCGGTCAAAGATCCCCTGCTCGTGGAGCACCCAGGAGAAGAGCACCGTCCCCCAGCTGGGGCTTTGCAGGAAATTGCGCAGCAGAAAGCCGATGTTCTCCAGCACCAGCTCCCGGTTGGCGGGGCTGGGGTCGAAAGGCTCCATCCGCCAGCACCAGTCCCCCTCCAGCCAGACGCAGGGGGCCAACAGCTTTTGCAGCTGCTGGGCGGTGGCGGTCTTGCCCACCCCCATGGGCCCGCCCAGCAGCACCAGCGTCTTCACGGCTCCTGGGGGAGCAGCTGCTCCCCCCGCCCAAAGGGGCCCAGGACCCGTTCCCGGTAGGGGCGGGTGCAGTCCGCCTGCCGGATGCGCCGGAAGATGCCGGTGTCCTCCCAGAAGTGCATGGGCGCCACCCAGCGGGCCCCCACATGGCGCATAAAGTAGTCCAGCCCCCAGAGCTCCTTGTCCTCCAGCCTAGGGTCCACCGGCACAAACGCCAGGCCGGCGGGTTTCCCTGCCAGGGGGGCCAGGGCGGCCGGGTAGTCCCGGGCCATGCCGTCGTTCCAGGCGGCGCTCTCCCCGTTCCAGTGCCACCAGTTCAGGTCCCCGGCGTGGTAGATCCGCTGCCCGTCGCAGGTGACGGCGAAGGCCACCCCCTGGTCGGTGGAGGGCAGGGCCAACACCTCCAGCCCCGCCACCGCCAGCCGCTGGCCGGGGCGGATGCGGGCCCCTGGGCCGCCGGGCAGGCCGTCCGCAAGGACATATTGGATATCCGGCCGCCGCCCGGCCCAGGAGAAGATCACCGGGTTAAAGTGGTCGTGGTGGGCGTGGGAGACGAACACCACCGGCTGTTTTTCCCGGGGCAGCGCCTCCGGGCGGAGCACCCCCGCCGCCAGGCCGCCCCCCGCCGGGGTATCCCGCCAGTAGTCAAACACCAAAAAGTGGGCCGCCGTCTCCACGGCAAAGCCGCTGTGATAGAGGTACCAGGCCTTCATTCCGCTCCCTCCCGCGCCAGGGGGTGGTCCTTCCAGTACCACCAGTTGCATTTTTCCCGCTGGGGGCCGCCGGTCTCGGCGAACCAGACAGCGCACCGGTAGACATAGAGCACGCACCGGTCCAGCTGCTGGCCGCACCGCAGGCAGTCCCGCTCGTACAGCTCCCGGGGGTTGGCCCCCACCAGGTCGGCCGGGGTATGGATGCCCAGGGCCTCCAGGTGCCCGGCCATATTGGGCCCCACGCTGGGGATCTGCTCCAGAGGGGATTTTTTCATCCGCGCCGCCTCCTTCCTCTGTCTATTATAGCCGCCCGGCCGCCCGGCCGCAAGCCCGCCGGGGCCGGGTTTTCTGCCTTTTGCATAAAGGCGGCCCCGGGCCCTCCGGCCGGCGTTGGGCAAAATCCCAGTCCACCGCCGGCCGGGCCGCCGGAAGCTGAAAAATTTCAGCTTTTTTGCCAAATATTCCGCCGGTATGCGCCGGAAAATTTTGCAAAATTGCCGATTCCCCGCCGGCGGGGGCGGCGGGGCAAAAAACTGGAAAATCCGGCCCGCCGGGGCTATACTGGTAGACGGAAACGGAGAGAATAGGAGGGTTTTCCATGACGCAGCAGAAGAAATTTTCCACCTACGACCTGGTGATCGTGGGGGTGATGGCGGCGCTGGTGTTTGCCGCCACCTTTT
Source organism: Candidatus Anaerotruncus excrementipullorum (assembly GCA_019114825.1). GTDB lineage: Bacteria > Bacillota > Clostridia > Oscillospirales > Ruminococcaceae > Anaerotruncus > Anaerotruncus excrementipullorum. The sequence continues at coordinate 1,966 of DXES01000138.1, forward strand.
TCCTGAAGATCGGCCCCATCCCCACCCCGGTGGGCCCCACCCAGATCAAACTGGCCAACGCCCTCTGCCTGCTGGCGGGGATGCTGTTCGGCGGGGTGCGGGGCGGGCTGGCCGCCGGCATCGGCTCCGCCCTGTTTGACCTGAGCAACCCCGCCTTTGTGGAGAGCGCCCCCTATACGCTGGTGTTTTTCTTCCTGATGGCGTTTGTCTGCGGGTTGGTGGCCAACCTGGGCGGAAAGCACGGCACCGACCGGAAGCTGAACCTCCTGGGGGCGCTGGCCGGTTCCCTCACCTACCTGGTGCTCAACTTCGGCAAAAAGATCCTCCTGCTGCTGTTGGCGGGCAGCAGCCTGCAGGCGGCGGCGGTCTCCTGCGCCACCAGCTTCTTTTTCTCGGTGATCAATATGGTGGTGGGGGTGGTGATCTCGGTGCTGCTGGCGCCGGTCTGCCGCCAGGCGCTGGTCCAGGCGGGGCTGGGGCCCAAGCTGTTCCCCCACCACAACGCCGCGTGAACCCCACCGCTCCCATTGTGGAAAAAACGGCGCGTCGCAAGCTGCGGCGCGCCGTTTTCTGTGCCCGGGGTCAATCGGCCAGGGCCAGCTCCACCGCCCGCTGGGCGTGCAGGCGGGTGGTATCGAAGAGGGGGATGGCGGTGTCCGCCTGGGAGACCAGCATCCCGATCTCGGTGCAGCCCAGGATCACCCCCTGGGCCCCCTGGGCGGCCAGGGCGTCCATCTCCCGCAAAAACGCCTGCCGGGACTCCGCCCGCACCTGCCCCAGGCAGAGCTCCTGGAAGATCACCCGGTTGACCAGCTCCCGGCCGGGGGCCTGGGGCACCAGCACCCGGATCCCCCGCTCCTCCAGCTTCTCTCTATAGAACGCCTGCTCCATGGTGTACCGGGTGC
>DXES01000139.1 GCA_019114825.1 Candidatus Anaerotruncus excrementipullorum
AAGCCCACTGTCGCCGTAGTTTTTCAGCACCCGGGCGGAGGGGTCATCCACGTCGCAGCCCTCCCAGGAGCGGTTGGGCATCCAAAAGCCCCGGATCATCCGGGCCTGTCCGGGATAATACCGCTCGAACAGCTCCCGGTAGAGCAGGCTCTCCCGGGTGAAGGGCGGGCAGTACCGGTATTTGGCGCAGCCCTGGGCGAAGGATTGATCGCTGTACTGCGCCTGGGCATATGCCTTTAGGTCGTCCACCATTGAGTGGCCCACCGCATCGGAGAAGGCCGCCTTCTCCCGCCACAGGATCTCCTCCGGCAGCAGGCCGTCCTGTGCAAAGGCCCGGCGGAGCAGGTATTTTCCCTTGCCATACCGGTTGACCTTCAGCGCCGGATCCACCGACATAACATATGCCACAAAGTCCAGATCCCCGAAGGGCACCCGGGCCTCCATCGACCAGCTGCTGATGCACCGGTCGGCCCGGAGCACATCGTACATATAGAGCTCCTCCACCCGTTTTTCCGCCTCCGCCTGGAAGGCGGCGGGAGAGGGGGCAAAATCGGTGTACTTATAGCCGAACAGCTCATCGGAGATCTCCCCGGTGAGGAGCACCCGGATATCGGTCTGCGCCCGGATGGCCTTGCAGCACAGGTACATGCCCACGCTGGCCCGGATGGTGGTGATATCCCAGGTGCCCAGGGCGGCCACCACCTCCGGCAGGGCGCCAATCACATCCTCCCGGCTGATGACCATCTCGGTGTGGTCCGCGCCGATAAACGCCGCCGCCTGCCGGGCGTATTTTAGGTCGATGGCATCGGTGTCCATGCCGATGGCAAAGGTGCGGATGGGTTTCCCCAGCAGCCGGGCGGCGATGGCGCACACCAGGCTGGAGTCCAGCCCGCCGGAGAGGAGAAATCCCAGGGGGACGTCGGCGTCCAGCCGCTTTTCTACGGCGGCAATCAGCTTGTCATGGATATTCCGGCATACGGTATCCACATCCTCCCGCCGGCAGAGGCCGGGCCGGGCGGGGTCGGCATAGCGTACAAACCTCCCCTGGCGCCAATAGTGCCCCGGCGGGAAGGGGTGGATCTGCCCGCACAGCCCCACCAGCTGTTTGGCCTCGCTGGCAAAGACGGTGCCGCCGCTGGAATCGGTGCCGTAGAACAGGAGCCGGATGCCGATGGGATCCCGGGCAGCGATATACTCGTCCGCCTCCCCGTCATAGAGGATCAGGGCAAATTCCGCGTCCAGCTGGGAAAACATCTCCAGGCCGTACTCCCGGTACAGGGGGAGCAAGATCTCGCAGTCGCTGCCGCTGTGGAAGGCATAGCCCCTCTGCTCCAGCTTTGCGCGCTGCTCCTTCCAGCCGTAGAGCTCCCCATTGCACACCACCCGGTCCCGCCCCAGGGCGAAGGGCTGCATCCCCCGCACATCCGGCCCCATGATGGACAGGCGGCGGAACCCCAGCCAGCCAGAGGGGGTCCCCTCCACCCGGGCCATATCGGGGCCACGGGTATAGGCCCGATCCAGGCAGCCCAGGACCTCCTCCCGGCTCCTGCCCTTTTGGGTAAATCCCACGATCACACACATAGAAAGCACCTCCAAAAAATATCTGCGCAGCCCTCCTCCTGCCGGTTAGGACGAATGCTGCGCTCCGCGGTGCCACCTAATTTGCCGCCGGACGGCGGCCCCTTTTCCGGCTTGGACAAGCCGGCGCGATATAACGGTCGCAGCCCGTTCCCCCTACTGGAGCCATGCGTTCGGGTTCCCGCTCCGAAGTGTTCTTCCCGCGGCCCCTTGCCCGGGGCTTCCACCCTCCCCCGGTCGCTGCGGCAGGTTTTCCGCGGTACTCCTCTTCCTCATAGCGTTTGACGGTATTGCTTAAAAAAATAGACAAGGGCGCTGTGGTCCATACCACAACGCCCTTGCTGTTATGAGCAATTATAGCAGCGCGCCTGCCTCCTGTCAAGAAAAAATTTCGGCCGCCCTCCCCAATGGCGGGCGAAGCAAAAACCGGCAGGGCTTTTCCCGCGAAAGCCGCTGGAAACCGACGCGCGGCGGCCGCACCCCACCTTTGGCAGGCAGGCGCATTCCCGCAGGCGGTGCATTTATGAAAGAACATTTTCTATTTCCTGCACAAACATCCCCCACCCTTGGGCCGCCGGTTTTGGTTGTAAAGTGAAATTGGATGAAACATGCAAAAACATCTTGACAGGGCGGGGAGATTCGCCTATAATTTACCCATAGTTCAGGGCAAAGGCGTTCCGAACCGGTTGGTTGGTGCGCCTTTGCCCATTTTTATTTGTGCCTTATCTGAAAGAACGAGAGGAGTGTCCTGCATGGCGTATAGCAAGGAAGAGATCATCCGCAAGGTCCACGAGGAGGATGTGGAGTTTATCCGCCTCCAGTTTACCGACATCTTCGGCCAGCTCAAAAATGTGGCCATCACCGCCTCCCAGATTGAGAAGGCGGTGAACAACCAGATCATGTTCGACGGCTCCTCCATCGAGGGGTTTGTCCGCATCGACGAGTCGGACCAATACCTGTACCCCGACCTGGACTCCTTCGCCATCTTCCCCTGGCGGCCCAGCCACGGCAGGGTGGCCCGGCTGATCTGCGACGTCTACGACCCGGATGGGAGGCCCTTTGTGGGCGACCCCCGGCAGGTGCTCAAGCGGGCCCTGAAAAAGGCGGAGGACCTGGGCTTTGACGCCTTCAATGTGGGGCCGGAGGCGGAATTCTTCCTCTTCCAGACCGACGACGAGGGCAAGCCCACCACCCGCACCAACGATGAGGCGGGCTACTTCGACCTGGGCCCCCTGGACCACGGGGAGAGCACCCGGCGGGAGATCTGCATGGCCCTGGAGCAGATGGGCTTTGAGATCGAGGCCAGCCACCACGAGGTGGCCCAGGGCCAGCATGAGATCGACTTCAAGTATGCCGACGCCCTCCACACCGCCGACAACATCATGACCTTCAAGCTGGCGGTCAAGACCCTGGCCCAGAAAAACGGCCTCCATGCCACCTTTATGCCCAAGCCCATCTTCGGCATCAACGGCTCCGGGATGCACACCAACATGTCCCTCTTCCGGGACGGGAAGAACGCCTTTTACGACCCGGACGGTCCCAAGGGGCTGTCCAAGGAGGCCTACAGCTTTATCGCCGGGCTGCTGGCCCATGTGAAGGGGATGGCCGCGGTGACCAACCCCCTGGTGAACTCCTACAAGCGGCTGGTGCCCGGTTACGAGGCCCCCTGCTACCTGGCCTGGAGCGCCTCCAACCGCTCCGCGCTCATCCGCATCCCGGCGGCCCGGGGCCAGGCCACCCGTGTGGAGCTGCGCTCCCCCGACCCGACCTGCAACCCCTACCTGGAGCTGGCCGTCTGCCTGGCCGCCGGACTGGATGGCATCCAGCGGGGCCTGACCCCGCCGCCGGAGGTCACCGAAAACATCTTCGCCATGGACGCCGCCGCCCGCAAAGCCCACGGCATCGACTCCCTGCCCGGCTCCCTGGAGGAGGCCATCTGCGCCCTGGAGGCCGACCCCCTCATCCTGGATACCCTGGGCAGCCATGTGGCCTCCTACTATATTGAGGGCAAGCGGAAGGAATGGGAGGAGTATAGGACCCGCGTATCCTCCTGGGAGCGGGAGAAGTACATCATCAACTACTGATGCTGCCCATCCCGGCAGGGGAGTGAGCGCATATGGAAAAGATCATCGTAGCCTTTGAGAATGACAGGACCGCCCGGCGTATCGCAGAGCTGCTGGAGGGGGGCGGCGCGGCCGCCTGCCTGGTGTGCCGCACCGCCGACCAGGTGCGGCGGTCGATCTGCAAGCTGCCGGTCCCGGCGGTGGTCTGCGGCTACAAGCTGGGGGACCAGACGGCGGAGCTGCTCTTCGACGACCTGCCCCCCACCTGCGCCATGCTGGTGGTGGCCTCCCAGGACCGGCTGGACCTGATTGAAAACAGCGACATCTTCTGTCTGCCGTCGCCGGTGGCCCGGGGGGATCTGTTGGCCTCGGTGCGGCTGCTGCTCCAGGTGGGGCGCCGGCTGGAGCGGTACGGCCGGCCCCGGCGGGACGCGGAGGAGCTGGCGCTGATCGACCAGGCCAAGGCCCTGCTCATGGGCCGCCACGGTTTGAGCGAGGCGCAGGCCCACTACTATTTACAGAAGGAAAGCATGGACAGCGGGGCAAAATTGGTCCAGACCGCCCAGCTGGTGCTGGACAGCTTGGACCAGGCATAGAGGGAAGGCAGGGCAGTCTCCCGGCGGCAGCCGGAACGCGGCCTCCGCCATTTGCACTGCGGCAGGAAAGGGGACAGGAACCATGAGGGCACAGGGACAGGGGCTTTACCGCCCGGAATTTGAGCACGACGCCTGCGGCATCGGCGCCGTGGTGGACATCCAGGGCCGGGCCAGCCACGGGACGGTGGACGATGCCCTAAAGATTGTGGAGAAGCTGGAGCACCGGGCGGGCAAGGATGCCGAAGGCAAGACCGGCGACGGGGTGGGCATCCTCACCCAGATCCCCCACGGTTTTTTCCTCCCGGCGGCGGCAGAGGCGGGCATCGCCCTGCCCGGGGCGCGGGAGTATGGGGTGGGCATGTTCTTCCTGCCCCAGGATGGCCGGAAACGCCGGCAGGCCCAGCGGCAGTTTGAGCGCGCGGCCAAGGGGGAGGGGCTGCCCTTCCTGGGCTGGCGGGCGGTGCCGGTGCGCCCGGAGGTGCTGGGCCAGCGGGCCAGGGACAAAATGCCCTGTATCATGCAGGCCTTTGTGGCCAAGCCGGAGGGGGTCGCCCCCGGCCTGGCGTTTGACCGCCGGCTGTATGTGGCCCGGCGGGTGTTTGAGCAGCTGTGCCGGGACGCCTATGTGGTCTCCCTGTCCAGCCGCACCATCGTCTACAAGGGCATGTTCCTGGTTCACCAGCTGCGGGCCTTCTACCCGGACCTGCAAAGCCCGGACTACGCCTCCGCCCTGGCCATCGTCCACTCCCGGTTCTCCACCAACACCAACCCCTCCTGGGAGCGGGCCCACCCCAACCGGCTCATGGCCCACAACGGGGAGATCAACACCATCCGGGGCAATGTGGACCGGATGCTGGCCCGGGAGGAGACCATGTCCTCCCCCCTGCTGGCGGCGGATATGGACAAGGTGCTGCCGGTGGTGGACGACTCCGGCTCCGATTCCGCCATGTTGGACAACACCCTGGAGTTCCTGATGATGGCGGGGATCGACCTGCCTCTGGCGGTGATGGCCTGTATCCCGGAGCCCTGGCGGAACGACCGGACCATCTCCCGCTCCCGCCGGGACCTGTACCACTACTACGCCACCCTGATGGAGCCCTGGGACGGCCCGGCGGCCATCCTCTTCTCCGATGGGGATGTGGTGGGGGCGGTGCTGGACCGCAACGGCCTGCGCCCCGCCCGCTACTATATCACCGACGATCACCGGCTCATCCTCTCCTCCGAGGTGGGGGTGCTGGAGATCCCGCCGGAACATATCCTGGAAAAATCCCGGCTGCGGCCGGGGAAGATGCTGTTGGCGGACCTGCGGCAGGGGCGGATGATTGACGACCGGGAGCTGAAAGAGGGCTACGCCGCCCGCCAGCCCTACGGGGAATGGCTGGACGCCAACCTGGTGCATCTGGCCGACCTGCCCATCCCAAATAGACGGGTACAGCGGCACAGCCGGGAGGCACTGCGCCGCCTCCAAAAGGCCTTCGGCTACACCTATGAGGATGTGAACGACACCATCCTCCCCATGGCTGCCACCGGGGCCGAGCCCACCGCCGCCATGGGGGTGGATATCCCCCTGGCGGTGCTGGACGGCAGGGACCGGCCCCTCTTCTCCTACTTCAAACAGCTCTTCGCCCAGGTGACCAATCCGCCCATGGATGCCATCCGGGAGGAGATTGTCACCGACACCACCGTCTTTGTGGCCGATGATGGCAACCTGCTCCGGGAGCAACCGGAGAACTGCCGGGTGCTCCAGATCCACAACCCCATCCTCACCTCCACCGATATGATGAAGATCAAGGCCATGGACCGTCCCGGCTTCCATGCGGCCACCGTCTCCCTGCTCTACTACAAGAACACGCCCTTGGAGCGGGCACTGGACCGGCTGGCGGTGGCGGTGGACAGGGCCTACCGGGAGGGGGCCAACATCGTCATCCTCTCCGACCGGGGGGTGGACGAGAGCCATGTGGCCATCCCCTCCCTATTGGCGGTGTCCGCCATGGAGCAGCACCTGATCCGCACCGGAAAGCGCACCGCCGTCTCCATCCTGCTGGAATCCGCCGAACCCCGGGAGGTCCACCACTTTGCCGCCCTGCTGGGCTACGGCGCCCGGGCGGTAAACCCCTACCTGGCAGAGGAGACCATTGTGGACCTGATTGAGGAGGGGCTGCTGGACAAGGAATTCCACACCGCTGTGGCCGACTACAACGCCGCCGTCCTCCATGGGGTGGTGAAGATCGCCTCTAAAATGGGGATCTCCACCCTCCAGTCCTACCAATCCGCCCAGATCTTTGAGGCGGTGGGCATCCGGCAGGAGGTGATCGACCGGTACTTCACCAACACCGTCTCCCGGGTGGGGGGCATCGGCCTGGAGGAGATGGCCGCCGCGGTGGAGCGCAATCACGATCGTGCTTTTGACCCCCTGGGGCAGGAGGCCGACCTGACCTTGGACAGCCTGGGGGAGCATCGGGCCCGCGCCGGCGGCGAGGACCACCTGTACAACCCCCAGACCATCCATCTGCTGCAGCAGGCCACCCGCCGGGGGGACTATGAGCTGTTTAAACAGTACACCGCCCTGGTGGACGATGAGACAAAACCCCACACCCTCCGGGGCCTGTTGGAGATGAACTACCGAGAGGAGCCCCTCCCCCTGGAGGAGGTGGAGAGCGAGGAATCCATCGTCAAACGCTTTAAAACCGGGGCCATGAGCTATGGCTCCATCTCCCGGGAGGCCCACGAGTGCCTGGCCCAGGCCATGAACCTGCTGGGGGGCAAATCCAACTCCGGCGAGGGGGGCGAGGAGGCGGACCGGCTCCAAGACCCGGCGCGGTGCTCCGCCATCAAGCAGGTGGCCTCCGGCCGCTTCGGGGTCACCAGTGAGTATCTGGTCTCGGCCCAGGAGCTCCAGATCAAGCTGGCCCAGGGGGCAAAGCCCGGGGAGGGCGGCCATCTGCCCGCCGGGAAGGTCTACCCCTGGAGTGCCAGCTGCCGCCACTCCACCCCCGGCGTCACCCTCATCTCTCCCCCGCCCCACCACGATATCTATTCCATCGAGGACCTGGCCCAGCTGATCTATGACCT
>DXES01000140.1 GCA_019114825.1 Candidatus Anaerotruncus excrementipullorum
ATGCCCGCGCTGCCAAACGACATGGAGCTGCGCTCCTCCACCTCTACCAGGGCGTTGTCGATGCCGGAGGTCTCCTGGCGCATGAGGGTGATGAATTCATCGGTGGAGAGGGTGCGGTCATCCCGCAGCTCCACCTGGATGCTGGCACTGCCCCGGTTGCCCCGCATGGAGTAGTTTTCCACGTCCTCCTGGCTGGTGACGATGGCCTCCACCTGCTCCATGATCGCGTTGGTGGCGTCCAGGTCCAGGCCCTCTTTGGTGGTGATCGAGATGCTGATGGTGCCCTCGTCATCGGCGGGCAGCAACTCCATATCGATCTGGGTAAACATGTACCCGGTGGCGGCCAGCATAAGGACAGCCACGCCGATGGTGGTGAACTTGTGGTCCAGCGCCGCCACAAGGGCCTTCTTATATGCCCGCTCCAGCCGGTGTACCTGGATATTGGCCCAGGACTGCTTTTTCTCCACCGGCCGCATCTTGGCGAAGAGCAGCGGCACCGCCGTCAAGGCGAAGATCAGGGAGGCGGTGAGGGAGAAGACGATGGTGAAGCCGATCTCCCGAAACAGCTGGCCGGACATGCCGTCCATCAGGGAGATGGGCAGGAACACCACCACGGTGGTGAGGGTGGAGGCGATAACCGACCCATTCACAATGTTGGCGCCCACAATGGCCACCTGCTCATAGGTCTTGATGCCGTCCTGCTCCTTAAAGCAGCTGTCCAGCACCACGATGGAGTTGTCCACCATCATACCGATGCCCACCACCAGGCCGCCCAGGGACATGATGTTGATGGTCATGCCGAAGACCGCCATGAGCACCAGGGCCGCAAAGACCGACAGGGGCATGGAGATGGCCACAATGGAGGCCGCCCGCCAATCCCCCAGGAAGAGCAGCAGCACCAGCATGGAGAGCACCAGGCCCTGGAGCAAGGAGGAGACCACGTTCATGATGTTCTCATAGATCGTCTCGCCCGAGTTGCTGGTGACAGAGATGGCGATGCCCAGCCCCTGCTGGTTCAGGTCGTTGACCACCTCCACCACCTGGTTGCAGATCTCGATGGTGTTGGCGCTCTGGTTTTTGGAGACCGAGACCGAGATGTTGTCCACCCCGTTGTAGCGGCTGATGGAGGACTGGGTCTCCTCCGCCATGGAGACGGTGGCCACGTCGGAGACATGGATGATGTCCCCCGACCGCAGGGAGATGGGGATGGTCTCCAGGCTCTCATAGGTGTCGTAGCTCATGCCGCCCTGGAGGGTCAAAGCCTGCTCTCCCCGGTTGATGGTGCCCACCGTGGTGGTGAAGTCGGCGGTGGAGATGGCGTTGGCGATGTCGCTGATGGTCAGCCCATACTGGCTCATCTCCTCCTCCCGCAGCAGCACCTGGATGTACTCCCGGGTGCCGCCCATGACGTCTACCGAGGAGACCCCATCGATCCGCTCCAGCTCCGGCACCACCGTGTCCTCGATGTAGGCGTAGATGTTGTCGCTGGCGTTGTTGGTGGCGATGCTCAGGCTCATGATGGAGGAGGCGTCCATGCTCATCTCCATGATGGTGGGGTCGTCGGCGCCGTCCGGCAGCCGCACCCGCTGGAGCGCCTCGTTGATGTCGTCGTATTTCTCGTCCATGTCCACGTCGTAGCCGAATTCCAGCGTGGTCATGGAGGAGCCCTCGGAGGAGCGGGAGGTCATGCTCTCTACCTCGCTCACAGAGGAGAGGGCGGACTCGATCACATCGGTCACCAAGCTATCCACTTCTTCGGGGGAGGCATCTTCATAGCGGGTCATGACCATGAAAACGGGCATGCTCATCTCCGGCGTGGACTCCATCTCCATATTAAAGACGGAGGAGACGCCGAATACAATCAGGCAGAGCACGCACATCAGCATGGCCACCGGCCGTTTGACGGCAAGTTTTGGCAGTGTCATGGGCGGTTATTCCTCCTCTGTATTGGACTGTACTTCAGAGGAGCTTTCCGCTTTGGCAGTGTCCTCGCCGGGGTCCGCGGGGGCGGCGCCCTCCGGCGCCTGGGGGGCCGGGGCGTCCTCGCCGCTGGGCAGGGGGTCGCTGCCGGCTTCCCCGGCGGCTTCGGGGGCCGCCTGGCCCTCGGCCAGCTGCACCGAGACGCCGTCCGCCAGGTCGGGGTGCCAGGTGGTGATGATCTGGCTATCCGGCTCCAGCCCGGACTCCACTACGATCTGCTCGCTGGTGGACATGCCGGTTTCGATATCGGTGCGGTGGGCCACCCCATCGGCATAAGTAAAGACATAGGGCTGGCCGTCCTCGTAGTAGACGTTGTCCACATCGATGAGCATGGCGTTCTCCGCTTTGGCGGTGGCGGCGGTGACCTTCACCGACACGCCGGAGAGCAGGCTGCCGCCGCTCTCCTGCAGCTGGGCCTCGATGGGGAACAGGCCGCTGGATTCATCCGCCTTGGTCTCGATGGAGGTGATGGTGGCGGCATAGTCGTTGCCTCCCTTGGAGACGGTGACCGTATCCCCGATGGACAGGGCGGTGGCGGCATCGGCGGTGGCGTTGAAGGTCACCGACAGGTTGTCCTCCCGGTTGGCGATGACAAACGCCGCCGTCTGGGTGCTGGCGTATTCGTGCTCGCTCACCGCGCTGGACTCGATGATGCCGCCGATGGGGGCGTAGACCTTGTATTTATCCAGCTGGCTGGCGCTCTGCTCCAGGGAGAGCTCCGCCGACTTCAGGCTGGCCTCGGTGGCCTTCTGGGTGTCCTCCAGGGAGGCCCCTGCCACCAGGTTGTAGTTGTCCAGCGCCTGCTGGTAGGAGGTCTGGGCGTTGCGGTAGCTGTTGCGCAGGCTCCTGGCCTCGCTGTCGTCGTCGTCCTCCAGCTCGTTGACCGCGTTGCGGTACATCGAGTATTCTGCCTCCGCTTCGGCAAAGGCGTTATAGAGTTCTTGTTTTTCATCCTCTGAAACGTCTGGGTCATCTTTTGCGTTTTCCCAGGCTGTTTCCGCCTCCTTCATGGCGGTCTCCGCCTGGTCCCGGCGCTTTTCCGCGCTGAGCAGGCTGTCGTCGTAGCCGTCGTTGTAGTCCTTCAGCTGCAGCCGGGCGTTGTTCAGGTTCTGCTGGGCGCTCTCTAGCTGGCTTTTGGCGGAGATCAGCCGGGACTCATAGTCGCTGCCCAGGGTGGTGTCGGCGCTGATCACCTGCTGGTTGTAGCTGGCCTGGGCGATCTCATAGGAGAGCTGGGCGTCCGAGTCGTCCATCTCAAACAGCAGGTCCCCCGCCTGGACGGTGTCCCCCGCCGAAAAGTAGACGGCGGTGACCTTGGCGCTCACCTCCGGGTAGACGCTGACACTCTCGGCCGGCTCGATGGTGCCGATGAATTCGGTGTCCCGGGAGAGGCTGCCGGTGGTGGGGGTGGTCAGCTTCACCGAAATGACGCTCTGGCCGATCTCCACATCCCCCATGCCGCCCATGCCGCCGGGACCCCCGGGGCCGCCGCCCCCCGGCCCCATCGCCAGTACCACGGTGGAGACGGTCACTACGCCCGCCGCCGCCAGGGCCACCCCGGCAACACATTTTTTCTTGTTTACGATCCACTTCATCTGCGGTCACACTCCCATTTCCCAGATTCACAAAAATGCTAGTGAAAAACACTGGTATCTTTTTACATCGGGAATGTGAGGGTTGACCGAAAAAATTATGAACAAACTGTGAAAAACCGCCCCCAGTCCCAGGGGGCGGGACCGGGGGCGGCGGAACAGCCGGGGTTTACAGCTGTTTTTCGTAGCAGTACAGGTTTTCCCAGATGACCTTTTGGAAGTGGAAACGGGTGGATCCGGCGAACCGGTAGCCCAGGGTGGGGTAGAACGAGCGGGCGGGCATGTTGCCCTCATAGGTGTCCAGCCGGATCACCTTGGCCCCCACCTGGCGGGCAAACTCCTCGGAGAACTGGCAGAACTGGCGGCCATAGCCCTTCCGGGCGGCACTGGGGCGGATGCACAGGGTGTGGATCACCACAATCTCCTCCGGCTTGGCATCGAATGCCCAGGGGATTTTGGCGTATTCCTCCGGTTGGATGTGGTTGAGGATCACGCTGCCATAGATCCTCCCCTCCTCGTCCTCCCCCACATAGAGGGTGCCGGCCTCCTGGGCCTGGCGGGCGTAGTCCAGGGTGGGGTAGAGGCCCTTTTTCCAGTTGGTGTAGCTGACGGTGGCGGCCTCGTGGTCAAATAGCTCGTTATAGGTGTCCTCCACCTGGGGCAGATCCTGGGGGGTGGCTTTGCGAATCATGGCTCTAGTCTCCTTTTCCCGATTTTGGCGGCCGCTTTCGGCCGCCTGTCCCTCTATTGTAGCGGAAATAGGCGCAAAAGTCCACCCCCAGGAACCTTCCGCCCGCCCCTGCATAGAGTGTCAGGGGGAGGTTTCTCCCCAGTTTCATCCGGCGCTGGCCGGGAAAGGGGAGAGGCGGATGCAAGACCCCCGCCTTCTGAGCGGTCTGGCCGTGGGGCAGGCCGCCCGGGTTGTGGAGATTCATACCTCCGGCGGGATGCGCCGCCGCCTGCAGGACCTGGGGCTGATCCCCGGGGCGCGGGTGGCGTGTATCCAGCGCAGCCCGCTGGGGGACCCCACCGCCTATCTGATCCGGGGCGCCGTAGTGGCGCTGCGCAGGCGGGACGCGGACCAGATTGTGGTGGCTGGGATTTGATGCCGCCCCGCCGGATGCCCTCCGGCGGGGCGGCAAGTACAGATTGAGAAGGGAGCGGAGCACAGTGGGGAAGGAGCATAGGCCTGCCCACAGGCAGGAAGGACGGGAGGCAGAGCAGCCGCGGCCGGTGGTGGCCCTGGCCGGCAACCCCAATGTGGGCAAGAGCACCCTCTTCAACGCCCTCACCGGCCTGCACCAGCACACCGGCAACTGGGCGGGCAAAACGGTGGGCAGCGCCCAGGGAAACTACCGGTATCGCGGCCGCAGCTACCGCCTGGTGGATCTGCCGGGCAGTTATTCCCTGGCAGCCCGCTCGGCGGAGGAGGCGGTGGCCCGGGATTTCCTCTATTTTGCCCGGCCCCAGGCGGTGGTGGTGGTCTGCGCCGCCGCCTGCCTGGAGCGGAATTTGGGCCTGGTGCTCCAGGTATTGGAGTGCACCAGCCGGGTGGCGGTCTGCGTCAACCTGCTGGATGAGGCCGGACAGCGGGGGCTCACGCTGGATCTGCCGCTGCTCTCCCGGCGGCTGGGGGTGCCGGTGGTGGGAACCGCCGCCCGGGACCGGCGGGGATTGGAGCAGCTGGAGGAGACGGTGGAAAAGCTTGTGTGCCGCCCGCCCCAGCGGCCCTGCCGCCCCACCTATGACCCGCCGGTGGAGCGGGCCCTGGCCCAGCTGGAGCCGGTGGTAGCCGCCTGCTGTCCCGGGGAAAACGGCCGCTGGCTGGCCCTGCGGCTGCTGGACCTGGAGGAGGGGGAGCGGCAGCAGCTGGCTGCCCGGCTGTCCCCCAATCCGCTGGAATCCCCCCGGGTGCTAGAGGCCCTGGCCCAGGCCCGGCGGCAGCTGGAGGCCCAGGGCCTCCCTTTGCCGGCCCTCCGGGACCGGGTGGCCGCCCGGCTGGTGGAGCAGGCGGAGGCCCTCTGCCAGGGGGTGGTCCACCAGCAGGGGCCGGACCCCAACCGCTTGGACCGCCGCCTGGACCGGCTGTTTGCCGGCCGCCCGGCCGCCTTCCCGGTGATGCTACTCCTGTTGGCGGCGGTCCTATGGCTCACGATGGTGGGGGCCAACTACCCCTCCCAGCTGCTCTTTGGGCTGTTCAACCGGCTCCAGGAGGGGCTGAGCGCCCTGTTGCTGGGCTGGGGGGCGCCCGCCTGGCTGGAGGGGGCGCTCATCCAAGGGGCGTTCCGGACGCTGGGCTGGGTGGTGTCGGTGATGCTGCCGCCGATGGCGGTATTCTTTCCCCTCTTCACCCTGCTGGAAGAGGCGGGCTATCTGCCCCGGGTGGCCTTCAACCTGGACCGGGCATTCCAGCGGTGCGGCGCCTGCGGCAAACAGGCCCTGACCATGTGCATGGGGTTTGGCTGCAATGCCGCCGGCGTGGTGGGCTGCCGGATCATCGACTCCCCCCGGGAACGGCTGATCGCCATCGCCACCAACAGCTTTGTCCCCTGCAACGGCCGTTTCCCGGCGCTGATTGCGGTCCTGAGCCTGTTTTTTGCGGTCGGGGCCGGCCGGTGGCAGACTGCCTTTGCCGCCCTGCTGCTCACCGGCCTGATCCTCCTGGGGGTGGGGCTGACGCTGGCGGCCTCCAAGTTGCTCTCCGCCACCCTGCTTCGGGGGCTGCCCAGCGCCTTCACCCTGGAGCTGCCGCCCTACCGCCGCCCCCAGGTGGGGCGGGTGCTGGTGCGTTCTCTTTTGGACCGCACCAGCCATGTGCTGGGCCGGGCGGCGGCGGTGGCTGCCCCGGCGGGGCTGGTGATCTGGGTGCTGGCCAATCTGCCGGTGGCGGGGCGGCCGCTATTGGAGCTCTGCGCAGGCGCTTTGGACCCGCTGGGCCGCCTGCTGGGCCTGGATGGGGCGATCCTGCTGGCCTTCCTTTTGGGCCTGCCCGCCAATGAGATTGTGCTGCCGCTGCTTTTGATGATCTACCAGTCCACCGGCAGCCTGAGCCAGCTGGGGGAGCTGGAGAGCTTACATACCATCCTGGTGCAGAACGGTTGGACCGGGGTGACAGCGGCCAATTTCCTGCTCTTCTCCCTGCTGCACTGGCCCTGCTCCACCACCTGCCTGACCATCCGCCGGGAGACCGGCAGTTGGCGGTGGGCCGCTTTGGCGGCGGCGCTGCCCACCGGCTTTGGGGTGGCCTGCTGCCTGGCAGTGCGGGGGCTGGCCAGCCTATTTTGAAAGCGGCCCATAGGAAAGCCGCAGCAGCCGGCCGCCTGCGGCCATCGGGCCGAACGGGGTATCAGCCCCTTGCGGTCGTTTTCGATCCGTGCTACACTTTCCTATAGGGACTCGAAAAAATGGAAACCGAAGGGGATGGAAAAAAGATGCGTTCTTTAACTGGGGAGGACTATGCGCTGATCGAGGCAGCACAGAAGGCAATCCGTCTGAATTATGACGAGGAAAATGAGAACCATACGGTGGGCTCGGCGGTCCGATGCAAAAATGGGAACCTATATGTTGGTGTAAATGTCTATTCCCTGCATGGGGCGTGTGCGGAACAGATTGCAATAGGGACCGCCATCACCCATGGGGAACGATCCTTTGAAACGATTGTTGCAGTTCGTGGAAAAAATGGGGAGGAGATCATACCTCCATGCGGAAATTGCCGCCAGCTCTTGCAGGATTATATGCCGGAATGCGAAGTGATCCTTTCTGTGAACGGGGAAAATAAAAAAGTCAAAGCAAAAGAACTCCTGCCATTTGCTTATGTTGTGGAGCGATAGGATGCCGCAGCACAGCCCTCCGTTTAGCGGGGAGTTTGCAAAAGGGGCATGGACGCCCTTCCTTTGGGCGTGCCGTGCCCCAATTATATGGGCGGCGCAAACCGCCCTCCATCCAACGCATCCCCAAAATCCCTTTTTGGGTGATTTTATAGGAGCTTCCTGCCGCCAAGGGGATGGAAATCCCCTCTAAAATGGAGTAGGATAGAGGGGAACCCCACCGGCGATACAGAAGGAGGCATTTCCATGCGGATCATTATCTCCCCGGCCAAAAAGATGCGGGAGGACACCGACAGCTTGGCGCCCAGCGGCCTGCCGGACTTTTTGCCCGAGACCCAAAGGCTGTTGGACGCCCTGCGGCAGATGGATGCCCGGGCGCTGCAAAAGCTCTGGGGCTGCAACGACGCCATTGCTGCGCTGAACCTACAGCGCCTGGAACGGATGGACCTGGAGCGGAATCTGACGCCGGCGCTGCTCTCCTATGAGGGGATCCAGTACCAATACATGGCGCCCGGTGTATTTGAGAGCGGCCAGTTTGCATTCCTCCAGGAGCACCTGCGGATTTTGTCCGGTTTCTATGGGATTTTGCGCCCATTTGACGGGGTGACCCCCTACCGGCTGGAGATGCAGGCAAAGCTGCGGGTGGGGGATTGCCGGGACCTATATGCCTTTTGGGGGGACAAATTGGCCCGTCAGCTGGCCCAGGAGACCGGCCTGGTGATCAATCTGGCCTCGAAGGAATACAGCCGGGCGGTGGAGCCCCATCTGCCCGCCAGCGTGCGGATGCTCACCTGTGTCTTTGGGGAACTGCAGGGGGAGAAGGTGGTGGAGAAGGGGACCATCTGCAAAATGGCCCGGGGCCGGATGGTGCGCTGGCTGGCGGAGCAGGGGATCACCCAACCGGAAGGGCTTTTGGCGTTTCAGGAGTTGGGTTACCGGTTCTCTCCCGCCCATTCCAGCGAAAACCGCCTGGTCTATATCAGGGAACCATAGGGCGGCATTGGGGAAATGGGCTCAGGCGGTGAGCAGGCCCAATTCCTGCATCCGGCTCTAAAGGGCTTGGTAGGTGGAGAGCATCTCCCGCCGGGGCCCCTCCGGCAGGTAGTCCAGCTGCAGTAGGGAAACCGGGTATAGGATCGTTGGCTGGGATTGGGCCTCGTCCAGGCCAATGACAGTGTAGACCAGGTCCAGCCGGGGCGCGCCCGATACCGGCTCTAAATAGAGGAAAAAATAGTCGTAAATTTCTTCCGTATCCGCTAGGACGGCCTTTGGTTCCAGGTCGATCTCCACCAGGGAGGACCGCCACTCCACCGGGTTTTGCAGGCGGTAGAGTTCGCAAAAGCTGCTGCCGTCGCAGGAGATCACGGTGGCCGCATGGAGGTTGCCATGGGTGACCTGAAGGCGCAGGGAAGCGGCGGGGACCGAGAGGGTTTCCCCCTCCCGGGAGATGGCATAGTTGTAGCCGGAGGGGGTGAAGGACAGCTCATATCCCAGCGGCTCCCCCCGCAGCGCCAGCTCTGTCTGGGTTTGGGCGAGGCGAAGCTGGCTCCAGCTGAACAGCAGCCCAATCACTGTAAATAATATGGTGAGATAGGTATGAAATGGGGAGAGCCGGCGCAAAAAGGAAAGGCTTGGATGGCTGCTAGAGGGATTTTTGGGGGATTTCATGATGTTTGATAGACCTCCATTTCAAGCTGTAGACGGTGAAAAAGCCAGAGCAGATAGGACCGCCGCCAGTGGTACCGGGTTTGTAGCTCCCCGGGGGTGTCCCCTCGGATCAACCCATAGGCCAACCGGCGCAGATCGGTCTCCATCCGCCCCAAATAGTCATAGAAACAGAGCCGCTCCTGGAAATTGCTGCGGGGGTCGCTGAGCAGCTGTATACGGGGAAGGGGTATATTGGGGTTCACCGGCTGATTGAAAGAGACCGTTTTGGCAGAGCGGTTCCAGCTGTGCTGTTGTTTTACCCGCTTTTGGATCACAAAGAAAGCTGCCACCCAATCAAAACAGCTGGGGGCAGCACAGTTGCGGTAGAGGATTAAAAAGGACACCCAGGCGGTCTGATAGAGGCTCCCCCGTTGGAATGGAATCGAGAGGGAGTCAAAAACCAATCTGATCAACCGGTCCACCAGCGTGATTTCCCTCTGGGAAAGCTTCCGTAGCGGGCTCATGTTGTTTTTTGTGCTGCAGGATGGGAGCGCCTCTTTTTTGCCTGTGATGCAGTTGGAAGGGCGGGCAGCGGCGGCAGCTCCTGGCAGCAGCCCACCCAGGCATTCTCCGGTTCACACCATTCAAAGCAATAGGTTGCCGGCAGCTGAATACCGTTCTTTTTCAGCTGCTGTGCCAATATGGCGTGGTGAGCAGTTCCGCTTTTGGAGGAAAACCGAATGTTCTAGGGGGCCTCCAGATATAGGGCCAAGTAGTAGCCGTCAGGGGTGATCCTTGCCCGAAATTCCCGCTGATCGCCCACCTTTTTTCGCAGTGCACTGTTCATCGCCAGCTTGCCCTGCGCATTGATCGAGAGCTTTGGGATCTCATAGTAGGAAAACTGTACGGGGATGTCCTGAAGGGTGGAAAAATCCAGGTTGCTGAAGTCCATAAAGATACACCTCTTCCAAGGAATTGCATAGAGCATACACTTTTTTCTCCCAGAATCCCAGATGCAGATTCACCATAAATTCCCAACTTTGTTTGTATGATGAACTGCTTTCCCAAAGTTCCGGCGGATATCCCGGAAATGATCGAAAAAAATTGGGAGATTTTTTCGCTACCCTCTTGATTTTTCTTTTAGGGTGTGGTAATATAATTAAGCTTTCGTTAGAAAGATCCGGATGTGGCGCAGTTTGGTAGCGCGCTACCTTGGGGTGGTAGAGGCCGTGGGTTCAAGTCCCGCCATTCGGACCAAGGCGAGTGTTCTTATCGCGTTTGAAACGCTGTAAGCACACTCGTCTTTTTTGTTGTTTTCACTCGGCGATGGCAGAGGGGCGTAGTTGGCGGCTACGCCCCTCCTTGTGTTTATTGTGTTTATGGATCTCCACGGGGTGGGCGGTGGGGTGCGGCCGGGGAACTGTTCCCCGGCTTTTCCTGTCCCAAAGTGTCCCTCTGTATGTCAAGGATGAAAATCAGACTAAGGCGGGGATCTTTACCAGTTTTCTTTTAGGTAGTTTCTCATATTCACAAGCCCCCTCCATACGGAATCGCTGATGGCATCCAGGGTGACGCCCTCCGCCTCGGCGATCTCTTTGAGCTTCTTTCTATCAAAAATACGGGCCTCTACCCGCCGCTCCTGCTTTTCGGACAGCGAATTGAGCGCATAACACAGCATTTTTAACTGCTCCTTCCGCACCGCCAATTCCTCCGGGGATGGCTCAAAGACACAGGCGGAATATTCGATTCCATCGTCACAGTCCAAGGAGTATTGTGCCTTGTTGCGGGTCACGCGGCGGCGGTAGGCGGCCTCATACCGCTTGCTGGCTCGCAGCTCTTTCGCCACTTCCTCAGAAACTTCTATATATTCATCCTGGGTGTACCAAGGGTAAAAGTCTTTGAGATTGATGGTAGTCATCCTATGTACCTCCGTTCAGATTTTTGTGCATGGGCGATCGGAACGGAGTTGGCGGGGACCGGCAGCAGGGTTTCCCTTTTGGGCAGCTTATCCCAAAGGGAAGAAAAGGAAATGCGCCTGTGCAGCAAGGTGCTGCGCAGGCGCATGAAATAGGAACTTCCTTTAGGTACTGCCATATTTCACATCCGCTGCCGGCCTGTCCCCATGGAGCAGACGGGCTTTTTTTGACAGATTCGGTGGACGGAAAATGGAAAAGGACATAGCGATCCCTCCCGGATACCGCCGGTGCTCTGCCTCAGAGCACCGGAAATGATCTGCCCACGGTGTTTTTGCACACAGAGACCCTTTGCAGGGCGAATGATTCAAAAAGAAGCGCTTGCCGGTTCTATAGATAAGAGAACTCCCCTTGCCTAGAATAAAGACGCGGTCTGCCAACTGCATCACAGGAAAACAGGGGGAGGCCATTCAAAGGAATGACAGAAATAGTCTATCACATGCGAAATAGAACGGCAAGTATTACATCATATTTGCACCAAAGTACCGTACAGGTTGCCAAAGCTATTGGACGAGGAACCCTCTAGGGGAAGGATATCGCCCCCCTCTCGTAAGTTGTTGCCTTATAGCCCCCAACGATCTCCTTCCTCCTTTTTTATGTATCGATTCAATATATATTGCGCTTCCACATTTCTCTGGGAGAGGAGAAAAGGGGGAAAACTTGACAGATTGCGCAAATTCAGGTACAATAGAGGGCGCAGTATCGGAAATCTGAAAGGAGGACTGCTTTTGCTTAAGCGGGTCATGCTCTATCTGATGATGCTGATGACGGCCTACAAGGGAATCGCCCTAGTGGTTCGGTGCGTCTCGGA
>DXES01000141.1 GCA_019114825.1 Candidatus Anaerotruncus excrementipullorum
TAGAGCCTAGCTCAGGGCTGAGTGCGGCGTGGGTGGATACCAGGCGGCCGCCGCCTTTCGGCTGCTGGAATTGGGAGGGGGCGGGGTGTGGGGGTTGGTTCTCCTACGGAGGGCGGCGGTTGGCGGCGGCAGTTCTTCTAGGGGGAGGCTGAAAAAAGGGCAGTTTTTGGGGGGAACTTCTTGATTTGTTCACAGAATCCTCATGGGAAGTATTTGACTTTCCGAAATGGACAGTGTAGAATGTATAAGTTAAAGTATGCGCCCCGCGCGGCCGCGCCGGGGGGAAATTGGGGCATACGCCGGCCGGGAGGGGAACCAGCCCCCCGGCTTTAGGAAGAGCGAAAAGCAACGAGGTGACAAGATGGGTATTCTGCAAAAACTGTTCGGGACCTATTCCGAGCGGGAAGTCAAACGAATCCTCCCCATCCAGCAGCAGGTGTTGGACCTGGAGGAGAAATACCGCGGGATGAGCGACGCCGAGCTCAAGGCGGTGACCCCTGCCCTGAAGGCCCGCTTGGCTGCCGGGGAGACGTTGGACGATATCCTTCCGGATGCCTTTGCCGCCTGCCGGGAGGCCTCCGACCGGGTGTTGGGGATGCGCCATTTCCCGGTGCAGGTGATCGGCGGCATCATCCTCCACCAGGGGCGGATCGCCGAGATGCGTACCGGTGAGGGCAAAACCCTGGTGGCCACCCTGCCCGCCTATTTGAACGGACTGAGCGGCAAAGGGGTCCACATCGTCACGGTGAACGACTACCTGGCCAAGCGGGACAGCGAATGGATGGGGAAGGTCTACCGGTTTTTGGGCCTTTCGGTGGGGCTGATTGTCCATGGCCTGACCAATGAGGAACGCCGGGCGGCCTACAACTGCGATATCACCTATGGCACCAACAACGAGTTCGGCTTCGACTACCTGCGGGACAACATGGTCATCTATAAGAAGGACATGGTCCAGCGCAAGCACAACTATGCCATCGTGGACGAGGTGGACTCGATTTTGATCGATGAGGCCCGTACCCCCCTGATTATCTCCGGCCAGGGGGATAAATCCACCGATATGTACGAGAAGGCCGACCGGTTTGCCCGCACCCTGAAATGCTACCGGGTGGCGGAGACCGACAGCAAAGAGGAACATGACGATGTGGATGGGGACTACATCGTGGATGAAAAGGCCAAGACGGTCACCCTCACCAAATCCGGCGTGGCCAAGGCGGAGGCCTATTTCGGGGTGGAAACCCTCACCGATGGGGACAACCTGGCCCTGCAGCACTATATCAACCAGGCCATCCGCGCCCATGGCATCATGAAGCGGGATGTGGACTATGTGGTCAAGGACGGGGAAGTCATCATTGTGGATGAGTTCACCGGCCGCCTGATGCTGGGCCGCCGCTATAATGAGGGGCTGCACCAGGCGATTGAGGCCAAGGAAGGGGTCAGCGTCAAGCGGGAGAGCAAGACCCTGGCCACCATCACCTTCCAGAACTACTTCCGCATGTATGATAAGCTCTCGGGCATGACCGGTACCGCCCTCACCGAGGCGGACGAGTTCATGCAGATCTACAAGCTGGACGTGGTGGAGATCCCCACCAACCGGCCGGTGCGCCGGATTGACCACCCGGACGCGGTGTATAAGACCGAAAAGGCCAAATTCAACGCGGTGATCGAAAATATTGTGGAATGCCACAAGAAGGGCCAGCCGGTGCTGGTGGGCACCATCTCCATTGAAAAATCCGAGCTGCTCTCCGGCATGCTCCGCCGCCGGGGGATCCGCCATGAGGTGCTCAACGCCAAATTCCACGACAAGGAGGCGGAGATTGTCGCCCAGGCGGGTAAATATGGGGCGGTGACCATCGCCACCAATATGGCCGGCCGTGGTACCGATATCATGCTGGGGGGCAATGCGGAATATCTGGCCCGGGCGGAGCTGCGCCGGGCGGGGTATGAGGATGAGATCATCAGCGAGGCCACCGGCTTTGCGGATACCGATAACCAGTTGATTTTGGATGCCCGCGCCCTCTTCCAGCAGAAGATGGAGGAGTATAAGCAGCAGATCGCCTCGGAGGCGGAGAAGGTGAAGGAGGCCGGGGGCCTGTTCATCATTGGCACCGAGCGCCACGAGTCCCGCCGGATCGACAACCAGCTGCGGGGCCGTTCCGGCCGCCAGGGGGACCCGGGCGAATCCAAATTCTACCTCTCCCTGGAGGACGATCTGATGCGCCTGTTCGGCGGCGAACGGATCCAGGGGCTGATGGAGAAGCTGGGGGCCGAGGACGACATGCCCATCGAGGCCAAAATCCTCTCCAACTCCATCGAATCCGCCCAGATGAAGGTGGAGGCCCGCAACTTTGGCATCCGTAAAAACGTCCTGCAGTTTGACGACGTGATGAACTCCCAGCGGGAGGTCATCTATTCCCAGCGGGCCAAGGTGCTGGATGGGGAGGATATCAGCGGTATCATTAAAAACATGGTCCACGAGACGATCGATACCACCGTGGACCTCTATCTGGCGGATACCGAGGTCCATGACAACTGGAACCTGGCCGGCCTGCGGGATCACTTCCTGGGGTGGCTGACGGTGGACAGCGACCTGCGGTATACCACCGAGCAGCTGGCGGCGGTGACCCCCGGGGAGATCAAGGAGATGCTGAAGAAGCGGGCGGATGCCCTCTATCAGAAGCGGGAGGAGGTCTTTACCCCGCCGGTGATGCGGGAGGTGGAACGGGTGGTGCTGCTGCGGAATGTGGACACCAAGTGGATGCAGCACATCGACGATATGGAGGAGCTGAAACGGGGCATGGGCCTGCGGGGCTATGCCCAGCGGGACCCGGTGGTGGAATACCGGATCGAGGGCTCCGAGATGTTCGACGCCATGATCGCCGCCATCCGGGAGGATACGGTGAAGATGATGTTCACCCTCCAGCTGCGCCGCCGGGAGGAGCCCAAGCGGGAACAGGTGGCCCAGCCCACCCAGGAGAGCCTGGGCAGCAGCGACGGCAGCATCTCCAAGCAGCCCGCCCGGCGCAGCGCCGCCAAGGTGGGCCGCAACGACCCCTGCCCCTGCGGCAGCGGCAAAAAATACAAGAAATGCTGCGGCCGGGACGCCTGACCAAAGCAAAAAGAACCCTCCCTAGCGGGGGTTCTTTTTTTGCGCCCACCCCCCCTTTTTAAGCGATGATTCTACATTCCGGCGGAAAACGCCTCCCTCTGGGGGAAGTGAACAAAAAAAACGGGGAAAATTTTCGGGGAAAATGGGGCAGGCGGCTTGCCAAGGGGCGGGGAAACGGATAAAATAAATGGAGAAGAGTGGCTGTGGCAGGAGAGAGCAGCCATTTTTTTGCCACAAAGGCGGGGGTGGGACCCCGTGGAATTGTGGAAAAAACGAAAATTGAAAAAGGAGGAGCTTTTCCATGATGAAAAAGCTAGCAGCGGCCCTGCTGGCCGCTGCTATGACAGTCTCTATCAGCGCGCCGGCATTTGCAGAAAGTAGCCATGATTTTGTTAATTTTGTTGCGGGACTGATAGGTTGGGAAACCGCTGATATTGAGGGTACTAATGATGTGATGCTGTCGGGAGATCTTGACCTTGGCACAATCGCTATAGCGGATTTGAAGGTTCTGACTGATGATAGCTTGGGTACTGGAAATTATGTCGATACTGATGTTGTGAAACCCGGCAAAACCTACTATATCGCCTCTCATTGGCTGGATGCTTTGGTGCAGGGTCTTAAAAATAATCAA
>DXES01000142.1 GCA_019114825.1 Candidatus Anaerotruncus excrementipullorum
CGCAGGGCGGCCAGCTGTTGGGGGTCGGCGGCCTCCCGGCGAAACAGGTCCAGCTCCACCGGATTGGGGACGACGGTCACCGTCTTGTAGACGCCGATCTTGTGCAGGTAGTCGGCGCACTTTTCGGAGGGGCCGGTGAGGGCCTGGGCCGATTTGGCCAGCAGCTTGATGTACTCGTGGGAGAACTTTTTGGCCGCAGGCACCAGGGGTTCCGGGGCGATGTAGTAGATGTATTCGTCGTACATGGTGTGCAGCGTATACACCAGGGGCAGGTTCAGGGTCTTGGCGATCATCATACCGGACATGCCCACCCCAAATTCCTGGTGGACATGGATCACATCCGGGGCGAAGCTGTGGACATACCGCAGCCGGGTGGAGGAGAGGGGCGGGGCGATGCTGTAGCCATAGAACTTTTTAGAGACATGGGCGGGGCAGTGGAGCACCCCGCTCGAGATATAATGGCGGCGGGCGTTGGCGTCGGCGGTCACCACCAGCACCTCATGCCCCAGCCGGGTCAGGCCGTCCCGCAGAGCTTTTACATGGGTGACAACCCCGTTGATGTGGGGCAGGTAGGTCTCTGCAAACAGTGCGATGCGCATGGGCGGACTCCTCTCAGGCAAAAAATGGTTCCAGTCACATCTCCCAGTATACCATATTTGTCTAAGAAATCAATCCAAAAAGGCTCCGGCTGGGCGTTTGGGGAAATTTCATCTGATTTTGGCGCGGATGATTGCCAATTCCGCAAAAAAGGTGTACACTAACTGGTAAAACCATCTATGACTGAGGGAGGGAACTGACGTCCCATGGAGATGCAGCGGAATTTGACCATGCTCACCGATTTTTACGAGATCACCATGTCCAACGGCTATTTTAAATATGGCCTCACCGAGCGGACGGCGGTGTTCGATATGTTCTTCCGGAAGATCCCGGACGAGGGGGGCTTTGCCCTGTTTGCCGGGCTGGAGCAGCTGATCGACTATCTAAAAAACCTGCGGTTCACCCCGGAGGATATCCAGTACCTGCGGGAGAAGGGGCAGTTCAGCGAGGATTTCCTCCACTATTTGGAACAGTTCCGGTTCTCCTGCGATGTCTGGGCGGTGCGGGAGGGCACCCCGGTCTTCCCCAATGAGCCGGTGGTGGTGGTCAAAGGCCCCATCATCCAGGCCCAGCTGATCGAGACGATGGTGCTGCTCACCCTGAACCACCAGTCGCTGGTGGCCACCAAGGCCAGCCGGGTCTGCCGGGCGGCCCAGGGCCGGGCGGTCTCGGAGTTCGGCTCCCGCCGGGCCCAGAGCTACGACGCGGCCATTCTGGGGGCCCGGGCGGCCTATATCGGCGGCTGCGCCTCCACCGCCTGCGCTATGGCCGACCGGGACTACGGGGTGCCCGCCACCGGCACCATGGCCCACAGCTGGGTGCAGGTGTTCGACAGCGAGTATGAGGCGTTCAAAAACTACGCCCAGACCTACCCGGACAACAGCATCTTTTTGGTGGACACCTACAATGTGGTCAAGAGCGGCGTCCCCAATGCCATCCGGGTGGCCCGGGAGGTGCTGGAGCCCTTGGGCAAGCGGCTCAAAGGGGTGCGCATCGACAGCGGCGACATCGCCTACCTGTCCAAAAAGGCCCGGTCGATGCTGGACGCGGCGGGGATGCAGGACTGCAAGATCATGGCCTCCAACTCCCTGGACGAGTACCTGATCCGGGACCTGCTGGTCCAGGGCGCCCAGGTGGACATGTTCGGCGTGGGGGAAAACCTGATCACCAGCAAGTCCGACCCGGTGTTCGGCGGGGTCTATAAGCTGGCGGCGGTGGAGCGGGAGGGGGTCCTGGTACCCCGGATCAAGATCAGCGAGAGCATTGAGAAGCTCACCACCCCCTGCTTCAAGGATCTCTACCGGTTCTATAACCGGGAGACCGGCCAGGCGATTGCGGACTATGTGACCATTCGGGGGGAGCAGGTGGACGACAGCCAGCCGATCACCATCTTCGACCCGGTGGCCACCTGGAAGAAGAAGACGGTCACCAACTTCCGGGCGGAGCGGCTGCTGGTCCCCATCTTTGAGGGGGGGAAGTGCGTCTACCAGCTGCCCACCCTGCAGCAGGTCCGGGCGTACAGCATGGCCCAGGTGGACACCCTCTGGGAGGAGGTCAAACGATTTGAGCATCCCCACCGCTACTATGTGGACCTGTCCGACCGGCTGTGGAACGAACGCAACGACCTTTTGGAGCAGATGAGTGCAAACTAAAAAATCACCGGAGAATCTGTCGATTCTCCGGTGATTTTTTTGAATATCTGCAATAAAACAGAACAATATAAGGAGATTTTCAATAATACCGGAATGGTGTTATTTTTTTCACAGAAAGCCCTTGCTTTTTCGGGCAGGGTCTGCTATAATGGCTGTATTCTATAGAAAAACATTTGTATTTCTATAGAGGAATGGATTTGAATTGGGAGGAAAGAACCATGAAAAAGCTATTGACACTTGCCCTGGCCGCTGTGATGTGCGTAGGCCTTCTGGCCGGCTGCACCAGCTCGGGGCCTGCCTCCGAGGCGGCTCCGGCCTCCTCCGGCGCAGATTCCCAAGCCGCCGCTGAGCCGGCTGGCGATGGCGGCGAAAATGTGGTGAAGATCGGCGTCTTCGAGCCGGTGACCGGCGAGAACGGCGGCGGCGGCTTCCAGGAGGTGCTGGGCATCCGCTATGCCAACCAGCTGTTCCCCACTGTGGATATCGGCGGCACCGAGTACACGGTGGAGCTGGTAGAGGTGGACAACAAGTCGGATAAGACCGAGGCGGTCACCGCCGCCCAGTCGCTGGTGAGCTCCGGCGTCTCGATCGTGCTGGGCTCCTACGGTTCCGGCGTGTCCATCGCGGCCGGCCCCATCTTCGAGGAAAATTCCATCCCCGCCATCGGGGTCTCCTGCACCAACCCCCAGGTGACCGCCGGCAACGACTGGTATTTCCGCGTCTGCTTCATCGACCCGTTCCAGGGCACCGTGATGGCCAACTTTGCCGCCCAGGAGGGCGCCAAGACCGCCGCCATCATCACCCAGCTGGGCGACGACTACTCCTCCGGCCTGGGCAACTACTTTAAGAAGGCGTTTGCCGAGGCCAACGGCGAGG
>DXES01000143.1 GCA_019114825.1 Candidatus Anaerotruncus excrementipullorum
GCTGCGGCCAGCGGCCAAAGGGCGCCGCCCTTTGGAATCCTGCCGCCTTTTGAAAAAGGCGGGCGAAAACTTTGCTTGGGCGAAGCCCCGCGGGCGGGTGCGCCGCCGCAACAGCTCACCTAACGGGCGCGAGTGCCAGCGGGGGCTACCCCGCCGCGAGTGCCGGCGGGGGCTGCCCCGCCCTGCTAATAGACCAGCAGCTCCGCCAGCTGGGCCGCCGTGAGCCCATGGATATACCGGGAAACCTCCAGCCGCTCCAGAGCGGCTTTCAGCGAACCATCCAGCGGCAGCCCCACCATGGCCGCCTCCAGCTGTTCCAGCTCCCCCTCCCCCCAAAAATCCCCCGAGAGGCGTATCCGCTGGATCCGCGCCCCCGCCGCATCCAGATCCACCGTCACCAGCCCCGCCGGGAATTTTTTCTCCCGGCGCATCTGGTAGTCCCCATAGTAGCCGTAATTCCATTCCCAGGTGGCGTATTTTTCCCGCCGCAGCTTTTCCACCAGCGCCGCCTCCGCCGGGGAAAACCGGTAGGGGGCCGGGACCCCCTGGGGGAACAGCTCCGCCAGCAGCGCAGCCCGGAACCCCTCCACCGTCACCGGCTGGGGGGCATTTTCGCTGACGGTGGTCACCCGGCTGGAGACCGACTTGACCCCTTTGGATTGGATCTTGGCCTCCTTTACCCGCAGCGCCTGGGCCAATGCCCCCAGGTCGCTGTTTAAAAGGATGCACCCGTGGTGGAGCAGCCGCCCCCGGCCGGCATATTGGGCGCAGCCGGAGATCTTTTTGCCCCCCACCACCAGGTCGTTGCGCCCATTGAACTGGGCGGATACCCCCAGCCGGGCCAGGGCAGCCACCACCGGCTGGGCAAACCTTTGGAAATCAAACGCCACCGCCCCCTCCCTGCTGGGGGAAACGATGGTGTAATTGAGATTGCCCAAATCGTGGTAGACCGCCCCGCCGCCGCTCAGCCGCCGGGCCACCCGGATCCCCCGGGCATCCACATACGCCTGGTTCAGCTCCTCGGCGGTATTTTGATATTTGCCCACCACAATCGTCCGGTCGTTCTGCCAGAGCATCAGGTAGGTCTCCTGGGGGTCCATGGAGAAGAGCAGTACCTCCTCCGCCGCCAGGTTGTAATAGGGGTCCCGGCTCCCCGTCTCCAGATAGACCATCCCGCCTACTCCTGTACGTTTTGGACCATCTGGGCCATCACCCGTTTAAACGTCTCCAGGTCCTGGGGGGAGATGCCCTGGGTGCCCTGGCGGTTGAACTGCTCCACCAGCGGGAACAGCTCGTCCAAGGCCGCCTTCCCCTTCTCGGTGAGGGAGAGCAGCTTCACCCGGTAGTTTTCGGCGCAGCCCTCCCGGCGGATCAGCTCCCCCTGCAGCAGCCGCTCGGCCAGATGGGCGGCGGAGGGCTCGCTGATCATCATTGCGGCGGCCAGCTCCTTCTGGGTCATCGCCCCCTTCTGGTCGATGTAGTAGAGGGCCATCCACTGCACCCGGGTCAAATCCTTCTTCTTGAACTGCTGGTTCATCGCCTCCCCCACCGCTTTGGCCCCATGGTTGGTGAGAAAGGCAATACAGTCGTGTACGTCAAACATCCGATTCCCCTCCATCTTCGGTTTTGGGTCAAAAGAGCTGGTCCAGCGGCAGCTGGGCAGAATTCGCCAGCAGGATCCGGTAATCCAGCGGCGAATTGATATTGGTGAGCATGAGCCCCAACCCTCCGCTCACCGGCAGATAGCGCACCTTTGCCCGGTCCAATAGGCCGGCCATCCGGTACTGGCCAGCCTCCAAAAGCGCCCGGGCCACCGGCTCCAGCTCCTTGGCATAGATAGCGCACAGCGGGTGTGCCTGGCCGGCGGGGTCCACCGGGACCACCGCCTGATAGGGGGGCTGGGCCTCCGCTACCAGCAGCCGGGGCAGCCGTGCCCCCAAAACCGGCAGGTCGCAGCTGCAGGCCACCAGCCACCTGCCGGTACAGGCCGCCAGCGCCGCCTGCACCCCCGCCAGGGGGCCGCAGCCGGGGTATTGGTCGGCCACCAGCTGCCAGCCGGGCAGCTCCCAGCCCTCCCCCCAGCCGCCCGCCAGGTACCGCTGGGGGAATTCCGCCAGCGCCTCGGCCTCCTGGGTGAGGAAGCACCCCTCCCCAAAGGGGGCGGTGATCTTGTCCCGGCCCATCCGGCCGCTGTTGCCCCCGGCCAAAATGGCCGCCGCCGTCTCCGCTACCGCTGCCATTGCCCATGCCCCCGTTTCCCTTGGAATCCCTCCTATTATAGAAAAACTTTCGCCTTCCTGCAACCCCCCGCCGCCCCCCAAAACCACAAAATTTCCCCCTTTGGGTGGAATTTCCTGGGGAATTGGCCGGGGGTCGATTGACAATTAGCAGGCTAAGTGATATAATATCCCCATCCGGAGGGCCGGCGGGCCCCAAAAGAATTAGGAGGTTATTTTTATGGCAGTCAATGCGAGAGAGATCCTCAACGACTTTGTCGGCGGCGTGGGCAAACTGTGCGAGATGGACAACGACTTCATGCAGAAGTTCATGGCGGTGGACGGCGGCGCCGGCGGCGACGTGCTCCCCTCCAAGACCAAGGAGCTGATCGGTGTGGCCATCGGCGTCTACAACCGCTGCCAGTACTGCATCTGCGTGCATGTCCACGGTGCCTACCAGGCGGGCGCCACCCGGCAGGAGATCCTGGCGGCGGCGGAGGTTGCCATCGCCTTCGGCGGCGGCCCCAGCGTGGCCTACAGCGCCTCGGTGCTCAATGCCGCCCTGGATGAGTTCGAGCACGACTTCGACTGACCGATCACCCCAGGGGCCATGCCGGTGACCCGTGTCGCCGGCATGGTCTTTTTCCTGTCCGCCCGCGGGCGGACGCCGGGGGCAAACCACATTTTGGGAAAACTGCGGGGGAGTTTATGAGACAGGCTGTTACCGTGATGAAGGCCGCGTGCCAGATGAAAAAGTGGAATGTAAAGCCCGGGGACCGGGTGCAGCCGGGGGACCTGCTGTGTACCGTCTCGGTGGGCAAGCTCAACCGGGAGGTCACCAGCAAGCTGGCGGGGACGGTGCTGGAGCTGGCCATCCCCGAGGGGGCGCAGGTGCCCGGCGGGGCGGCGGTCTGCTATATCGACGCCGCCCAGGAGGCCGGGGAGCAGCCCGCCCCCGCCGCCGCGGCCCCCCAGGGGCCGGTGGCGCTGAAAATGCCCAAGACCGGCGGCCCCTCCACCATCAAAAAGTGGTATAAGCACCCCGGCGACCGGGTGGAGGCGGGGGAGCCGGTGGTGTCGGTCACCGCCGGCAAGCTCAACCGGGATCTCTGCAGCCCCTGCGCCGGGGTTTTGGAGGCGGTGGCCGCCCCGGAGGGGGCCGCCGCCCCCCAGCCCGGGGAGTCCCTGGCCACCATCCGCCCGGAGGCCCCAGCCCCGGCTTCGGCCCCGGCCGCCCCGGCGGCGGGCGGGGCCCCGGCGGATACCGCCGGCCTTGTCCCGGTGGAGCTGCCCGCCCAGGCGGGCAAGGTGGCCACCCTGAAAAAGTGGCTGAAGCAGCCGGGGGACCCGGTGGAGGCGGGGGAGCCCCTGGCCGAGCTGATCGCCGGGAAGCTGAACCTGGAGCTGGCCAGCCCCGCCCGGGGGCGGCTGGCCCGGCAGGAGGCCCCCGAGGGGGCCACCGTCCGCAAGGGGCAGCCCCTCTGCTGGCTGGAGGGGGCGGGGGACGCCCCCGCCGCCGCGGCCGCCCCCGCCCCCGCCGGCGCCACCCTCCTGGTGATCGGCGGGGGGCCGGGGGGCTATGTGGCCGCCATCCGGGCGGCCCAGCTGGGGGCGCAGGTCACCCTGGTGGAGGAGCACAGGATCGGCGGCACCTGCCTGAACGTGGGGTGCATCCCCACCAAGGCGCTGCTCCACAGCGCCGAGCTGTACACCGCCGCCCGCACCCGGTGCGCCGCCGCGGGGGTGCAGGTCCAGGGGGTCTCCCTGGACTGGGCGGGGGTGCAGCAAAACCGGGCGGCGGCCGCCAGCCGCCTAAGCGCCGGCGTGCAGGCCCTGCTGGCCGCCAACGGGGTGACGGTGGTGGAGGGGCGCGCCTCCTTCACCGGCCCCAAGCAGGTGCGGGTGGTCTCCCAGGAGGGGGAGCGGACCCTCACCGCGGATAGGATCCTCATCGCCGCCGGGTCGGTGCCCGCCATCCCCCCCATCCCGGGGCTGGCGGAAAACCCCAACTGCATCGACTCCACCGGCGCCCTGGAGCTGGAGGCGCTGCCCGAGAGCCTGGTGATTGTGGGCGGCGGCGTCATCGGGGTGGAGCTGGCCTGCGCCTACGCCCAGTTCGGCACCCAGGTGACGGTGGTGGAGATGCTGCCCCGCATCCTGCCCCCCATGGACGGGGAGCTGGCCGCCCAGGCCCAGACCCTGCTGGAGGGGCTGGGGATCACCTTCCACCTGTCCACCCAGGTGCTGCGGTTTGAGCAGGGGGCGCCGGGGGTGCAGGTGGTGGCCCAGCTGCCCGACGGCAGGGAGCTCTCCCTTGCCGCCCAAAAGGCCCTGGTGGCGGTGGGCCGCCGGGCCAATACCGCCGGGCTCGGCCTGGAGGCGGCGGGGATCGAGACCCAGCGGGGCCGGATTGTGGTCAACGACCGGATGGAGACCAGCCAGCCGGGGGTGTACGCCATCGGCGACTGCGTGGGGCGGACCATGCTGGCCCACGCCGCCTCCGCCATGGGCGAGGTGGCGGCGGAAAACGCCCTGGGCCACCCCGCCCGCTACGACGAGCGGGTCTGCCCCTCCGGGGTGTATATGGCCCCGGAGCTGAGCCAGGTGGGCCTCACCGAGGAGGCCGCCCGGGAGAGGGGGCTGGACTACCTGGTGGGCCGGTTCCCCATGGCGGCCAACGGCAAGGCGGTCATTATGGGCGAGCCGGAGGGGCTGGTGAAGGTGCTGGCCGACCGCAAGACCGGGAAACTGCTGGGGGTGGGCATCCTGGGCCCCCGGGCCACCGACCTGATCGCCGAGGCGGCGGTGGCGCTGCAGCTGGGGGCCACCCTGGAGGACCTGATCCAAACCATCCACGCCCACCCCACCGTCTCCGAGGCGGTGCGGGAGGCGGCCCTGGACGCCCGGGGCCGGGCGATCCACTTCAAATAAACCGGCAACATGCCGGGCGGCAGGGGGAACTGTTATGGAGCAATATCATCCCATCCCATGGCGGAAGCATGAGGATCTAGACAAATACGCGGTGGCCAAAAACGCCCCCGTCTGGCTGGAGGGCAGGCAGGTGATTGCCGACCGGGTGGTCAAGACCTGCTGCCCCCACAACTGCTACGACACCTGCGGGGAGCTGGCCTATATCAAGGACGAGAAGGTCATCAAGCTGGAGGGGGACCCCGACCACCCCATCACCCAGGGGCACCTGTGCCTGAAGGGGTGCGCCAACGTCCAGAAGATCAACAGCCCCGACCGGGTGAAATACCCCATGCTCCGGGTGGGCGAGCGGGGGGAGGGCAAATTTAAACGGATCACCTGGGACGAGGCGCTGGACTGGATGGTGGACAAGATCCAGACCATCCAGCGCACCTACGGCAGCCAGGCGATTTTGGAGTACTGCTACTCGGGCAACCGGGAGCATTTGGCCAAGGCGGTGGCCGCCCGGCTGTGGAACCTGATGGGGGCCAGCAAGCTGGTGGGCAGCTTCTGCCTGCTGTCCGGGGCGGCCGGCTCCTTCTACAGCGTGGGCAGCCAGTACACCATGGACCCCCAGATCTGGTCGGAGCACTGCGACACCATCTTCCTGGTGGGGCGCAACTGCTCGGCCACCAACCCCCACATCTACCCCTTCCTCTACCGGGCCAAGGAGCGGGGGGCCAAGCTGATCGTGGTGGACCCCTATGCCACCGGCGTGGCCTCCAAGGCGGACCTGCACCTGCGCCCCCGGCCGGGCACCGACGGGGCCATGGCCCTGGGGATGATCCACTGGATCCTGAAAAACGGCCTGGAGGACAAGGAGTTCATCGAAAAGCACACGGTGGGCATCGATGCGCTGCGCCAGCTGGTGGCCGAGTGGACCCCCGAGTACACCCAGCGGGTCACCACCATCCCCAAAGCCCAGCTGATCCAGGCGGCGGAGCTGCTGGCCACCACCAACACCCACTTTGAGACCGGCTACGGCCAGCAGCGGTACACCAACGGCCACCAGGTCCAGCGGGCGCTGGCCTGCCTGGCCGCCGTCTGCGGCAGCTTCGGCAAGCCGGAGGCCAACTACGACTGCATCTCCGGCATGGGCTTCCCCAACATCACCGGCTACGCCCACTGGAGCAAGGTGACCAACCCGGAGGGGGCCCAGATCCCCAAAACCCGGCTGGTGAACATTGCGGCGGTGGCCACCGCCATCCACGAGGCCAAGGACCCGCCCATCAAGGGGGTCATCTCCTACCGGGGGGGCCTCATCTCCCAGCAGCCGGATGTGGACTACACCATCGAGGCGGTGAAGAGCCTGGACATGTTCGTCACCATCGAGCAGTTCATGACCGACGACACCGACTACGCCGACCTGGTGCTGCCCGCCTGCCACTACCTGGAGCAGTACGGCCTGCACCCCTCCTACTGGCACAACTACCACCAGATTTTGGTGCCCGTCTGCCAGCCCCCCTATGAGTGCGTGCCCGACCTGGAGATCTTCGAGGAGCTGGGCCGCCGGCTGGGGTATGGGGAGTACTTCCCCCGGGAGCGCACCGGCCTGGACTATGTGCGGATGCTCATCGGGGAGGAGTGCGACGTGGACGCCGCCGTCTCCCCCAACGGGCCGGTGCGCCATTCGGAGAAGTGGTGCCCCACCATCCCCTACCAGGACGGCAAATTCGACACCCCCTCCGGCAAGGTGGAGCTCTACTCCGCCCAGATGGCCCAGCGGGGGCAGCAGTTCCCCGGGGAGTTCTGCCCGGTGCCCAAGTTCTTTGAGCCGGCGGAGAGCACCTACGCCACCCCCGAGCTGGCCAAAAAATACCCGCTCAACGTCATCTCCCAGCATCCCGCCTTCCGCACCCACTCCCAGT
The DNA here is from genome assembly GCA_019114825.1 of Candidatus Anaerotruncus excrementipullorum. Lineage (GTDB taxonomy): Bacteria > Bacillota > Clostridia > Oscillospirales > Ruminococcaceae > Anaerotruncus > Anaerotruncus excrementipullorum. The sequence goes on from DXES01000143.1 coordinate 7,052, forward strand.
ACTACAACCTGCCCTGGATCAAGGAGATGGAGGGCCCCGCCAAGGTGTTCCTCAGCCGCAAGGACGCCCAGGACCGGAAGATCAAGGACGGCGACCGGGTGCGGATCTTCAACGACCGGGGGGAGCTGCGGAACATCATCGCCAAGGTGGGCATCCGGGTGCGCCCGGGGGTGGTGGAGCTGAGCAGCGGCATGTGGGTGAAGCTGGGGGGCAGCGTCAACAAGCTCACCGGCGTCTACCCCGCCGGCCCCCGGGATATCCTCAGCGAAAACGGCATCCTCAGCGAGTACCAGCCGCTTTTGGACGGCAACACCGGCGGCTATTTCAACACCCTGGTGCAGATCGAAAAGATGTGAGGGGGCTTTTTCCATGAACGACAACCAGATGATCCTCTATATCGACACCCGGCGGTGCATGGGCTGCCGGGCCTGCGAGACCGCCTGCAAGCTGGAAAACGGCCTGGGCGCCGGCCCCCGGTTCACCATGGTCACCGAGGTGGAGAGCGGCAGCGGCCTGGATGAGCGGCTGGATTTCCTGCCCATCCCCTGCCAGCACTGCGGGGACGCCCCCTGTGTGAAGGCCTGCCCCACCGGCGCCCTGCACAAGCGCCCGGACGGCATTGTGCTGGGGGACGACAAGAAGTGCATCGGCTGCCACGAGTGCCTGTGGGCCTGCCCGTTTGGCGTGCCCCAGTTTGGGGCCAATGGGCTGATGCAGAAATGCACCATGTGCTACCAGCGGCTGGACGCCGGCCAGCGCCCCGCCTGCGCCCAAAACTGCCCCGCCCAGGCGATCCTCTGCGGCACCGCCCAGGAGATCTCCGCCATCCTGCGCCAGCGGTATGCGGACGGCAACTTCCGCCGCCCCGGCGTGTAACAGCGGGAGGGGAACTATGAAGACACTGTTTATCGACCGCACCCGCTGCAACGGCTGCGGCGCCTGCCAGGCGGTCTGCGCCCTGGTAAAGCGGGGGGCCCAGATGCCCCAGCAGGCCCGGATCCGGGCCCGCCGGGCGGGGGGCCCCGCCGCCGGGTATGTCACCGTCTGCCAGCACTGCGCCCAGCCGGTCTGCCTCACCGCCTGTATGCGGGGGATCATCGACCAGGACCCGGCCACCGGGCTGGTCACCCGCCGCACCCAGGGGTGCTTCACCTGCGCCGCCTGCAAGGTGATGTGCCCCTCCGATTCCATCGTCTACGACAGCCTTTTGGACGCCTTTGTCACCTGCGACCTGTGCGGCGGCGACCCGCCCTGCGTCAAGGCCTGCCCCACCGGGGCCCTGCGGTATGAGGACCAGGCGGCCGCCAGCGAACAGCTGCGGCAAAAATATGCCCAGGCCGCCCTGGGCGGAAAGGGGGCCCGGTGATGGAGCGCACCATCCGCTATGGATTGATCGACCTTGCCAACCGCACCACCCAGCGGGTCACCCTCCAGGCCGCCCGGTTTGGCACCTGGGGGATGCTGGGGGAGGAGCTGGCCTTCTGGTGGCAGCAGGACCGGGAGGCGGTGGCCCTGACCACCGGCCCCCTCACCGGCTGCGGCGCCCCGGGCACCGGGGCAATGGCCTGGAACTATCTGAAGGAGGGCCGGCTGCATACCCTGGCCACCGAGGGGCGGCTGGGGGCCTGGCTGCGGTATGCGGGGCTGGATGCCCTGGTATTCTGCGGCAAAACTGACGGCCCCCTCTGGCTGGAGGTCTCCGCCCAGGAGCTGACCCTGCGCGCCGGCAAGCCCAGCTATGCCGCCCTGGCCGCCCAAAAGCCCACCGAGGAGGCGGTGGTGGCCACCGTCCGCCCCCGGGGGATACTGGAGGACGGCCTCTTCGCCCTCTCCGACCGCTCCTTGGCCCGGCGGCTGCTGGATAAGGGGCTCACCGCCCTGGTGGTGGATGCCGGGGAGGAGGGGGGCCTGGCGGTGGCGGACAGCGCCCGGCTGGCCCGGCTGTGTGTGGAGCTCTACAGCTGGGCGGCCAAGGAGGGGCCGCTGGCCGGGGACCGGAACGCCCCCGCCCGGTATCTCTCTTTGGACCACATGGCCCCGTTAAACAAGCGGGATATCTATATGAACCCGGCCTGCACCCCGGAGGAGCAGCTGTACGCCGCCTTGGGGATCCTGTGGAGCCCCCATCTGGAGGGGCGGGACCGGCGGGCGGACACCGCCGCCCTGCTGGAGGCCTGCCTGGGGGGCCGGTGTGACCCGGCGGAGCTGGACCGGCTGGGGAACTACCTGGCGCGGCTGCGCCTGACAAATTTGGAAGGGGGGGAGGCCTGATGGCCCGAAAGATCGACGTATTGGTGATCGGCAACGGCCCGGCGGGCAACAACGCCGCCCAGGCGGTGCGGCGCACCGCCCCCGACCTGTCGGTGCTCATTTTGGGGGAGGAGGCCCATCCGGAATACTCCGCCCCCGCCCTGGCCGACTACCTAGCCGGGGAGCTGGACCTGGCGGGGGTGACGGTGAACTCCTTTGCCGACTATGCCCGCCGGGGGATCCAGCTGCATCTGGGGGATGGGGCCGCCGCTATCGACCCGGCCGCCAAGCTGGTGACCACCGAAAGCGGGGAACAGTTCCAATATGGCAAGCTGATTTTGGCCACCGGCAGCTTTGCTGTGCGGCTGCGGCGGATGCCCGGCACCAATCTGCCCGGCAACTTTGTGATGCGCACGCTGGACGATGTGGACGCCATTGCCGCCTACCCCGCCAAACAGGCGGTGGTGGTGGGCTCGGGGGCCATCGGCCTGGAGGGGGCGTTGGCCTTAAAGCAGCGGGGGTATGAGCAGGTCACGGTGGTGGAGGCGCTGGAGTGGCTGAGCATGAAGTCGTTTGATAAGCCCACCTCCGACCGGGTGGCCGCCGCCCTGCACCGCCATGGGATTCAGGTATATGCCGGGGAAGGGGTCCAGCAGGTGGAGGGGGACACCCGGGTGCGGGCGGTACGCACCGCCAAGCGGACGATCCCCTGCGACCTGGTGCTGTGGGGGGTGGGCATGCGCCCCCAGAACACCCTGGCCCAACAGGCGGGCATTGCCCTGGGGGAGCTGGGGGGCATCCGGGTGGACGACCGGATGCAGACCAGCCTGCCGGACATCTACGCCTGCGGCGACTGTGTGGAGACCACCGACCGGCTGACCGGCAAACCGGCGATGAACATGTTCTGGGAACCGGCGGCCCGGTCCGGCCAGGTGGCGGGGACCAATGCCGCCGGCGGCCAGGCGGAATTCAACGGCTCGGTGGCCCTATTCCTCACCTATATTGGGGATGACTGCCCGGTGGTGGCGGTGGGCCGCACCGAACAGGACCTACAGGGCAGCGACTACCAGCTTTTGGAGGATGAACACCACGGGGCCTACCGGCGGGTACTGCTGCAGGGGGACCGGGTGGTGGGCGCCCAGCTGGTGGGCACGCTGGAGGGGTTCAACCTGCTGTTGGATCAGATTCAAAAGCAGGCCCCGGCGGATCTCCTGCTGCCGGAGCGGCAGGAGGCGGGGCGGTTCCCGGCCCTACAGCTGGGGCTGGCGGTCTACCTGCAGCAGCTGCAAAGCCGCACCGGGCGGGGCGGGCCCGCAACGCTGCGCAAGTAAAGTTTTCGCCCGCCTTTTTCAAAAGGCGGGCGGGCCCGGGCCCGCGGCCACTCGCGCCCGTTGGGCTGGCCGTTGCGGCGGCGCTGCCGCCCGCGGGGCTTCGTAAGCAAAGTTTTCGCCCGCCTTTTTCAAAAGGCGGCAGGATTCCAACGGGCGGCGCCCTTTGGCCGCTGGCCGCAGCCAGCGGAACGCTCCATACTTTAGGCGTATTTGGGGGTTTGGGGGCCTTTACAAGAGAAAGGCCCCC
>DXES01000144.1 GCA_019114825.1 Candidatus Anaerotruncus excrementipullorum
GCTGCGGCCAGCGGCCAAAGGGCGCCGCCCTTTGGAATCCTGCCGCCTTTTGAAAAAGGCGGGCGAAAACTTTGCTTGGGCGAAGCCCCGCGGGCGGGTGCGCCGCCGCAAAGGCCAACCTAACGGGCGCGAGTGCCAGCGGGGGCTACCCCGCTCAACGCCTTGGCCATCCGCTCCAACCCCAGGTCGGCCTCCGCCTTCGTCAGGGTGAGCGGCGGCAGCAGCCGCAGTTTCTCCTTGGCGGTGAGCACCATCACCCCCGCCTCCAGGCAGGCCGCGGCCAGCTGGCCGCTGATCCCCTCCTGCAGCGTGATGCCCAGCATCATCCCCAGGCCCTCCACACTGGCCACCCGGGGCATCGCCAGCAGCTGCTGGGTCAAATAGGCCCCCATCCGCTCCACCTGCGCCAAAAGCCCCTCGTCCAGCTTGTCCAGCACCACGCAGCCCCCGGCACAGGCCACCGGGTTGCCGCCAAACGTGCTGCCGTGGTCGCCGGGGCCCAGGGTGTCCGCGCACTTCTCCCCCAGCAGCACCGCCCCCAGCGGCAGCCCGCCCCCCAGCCCCTTGGCCAGGCTGGCCAGGTCGGGGGTGATGCCATACTGCTCGCTGCACAATAGCTTGCCGGTGCGGCCCACGCCGGTCTGTACCTCATCCACCATAAACAGCACATCCCGCTCCTGGCAGAGCTGCCAGGCGGCCTGCACATAGCCCTTCTCCAGCGGCACCACGCCGCCCTCCCCCTGGATCAGCTCCACCAATAGGCCGCATACCTCCGGGGATTCCAACGCCAGCCGCAGCCCCTCCAGGTCCCCGGCCTTCAGGAACCGGAACCCCGCCGGGAAGGGGAAGAAATGCTTGTGGAACACCTCCTGGCCGGTGGCGGCCAGCGTGGTCACCGTGCGGCCGTGGAAGCTGTTTTCCAGGCAGAGGATCACCTTCCGGCCGGGGCCGTAGTGGTCGCCGCCATACTTCCGGGCGGCCTTGATGATCCCCTCGTTGGCCTCCGCCCCCGAGTTGCAGAAGAACACCTTCTTGGCAAAGGTGCGCTGGCAGAGGCGCTTTGCCAGCTCCACCATGGGCCTGGTGTAGTAGAGGTTGGAGGTGTGCTGCAAAGTGGCGGCCTGCTTGGCCACCGCCGCCGCCCAATCCGGGTCGCAGAACCCCAGGGCGTTCACCCCAATGCCGCTGGTGAAATCCACATACTCCCGGCCGTCCGCCCCCTGGCAGATGGCCCCCCTGCCGCTGACCGCCTCCAGGGAAAACCGCCCATAGGTACCCGCTAAATACTGTTTCTCCTCTTCCATCAGGCGCATGCCGCTGTCCCTCCCTTTAAAAACATGGTGCCAATGCCCGCATCGGTCATCAGCTCGATCAGGATCGAATGGGGGATCCGCCCATCGATGATAAACGCCCGCTGGACGCCCCCCTTCACCGCATCCACACAGCAGTTCACCTTGGGGATCATCCCCCCGGTGATGATCCCCCGCTGGATCAGGCCGGGCACCTCCGCCAATTCCACCACCGGGATCACCGAGTCCTCCTCCTCCGGGTTGGAGAGCAGCCCCCGCACATCGGTCATGGAGATCAGGTCCTCCGCCTTCAGGGCGGCGGCGATGCTGGCGGCGGCCGAATCGGCGTTGATGTTGTAGACGGTGCCGTCCTCCCCCACCCCCAGGGTGGCGATCACCGGGAGATACCCCATCTTCAGGGCGTTGTGGATCAGCTTGGTGTCCACCCCGGTCACCTGGCCCACATACCCCAGGTCCTCCGGCCCCTCCAGCTTTTTGGCCTGGAGCATCCGCCCGTCGATGCCGCAGAGGCCCAGGGCGCGGCCCCCCTGCTGGCCCAATAGGTTCACCAGGTCCTTGTTGGTCCTTCCGGAGAGCACCATCTGCACCACCCGCAGGGTGGCCTCGTCGGTATACCGCAGCCCCCCTACAAACCGGCTTTCGATCCCCATCTGCTTGAGGGCGGCGGAGATCTCCGGCCCGCCCCCATGCACCAGCACCGGCCGGATCCCCACCAGGGAGAGCAGCACCAGGTCCCCCATCACCGTCTGCTTCAGGGTGGGGCTCACCATGGCGTTGCCCCCATATTTTACCACCACGATCTTCTGGTTGTAGGCCCGGATGTAGGGCAGCGCCTCCGAGAGCACCTGGGCCTGCTCCGCATAGGTCAATTTTTCCATGCCGTCTTCCCCCCTTGCCCGGCAGTTAGGTCCGGTAGTCCCCGTTGATCTTCACATAGTCGTAGGTGAGGTCGCACCCCCAGGCGGTGGCTGCCCCCGGCCCCTGGGCCAGATCCACCAGGATCTGCACCTCCGGCTGGGAGAGCACCTGCTTGGCCAGCTCCTCGCTGAAGGGGATGCCTGCGCCCCCCTGGCAGACCTCCACCCGGCCAGCGGCGGAGGCGAAGGCCACCCCCACCCGGCCGATGTCGATCTCCCCCGGGGTGTAGCCGATGGCGCAGAGCACCCGGCCCCAGTTGGCGTCCGCCCCGAACATGGCGGTCTTTACCAGGTTGGAGCAGATGATGCTCTTGGCCACCTGGCGGGCCAGGGGCTGGCTGGGGGCCCCCTCCACCACGCACTCCAGCAGCTTGGTGGCCCCCTCCCCGTCGGCGGCGATCCCCCGGGCCAGCTGGCGGCAGACGATGTACAGCGCCTGGGTAAAGGCGTCATACGCTGCCCCCTCCTTTTGGATGGGGTCGTTGCCCGCCATGCCGTTGGCCAGAATCGAGAGCATATCGTTGGTGGAGGTGTCCCCATCCACCGACACCATGTTGAAGGTGTCGTCCGCCACCGATTTGCAGGCCTTTTGGAGCATGGCCGGGGAGATGGCCACATCGGTGGTGACAAAGCAGAGCATGGTGGCCATATTGGGGTGGATCATCCCCGACCCCTTGGCGATCCCCCCCACCCGGCAGGGCTTCCCCCCCAGGGTGAACTGCACCGCCGCCTGCTTCTCGTGCAGGTCGGTGGTGCGGATGGCCTCCCCGGCGGCGTCGCTGCCGGACTCCGACAGGGCGGCGGCCAGGCCGGGCAGGGCGGCCAAAATCGGCCCCACCGGCAGCGGCTGGCCGATCACCCCGGTGGAGGCCACCACAACGTCCTCCTCCGGGATATGCAGGGCGGCGGCCGCCCCGGCGCACATGGCGTTGGCAATCTGGACGCCGTCGGCGTTGCAGGTGTTGGCGTTGCCCGAGTTGCAGAGGACCGCCTGGGCCATCCCGTCCGCCAGGTGGGCTTTTGTCACCGCCAGGGGCGCCCCCTTCACCTTGTTCTGGGTATAGATGGCGGCGGCGGCCGCCCGCTTCTGGCTATAGATCAGGGCCAGGTCCTTTTTCGACTGGTTTTTGCGGATGCCGCAGTGGACCCCCGCAGCCAAAAACCCCTTGGCGGCGCAGACGCCGCCCTCCACAAACTGATACATGGCAAAACGCCTCCTTTTTTGCGTCAATTCCGGTTAAAATGCGGGCGGGAGGGCCATCAGCCCCGCCGTCTCCGCCAGCCCCAGGGCCAGGTTCATGTTCTGGACCGCCTGGCCGGCCGCCCCCTTGCCCATATTGTCGATGGCCGAGGCCACGATCAGCCGCCCGGCCCGCCGGTCAAAGTGCAGGGAGATGTGGCAGAGGTTGGAGTACTTGATGTTCTTGATGTTGGCCACCTCCCCCTCCGGCAGCAGCCGCACAAACGGCTCCTGGGCGTAGGCCTCCTCGTAGAGGGCCCGCACCCGCTCCGGCGTCCAGCCGGGGCGCAGGGAGAGGTAGAGGGTGGAGAGGATCCCCCGGTTCACCGGCAGCAGGTGGGGCACAAAGGTCACCGTCAGCGGCTGGCCCCACAGCTCCCCCAGCACCTGCTCGATCTCCGGCGTGTGCCGGTGGCAGGCCACCTTATAGGGGGCGAACGCCTCGTTGCACTCGGGGTGGTGGGTGTTCAGCGCCAGCCCCCGGCCCGCCCCGGTGGTGCCGGATTTGGAGTCGATCACCAAACTCCCCGGCTGGGCGGCGTCCGCCCGGGCCACCGGCGCCAGCCCCAGGCAGATGGAGGTGGGGTAGCAGCCGGGGTTGGCGATCAGCTTGGCCCCGGGCACCAGCTGCCGGTGCAGCTCGGGGATGGAGTAGACCGCCTGGGCGTGGAGGGCCGGGTCGGCGTAGGCCTTGCCGTACCACTGCCGGTAATCGGCCTCCTCTTTCAGGCGGAAATCCGCCCCCATGTCGATGTAGAGCTTGCCCGCCTGTACACACCGGCGGGCGATCGGCTCCGACAGCCCCGCCGGCAGCGAGCCGAACACCACCTGGCAGCTCTCGACCACCTGGGCCTCCTCCCCCAAAGTGAGGTCACAGAACCCCCGCAGCTGGGGGTAGACCCCGTCCAGCCGCTGGCCCAGGTAGGTCACCGAGGAGACCGCCGCCAGCTCCGCCTCCGGGTGGGCCAGCAGCAGCCGGCAGAGCTCCAGCCCGGCGTAGCCGGTGGCCCCAATCACCCCAACCTTCCACTTTTTCATGGTAAAATCCCCCTTCCCGCCGGGTCAGTCCCCCAGCTCCTGCAAAAATGCCCGCATCTGCCCCACCTGGCGCAGCACCGAGGCGGGGGCGGGGCCCCCATAGCTGGTGCGCCCCTGGACGCAGGTGTCCAGGCTGATGGCCGTATAGAGGTCCTCTTGGAACAGGGGGCTGGCCTTCTGGTACTCCGCCAGGGGCAGCGTCTCCAGCGTCCTGCCCTCCCGCACACACTGGGCCACCAGCCCGCCGGTGAGCTTGTAGGCGTCCCGGAAGGGCATCCCCTTTTTCACCAGGTAGTCGGCGCAGTCGGTGGCGTTGATGAACCCCTTGGCCGCCGCCGCCCGCATGTTGTCCTTCAGCACCGTCATGGTGGCCAGCATGGGGGTGAAGGTGGAGAGGCACAGCTTCACCGTGTCCACCCCGTCGAAGATGGCCTCCTTGTCCTCCTGCATGTCCTTGTTGTAGGCCAGGGGCAGCCCCTTCATCATGGTGAGCAGGGCCATCAGGTCCCCATACACCCGGCCGGCCTTCCCCCGGACCAGCTCGGCCACGTCCGGGTTCTTCTTCTGGGGCATAATCGAGCTGCCGGTGGCAAAGGCGTCGTCCAGCTCGATGAACTTAAACTCCCAGGAGCACCAGGCCACCACCTCCTCCGCCAGGCGGGAGAGGTGCATCATCAAAATGGAAAAGGCGCTGGCCAGCTCGATGCAGTAGTCCCGGTCGGACACCCCGTCCAACGAGTTGGGGCAGGGCTCGGAGAAGCCCAGGGCCTTTGCGGTCTGCCACCGGTCGATGGGGTAGGTGGTGCCCGCCAGCGCCCCCGCGCCCAGGGGCATGCTGTCCATCCGCCCGGCGGCGTCCCTCAGGCGCAGCAGGTCCCGGCGGAACATCCAGGCGTAGGCCATCAGGTGGTGGCCAAAGGTGATGGGCTGGGCCCGCTGGAGGTGGGTGTAGCCGGGCATCACCGTATCCGCATATTTGGCCGCCTGGCCGCAGAGCTCCGAAATGAGCCCCTTCAGAAGGGCCTCGACCTCCCCAAGCTCCCGGCGCAGGTAGAGGCGCAGGTCCAGCGCCACCTGGTCGTTGCGGCTGCGGGCGGTGTGCAGCCGCTTGCCCGCCTGGCCGATGCGGGAAGTGAGCTGGGCCTCGATGAACATATGGATGTCCTCGGCGTCCGGGTCGAAGGCCAGCTTGCCGCTCTCCAGGTCCTGGAGGATCCCCTCCAGCCCCTGGGCGATGGCCGCCTCATCCTCCTGGGAGAGGATCCCCTGGCCGGCCAGCATGGCCGCATGGGCCAGGGAGCCCTGGATATCCTCCCGGAACATGCGGGAGTCGAACCGGATGGAGGAGTTGAAGTCGTTGACCCGCTCGTCCGCCTCCTTGGAAAATCTACCGGCCCAAAGCTTCATGGGAAAAACACCTCATTCTGCCGTCTTACCACGGCGGTTTATAAAAATCGGGGAAAAGCGCGGGGGAACGGATATGCAAAAGGCCGCGGCAGGGGCCCGCTCCCCCGCCGCGGCCGGGGCCGCGGGAATTATTTGCCCTTCTTCTGGTCCAAGAGGGCCTTGACCTTGATGGGCAGGCCGAACAGGTTGATAAACCCGGCCGAATCCGCCTGGTCATAGACATGGTCCTCGCCGAAGGTGGCGATCTCCTCGGAGTAGAGGGAGTCGGGGGAGGTCATGCCGGCGGGGGTGATGTTGCCCTTGTAGAGCTTGAGCTTCACATCCCCGTTCACCGTCTGCTGGGTGCTGTCCACAAAGGCGGAGAGGGCCTCCCGCAGGGGGGTGAACCACTGGCCGTTGTAGACCAGCTCGCTGAACTTGATGGCCAGCTGCATTTTATAGTGCTGGGTCTCCTTATCCAGGCAGAGCTCCTCCAGGCACTGGTGGGCGAAATAGAGGATGGCGCCGCCGGGGGTCTCATAGACGCCGCGGCTCTTCATGCCCACCAGCCGGTTTTCCACCATATCCACAATGCCGATGCCGTTGGCGCCGCCCACCTCATTGAGCTTTTTGAGGATCTCCACCGCCTTCATCTTCTGGCCGTCCAGGGCCACGGGGGCGCCCTTTTCAAAGGTGAGGGTCACATAGGTGGGGTGGTCGGGGGCCTTCTCGGGGGTGACGCCCATCTCCAGGATCTTGTCGTACTGGGGCTCGTTGGCCGGGTCCTCCAGGTCCAGGCCCTCGTGGGAGAGGTGCCAGAGGTTTTTATCCTTGGAGTAGTTGGTCTCCCGGTTGATCTTCAGGGGGACGTTGTGGGCCTCGGCGTAGGCGATCTCCTTCTCCCGGCTGTTCAGCTCCCAGAACCGCCAGGGGGCGATCACCTGCATCTGGGGGGCAAACGCCTTGATGGTCAATTCGAACCGCACCTGGTCGTTGCCCTTGCCGGTGCAGCCGTGGCAGATGGCGTCGGCGCCCTCCTGCTGGGCGATTTCCACAATCTTTTTGGCGATCAGCGGCCGGGCGAAGGAGGTGCCCAGCAGGTATTTGCCCTCATACACCGCCCCGGCCTTCAGGGTGGGGACGATGTAGTCATCCACAAACTCCTCGGTCAGGTCCAGGATGTAGCACTTGGAGGCGCCGGTCTTGATGGCTTTCTCCTCCAGGCCGTCCAGCTCCCCGGCCCCCTGGCCCACATCCGCCGAGACGGCGATGACCTCGCAGCCGTAGTGTTCCTTCAGCCAGGGGATGATGACCGAAGTATCCAGGCCGCCGGAATAGGCGAGAACGACTTTTTTATACTGCTGTTCCATATTACAAACCCTCCAGTTGGTTGTTGATTCGTTGTTACCCATTATACATTATATTTATTCAATTACAAGCCCTATTATTGCATAAACATTCAATTACTTTTCCGGTTTTCCCGGTAAAGTTGCACAAAAACCCCAGGTTTTTTGGAAGCTTCCGGAAAAATATCCCCACTCCGCCGTAATTTCATTCATTGAAATAGCATTTTCATACATCCCCGCCG
>DXES01000145.1 GCA_019114825.1 Candidatus Anaerotruncus excrementipullorum
AGCCCTTGGCGTTCAGTACGCTTTTGTCCAACGAAATGATCTTTTTGGGGCAAACCTCGACGCACAGGCCGCAGCCCTTGCAGCGGTCTTGATTCACCGTCATCTTCGCCATCCCAACACACCTCCTTCAAATTTTTAAAGCACTCACTTTTCCCAAATCTTTTTGACATATATGTCAACGGGATAGTACTCCCGATGAGCGTCCAGCTTTCGGACCTGGCCGATCAGGTCCCGGCGCACCGCCGTAAAGGCCAGCGGCACCCCGTGGCGCGCGGCCACCTCTTGGGCAAAGGGCAGCGTGGCCACAATATCCTCCGCCCGGGTCTCATAGGCCAGGTTGGAGTTGTTGACCACCCCGGTGACCGGCAGGTGGGCGGCCGCCTGGATCTGCTCCAGGATCTCGTCCGCCTCCTGGGCGGTGCGGGTCAGATAGCGGTACTGGTTGACCACGCAGACCAGGTCGCAGCCCCCCGCCTCCTGGATTGCCCGGCTGTAGCGGCCCAGGGCCGCCGCCCCCGCGTCGTCCCCGCCCACATCGATCACCAGCGTCTTTCCGGTATCGATGGCGCCGTCCAGCTGGGCGGTGAGGGCGGGGATATCCAAATTGGAGCGGGCATAGACCGGCAGGATGGTCTCGATCCCCTTTTCCTGCATCAGCCCGGCAAAATCCGCGCTGCGGAAGTAGGGGTTCACAATATCCAGATCCACCAGCACCACCTGTTTGCCGGCAGCCTTCAGGTCCACCGCCAGGTTCACCGCCAAATTGGTCTTCCCGCTGCCGTAGTGCCCCACCACGGCGATTATCCGCCTACACTTTTCCAGCAAACGCCTCACCTCCTGCAAGCTTTCATCTGTCATCTGATTATACCACAGCGGCAAAATTTCTACAAGGACGGAAAAATTCCCACAGCCGGCCCTTTCGCAATGTGGCGTGTAAAAGTACCGGAAAACGGAAAGTGCCCCAGCCTCCGCGATCGGACAAAACGGCTGGAGCACAGCTGCAGGATGCAAACAGGTCTTTAGCGTCGTCCTTTTTTCTTCTTGCCCGAAACAATTACCACGATGATGAGCACCGCCGAGAGGCCCAACAGGCCCCCCATAATGGGCAGCATGGTGGAGCTGCCGTCCCCGGTGGGGGGCAGCGCAAACACCGGAAGCCCCAGAGCCAGGGCGCACCCCAGTGTCAAGAGCAGGGATACCGCCCGCTTGGCGAACTTGGCCACGGTATGAAACATCTCCCGACCTCCTATGTCGAAACGGTTCAAATCCAACCGGGCGCCGCTTATTTCTCGGCGCCCTCCCAGTCCTTACACACATCCACCCACTTCACCGCCCGGGCGTACTCAAACAGCTCGTCGCAGGTGAGCTCGATGGCGGAGTTGCTGCTGCCGGCGGCGGGGAACACGGTGTCAAACCGGCGCAGGGAGATATCCAAAAACGTCTCCACCAGGTCGTTTTCGATGGCGAAGGGGCAGACGCCCCCCACCGCGTGGCCGGTCTGCTCCAGCACCTCCTCGGGGCTGGGCATGTTGGCCTTGAAGCCGAACTCCGCCTTAAACTTGCGGTTGTCGATCCGGGCGTCCCCGGCCGTGACGATCAGCATGCAGGAGTCCCCCCGGCGGAAGGACAGGGTCTTGGCGATCCGCGCGGGGATGACCCCCACCGCCTGGGCCGCCAGCTCCACGGTGGCGCTGGAAACCGGGAACTCCAGCACGTCCCCCTCCCGGCCAATCTCCCGGAAAAACGCTTTGACTTTCTCGATGGACACTTTTTTCCTCCGTACCCTTCAATAGATATTTTGGTCCTGCAGCAGCTCAAACCCGTTGCGCAGAAGGATCTCCGCCGCCCGGGTGATGGGCTCCACCCGCAGGATGACAAAGGCGGTCTCATCCGCCTTGCTCACGAACGCATACATGTACTCCACTTCGATGCCGGCCTCCTTGAGCACCAGCAGCGCGGAGGAGAGGCCCCCGGGCTGGTCCTGGATGCCGATGCCCAGCACCTGGGTCTGGGAGACGGTGAACCCCTGCTCCCGCAGCACCTGCTCTGCCTGGGCCGGGCGGCTGACGATCAGCCGCAAAATCCCAAAATCGGTGGTGTCGGCAATCGAGAGGGCGCGAATATCGATTCCGTGCCCGGCCAAGGTGTTGGTGATCTCCCACAGGCGCCCCGGCTGGTTTTCCACAAAGACGGATAGCTGGCTTAATACCATATTGTCACACCCATTCTGCCAATTTTAGGCCGGAAAGTTTTCGTACGGTTCCAGTATAGCACACTCGAAGGGAAATGAAAAGTGTGCGGGGAGAAAATATTTCCCCGCACACCCGTCCCTCAGTGGGACTGCTGGGCGCTGCGCCCCAGGGCGAACGCCTTCTTGTTCAGCTCCAGGAATTTGGGCGGGACACACTGCTCCAGCGCCTGCTGCCAGGCCTGCTCCGGGATATCCAGCAGGGCGGAGAGCACCCCCATGAGCACCACGTTCACCGCCTTGGGGCTGCCTGCCTCCTCCGCCAGGGCCAGGGCGTCCAGCGCCAGCAGGTCCACCCCCTTCTCCCCCAGCTTCTCCATGATCCCCTGGGGGTAGGCCATAGCGCCGGTGACCACCGGCATGGGGGCGATCTGCTGGGTATTGACGATCAGCTTGCCCCCCTGCTTCAAATAGGGCAGCCAGCGGGCGGCCTCCAGCGACTCAAAGCTGAGGATGGCGTCCGCCTCCCCCACCTCCACGATGGGGGAATAGACCTTATCGCCGAACTTCACATAGGTCACCACGCTGCCCCCCCGCTGGGACATGCCGTGGACCTCGGAGACCTTCACGTCATACCCCTGGGACAGGAGCACATTGCCCAGGATCTTGGAGGCCAGCAGGGTGCCCTGGCCGCCCACGCCCACAATCATTACACTTTTCACTTGCGGCATCACTGTTCCACCTCCGCAGAAGATTTGATCGCCCCAAAGGCGCACATGCTCTTGCACAGGTCACAGCCCACGCAGAGGGTCTCATCGATGGCCATCCGGCCGCTGAACGAGCTGATGGCCGGGCAGCCGATCTTCATGCAGGCCCGGCAGTTTTTGCACTTGTCCGGGTCGATCACCAAAGAGGGCTTCGCCTTCACATATTTCAGCAGCGCGCAGGGCCGGCGGGCAATGATGACGCTGGGCTCCTCGGCCGCCAGTTCCTCCCGGACCGCCTGTTCCATCGCCTTCAGGTCATTGGGGTCCACCACCCGCACCCGCTTGACGCCGGCGGCCTCGCACACCTTTTCGATGCTCACCTGGGGGGTGGGCTGGTTTTTCAGGGTGAGGCCGGTGGTGGGGTTCTGCTGGTGGCCGGTCATGCCGGTGATCGAGTTGTCCAGCACGATCACGGTGGAGAGGCCCCGGTTATAGGTGATGTCAATCAGGCCGGTGATGCCAGAGTGCATAAATGTACTGTCCCCGATCACCGCCACCGATTTTTTAGCCGACTCGGGGCCCCGGGCGATATTGAAGCCGTGGAGCCCGGAGATGGAGGCGCCCATGCAGACGGTGGTATCCAGGGCGGACAGGGGGGCCAGCGCCCCCAGGGTGTAGCAGCCGATATCGCCGCTCACCATGACGCCCAGCTTATGCAACGTATAGAAGAGGCCGCGGTGGGGGCAGCCGGGACAGAGCACCGGGGGCCGCACCGGCACCGGCTCGCCGAACTGCAGCCCCTGGGGCACCGGCTGGCCCAGCTTTTCGGCCACCTTGCGCTGGGAGAGCTCCCCCAGCAGGCCGAACAGCTCCTTGCCGCCGGTCACGGCGACGCCGTTGGCCCGGCAGAAGGTCTCGATCACCGGGTCCAGCTCCTCCACCACATACAGGGTTTCCACCTGCTGGGCAAACTGCCGGATCAGCCCCACGGGCAGGGGATTGATGAGCCCCAGCTTCAGCACGCTGGCCTGGGGGACCGCCTCCTTCACATACTGGTAGCAGATGCCCGCCGTGATGATCCCCACCTTGGGGTCGTTCATCTCGATCCGGTTGAGGGGGGTGGTCTCCGCCAGCTGGGCCAGCCGCGCCATCCGCTCCTCCACCACCACATGGCGGCCGATGGCGTTGGCGGGCATCATCACATACTTCTGGGGGTTCTTCTGGTAGGGCACCAGCTCCCGCTCCTGGCGCTCCCCCGTCTCCACAATGCTCTGGGAGTGGGCCACCCGGGTGCAGGTGCGGAAGAGCACGGGGGTATCGTATTCCTCCGAAAGATCGTAGGCATATTTGACAAAGTCCAGGCACTCCTGGCTATCGGCCGGCTCCACCATGGGCAGCTTAGCGGCGATGGCGTAGTGGCGGGAGTCCTGCTCGTTCTGGGAGGAGTGCATCCCCTGGTCGTCCGCCACGCCGATAATCATGCCGCCGCCCACACCGGTGTAGGAGGCGGTGAACAGCGGGTCGGCCGCCACATTCAGCCCTACATGCTTCATCCCGCAGAACGACCGGGCCCCGCCGATGGAGGCGCCCAAGGCCACCTCGCAGGCCACCTTCTCATTGGGGGCCCACTCGGCGTAGATCTCCTCATAGGTGCTGGCCGCTTCGGTGATCTCGGTGGAGGGGGTTCCCGGATAGCTGGAGACCACCCGGCATCCTGCCTCGTACAGGCCCCGGGCTGCCGCCTGGTTGCCCAACATCAACTGCTTCATATCCATACTCCTTTATATAAAATCCAACATAGACCGTTTTAACGCAGGTCCACCACACGCTTGGCCTTGCCCTGGAACCGCTCGATCGTCTTGGGCTGGACTAGGGTCACCTTGGCGTCAATGCCCAGCACGGTGCGCAGCTTGGCGCGGATGGTCTGCTGCAGCTTCTCCAGGTCGGAGTACCGCTCCAGCAGGGAGCCGTCCACCAGCTCCACCTGGACCTCCAGGGTGTCGGCATAGCCCTCCCGGCGCACATAGAGCATGTAGTGGGGGCTGATCTGGCTCATGGGCATCAGGACGCTCTCGATCTGGGAGGGGAAGACGTTGACCCCCTTGAGCTTGATCATGTCGTCGCTGCGGCCCATGATCTTGTCCATGCGGGCGGTGGTCCGGCCGCACCGGCAGGGGGTGTAGTTGATCCGGGTCAGGTCCCTGGTGCGGTAGCGCAGCAGGGGCATCCCCTCCTTGGTGAGGGTGGTGACCACCAGCTCGCCCACCTCGCCCTCCTTTTTGGGCTCCAGGGTCTTGGGGTCCAGCACCTCCGGATAGAAGTGGTCCTCGGAGATATGCAGGCCGTCCCGGTATTCGCATTCCCCCGAAACGCCCGGGCCGATCAGCTCGCTCATACCGTAGTTATCAGTGGCAAAGAGGCCCAGCTTCTCCTCAATCTTGGCCCGCATCTCCTGGGAGGCGGCCTCCGAGCCGAACAGGCCGATGCGCAGCTTGAAATCCTCCAGCTTGTAGCCCAGCTCGTGGGCCAGCTCCCCCAGATAGAGGGCATAGGTGGGGGTGGCGATCAGGGTGGTGGTGCCGAAGTCCTTCATGAGCATGATCTGCTTTTCGCTGTTGCCGGAGGAGGAGGGCACCACCGTGGCCCCCACCTTTTCCAGGCCGTAGTGCAGACCCAGGGCGCCGGTAAACAGCCCGTAGCCGAAGCAGATCTGGGCGATATCCTCATCCCCCACGCCAGCGGCGGTGATCAGCCGGGCCATCACGTCCGACCACATCTCCAGGTCGTTTTTGGTGTAGCCCACCACGGTGGGTTTGCCGGTGGTGCCGGAGGAGGCGTGGATGCGCACGATCTTTTTGCGGGGCACCGCAAAAAGGCCGAAGGGGTAGTTGTCCCGCAGGTCGGCTTTGGTGGTGACCGGCAGATATTGAATGTCGGAGAGGGTCTTGATCCGGTCGGGATTGACGCCCTGGGCGTCAAACTTGTCGTGATAGAACTTCACATTGTCGTAGCAGTATCGGGCGATCCGCTTCAGCCGCTCCAGCTGGAGGGCTTCGAGGTCCTTACGCGACATGGTCTCATGTTCCCGATCAAATATCATTGGTTTGCACACTCCGTTTCCTTCCCGCCGGGGCGGGCGCTTTAGCGAGTCTATCCATTAAATTTTATGATACCGCGATCGGGCCGCAAAATCAACCCTTCTTTTTCGGTTTTTTCCCGGTATTTTCCGGCGGCGGGGCAAAAACGATCAATTTTCTCCGCGGAAATGGGGCGTTCACAGTTTATTCAACAAATGGCGCGTAAGATCATGTAAAATAATGTAGTTAGAAAGCCCGATGTGCGTTTTTGAATGGGAGACACTATGTTTGGCTATGTGCAGCCCGCGAAGGGGCAGCTGCGCGTCTGTGAATACGAGCTCTACAAGGCGGTCTACTGCGGGCTCTGCAAACAGCTGGGGCGGCGGTATGGGCCGTTTTCCCGGCTGAGCCTGAGCTACGACTTTACCTTCCTGGCCCTTTTGCAGATGGGGCTGGACCAGCAGGACCCCCAATTCCAGCCTGGGCGCTGCCTGCTCAACCCCTTGAAAAGGGTGCCCATCTGCCGGGAGCAGGCGGCCCTGGACTTCTCCTGCGGCACCGCCATGATTATGCTCTACTTCAAGGCGCTGGACAACTACCGGGACGGCCGGCTGCCCCAAAAGCTGCTGGCGCTCCTCTGCAAGCCGTTTTGCTACAGCGCCTACCGCAAGGCTGCCGGGCAATACCCCCAGGTGGCCGCCGTCCTCTATGAGATGGTCAGCGGGCAGGCCCAGCTGGAGGCCGACCGGTGCAGCAGCGTGGACCGGGCCTGCGAGCCCACCGCCCTGGCCATGGCCCAGATCTGCCGGATGCTCTCCCCGCAGCCCGGGCAGCAGCGGGTGCTGGAGCGGATGGGATACCTGTTGGGGCGGTATATCTACCTGTCCGACGCGCTGGACGACCTGGAGGAGGACCTGCAAAACGGCAGCTACAACCCCTTCCTGCTGCGGGAGGTTGTCCAGGCACCCTCCCCCGCCCAGCTCCAGGGCATCCGGGAGGACGCCAAGGGGTCCCTCTTCCTGACCATTGGCGAGTTGATCAAAACCTACGAGCTGTTAGAGCTCGTCCGTTTTAAACCCATCTTGGACAACATTGTCCATCTGGGGCTGCGCGATACTGTGGAACGAATCATGTTGCCGAAGGAGAATGAACACCGATGACCGATCCTTATAAGGTTCTGGGCGTATCCCCCAACGCCACCGATGAACAGGTGAAATCCGCCTACCGGGAGCTGGCGAAGAAGTACCATCCGGACAACTACGCCAACAACCCCCTGGCCGATCTGGCCCAGGAAAAGATGCAGGAGATCAACCAGGCCTATGACACCATCATGGCCCAGCGCAAGCGGGGCGGCGGGGGCGGCTACCAATCCAGCGGGCCGTCCGCAGGCGGGTACTCCCAATTCTCCGATATCCGCCGGCTGATCAACGCCGGCCGGATCGCCGAGGCCCAGGAGCTGCTGGACGGGGTGGCCGCCGCCAACCGGGACGCCGAGTGGTATTTTCTCAAGGGCAGCATCTATTACTCCCGGGGGTGGCTGGACGACGCCCTCCAGTGCTTCCAGCGGGCCTGCTCGATGAACCCCCAGAACACCGAGTACTCCGCCGCCTACAACCAGCTGCTCTGGCAGCGGCAGACCGGGCAGCCCCGCCAGTACGGCGGTATGGGCGCCGGCCAGCCGTATGTGGGCGGGTGCAGCTGCTGCGACGTGTGTGCCGCCATGTACTGCGCCAGCTGCTGCAGCGACTGCTGCTCCAGCAGCTGTTTCTAACCGTTCGACCGGAGGCTGTCCCATGAGAAAAAGCACCCAGGTAGCCATTGGCGGAGTGGCCTCCTCCCTCTGCCTACTGATGATGTTCCTGACCGGGCTGATCCCCTTCTCCACCTATTGCTTCCCCGCCTTCGCGGGGATCGTGCTCATTGCTGTGGCGGAGGAGAACGGCCCCAGGACCGCCGTCATGGTCTATGTGGCCACCTCCGTCCTGTCGCTGTTCATTGTGCCCGACCGGGAGGCGGTCATGCTGTTTATCATGCTGCTGGGCTACTACCCCACCCTGAAGCCCTATATTGAACGGCTGGGGCGGCTTAGGGGGACGGCGGTAAAGGCGGCGCTCTTCAACGGCACGGTCATCGCCTTCTACTATGTGATGCTCTTCGTCTTCGGCGTCCCCGACCTATTGGAGGGGTGGGGGGATTTTGGCCGGTTCACTGTGGTGGTGGCCCTGGGGCTGGTGAACTTCACCCTCTTTACCTACGACTTTTTGCTCACCGAGACGCTGCGGATCTACCGCTATTGGTTCCGGCCAAAGATTTTGCACAAGCTCTTTTGAGAGGAGGCGGCTCCTATGACCCACTGCCGCAATTCCTTGCGCTCCCTGCTGGTGGTGCTGGCCTGCCTGGCGGTGATCGCCTTGATCACCGGCGGGTTCCTCTATTGGACCCTGTTCACCGGCGGCTCCACCGAAATTGAGCCCCGCTTCCAGGTGGAGGGGCTGGACCCCGAGGCCATCACCGGCACCCTGCCCGGCGCGCCTGTCCGGGAAAACTCCCCCGGGGAGGGGACCTTTGCCTACCGGATCGACGGCGCACCGGAATTTTCAGCGGATGGGGCCGGTTATATCGGGTTGCAGAATCCCGCCTTCAACCAGTATCTGATGGTGCTGGAGATTGCCGATGAGACCGGCCAGGTGATCTACCGCTCCGGGTATCTGGCTCCCAACCAATACCTGGAGGAGATCCAGCTGGGAACCCCGCTGGCCCCCGGCCGGCACGACTGCACCGCCTATATCAACGCCGTGGACCCCCAGACGCTGCACTATCTGGATGCGCTCACCTGCCCGCTGGCCATTGCGGTGGAGTGACCACGGCCATACAATTATAGAAAAAAGGACGCCAACCGGCGTCCTTTTTGTTATGCCAAAGCGGCTAGCAGCCCAAAAACTGCCCTAACAGGGAGAGGTAGAGCTGCGCCCCAGCCAACAGGGCCCCCTCGTCAAAATCGAAACCGGCGCTGTGGTGGCGGCCTGCCAGATCGGCTCCCAGGCCCAGGTAGGCCCCCTTTCCTCCGTGCTGGCGCACCCGGTTGATTAGGCAGTAGACATCCTCTGAGGCGTCCATCCGCCCCCGGGGCACCACCCTGCTCCAGGCGGGCACCCGTTTCGCAGCCTGGAGGATGGGGTCCAACAGCTCCTCATCACACCGGCCGCAGGGGGCGTACCCCTGGAGCAGGTGGGAGGCCTGGCAGCCGTACATCCGCGCCGCGCCCTGGCAGACCTGCAGGGCCGCCTGGAACAGCCGCTGCTCCACCTGGTCGGTGGCACCCCGGCTCTCCACCTCCAGCACCACCCGGTCGGGGATGATATTCCGGCCGGTCCCCCCATGGAGCGTCCCCACGTTGAGCCGGGTCTCCCCCTGGGCATCCTGGCAGAGGGTGTGCATCCCCAGCACTGCACTGCAGGCCGCCAGCAGGGCGTTGCGCCCCTCCTGGGGCGCGCTGGCCGCATGGACACTGGTCCCGGTGAAGGCTATGTCGAATTTGGTGCTGGCCAACGCACCGCCATAGAGGGCGGTCAGCTGGCCGCTGGGGTTGCCCATCCCCAGATGGCCGGAAAAGAACAGGTCCACATCGTCCACGACCCCGCTCTCGGCCATGGCCAATCCCCCGCGGACCCCCTCCTCCCCCGGCTGGAACAGCAGCTTGATCCGGCCGGCGAACTGGTCCAGCTGCGCCCAGGCCGCCAGGGCCACCCCCAGGCCTATGGCGATGTGGCCGTCGTGGCCGCAGGCATGCATGACGCCGGGATTTTGGGAACAAAACCCCTGGGCAAACGGCCGGTGGCTGGGGGATTGGAGCTCCTGGAGGGGCAGGGCGTCCACATCAAACCGCAGGGCCACCGTGGGGCCCGGCCGCCCGGTATCCAAAACCGCCACTGCGCCGGTGACCCCCTCCATCCGGGCCAGGATGGCCGGGCTGGCCCCCCACCCAGCCGCCCGGGCAGAGGCCTCCCGGGCCTGCTGGGGGGAGTACCCCCGCATCGCCCGGCGGTCGATCACCTGGGGGCCACAGAGGATGGGAATCCCGGCTTCCTCCAGCACCTCCACAATCCGGGCGGTGGTCCAGGCCTCCTGCCAACAGAGCTCCGGATGCCGGTGGAACTCCCGCCGCCAGGCGGTTAGGCGCACCGCCTCCACCGATGTAAACAACCGTTTCCAATCCAAATGAAATCCCTCCAAAATGGGGCCGGTTGGGCCCGCCGCAAAGTTCAGAAAAACCGCCCGGGATCTAGCAAGATCCCGGGCGAAGAGGCCTTATCCTCTGCGGCGGCCGCAGAGGACCTTTTTGATCTGGAGCACCACCGTAGGCAGGAAGGCCAGCAGGGCCACCATGCCGATCTCGGCGCCGGTGAAGGGGCTGACCTCGAACAGCTGATCCAGGCCGGGGACAAAGAGAGCCGCCGCCAGCAGGGCCACGCCGGCAAAGAACGCCCCCAGGCTGGCCGGGTTGCTGGTGAGGCCCAAATGGAAGATGGAGGCCTCGCCGCGGCAGTTAAAGCCATGGAACAGGCGGGCCAGGGTCAAGGTGGAGAAGGCCAGGGTCATGGCCAGCTCCGCGCCGCCGTCCCGCAGGCCGATCCAGTAGGCGGCCATGGTGGCAATGGCGATCAGGGCGCCGTAGCCCATGATCTGGCACATGAGCTGGCGGCTGAGGATCGGCTCCTTAGGATCCCGGGGAGGCTTATTGAGCAGGTCGCCAGTGGCCGGTTCCACGCCGATGGCGATGGCGGGCAGCGAGTCGGTGAGCAGGTTGATGAACAGCAGGTGTACCGGCGCAAACGGCACCGGCAGCCCCAACAGGGAGGTGAACAGCACACAGAGGATGCCGGCCATGTTGCCCGAGAGCAGGAAGGTGATGGCGTTTTTGATGTTGGTGTAGACGCCGCGGCCGTTGACCACCGCCTTGACGATGGTGGCAAAATTGTCGTCCGAGAGGATCATGGAGGCGGCGTCCTTGCTCACCTCGGTGCCGGTGATCCCCATGGCCACGCCGATGTCCGCCGCCTTCAGGGCGGGGGCGTCGTTGACGCCGTCGCCGGTCATGGAGACGATCTTGCCCTTGCGCTGCCAGGCTTTGACGATGCGGATCTTATGCTCCGGGGACACCCGGGCATAGACCGAGATGTGCTCCAACCGCCGGTCCAGCTCCTGGTCGTCCATGGCGTCCAGCTCCACGCCGGCCACCGCTTCGTCCCCCTCCTGGAAGATGCCGATCTGGCGGGCGATGGCCGCAGCGGTCACCTTGTGGTCGCCGGTG
>DXES01000146.1 GCA_019114825.1 Candidatus Anaerotruncus excrementipullorum
CGGATTTTTCATAGAAGGGGATGGCGTAGAGCTGCGCCCCCAGGGCCAGCCGACGGGCCCCCTGGCGGACCGCCTCCTGTTCCAGGGCCTCCAGCGCCTGCTGCCCCAGGTGCAGCCCCCGGAATTCCTTCAGCACGCACAACCGCCCGATGTGGAAGGTGCCCGCCTCCGCTTCATCCCGGTAGATCCGGCCGGTGGCGGCGGGCCTGCCGTCCACATAGAGGACAAGGTGGGTGCTCACCGGGTCCCAGCTGTCGCTGTCCGGGTCGGCAAACCCCTGCTTCTTGGTAAATACCGCCTCCCGCAGGGCGAAGGCGTCGGCCAGGTCCTCCTGGCCGGAGATGATACGGGTTTCCACCATGGAAAAACCGCCTCCTTTTCTACCTCCTTGGGTGCTACCCCAGGGCCAGCACCCGCAGTACCAAAAGGTTCAGCACGCCGGGGACCCCAAACAGGGTGGCTGCCCCCACGGTGAACAGGTTGGGGGCCAGGGCTACGCCGGTGAAAGAGCCCAGGTACCCCACCCCCAAAAGCGCCAGATTGCCGGTGACAGCGGAGAAGCAGAGCGCCTGGAACCACCAGCCGCACCGCCGGAAGATCCACACGGCAGCCACCGCCGCCGGCAGCAGATAGAACCAGCCGTCCAATGCCATGTCCATCCCTCCCACCCCAGCATATGCGCCCTGGAGCGGGAAGATGCCCAAAACGCACCGGGGCCTGACAGCCGTCAGGCCCCGGGGACGCCCCATGGGCGGGTGTTCTGTGGGGGAGGGGATCTATAAGCCGGGTTCTGTCGCGAACAACGATCTTTCTAGGGCGCGCGTCGCCGCGCGCCTCAAGCCACCTTTCGGAACCCGGCGGGCCGCCGCATCGTTCCAGCTGGTGTTGCTCCGGATAGGGTTTACATGGCAGCGCAGTCACCTGCGCCCCGGTGAGCTCTTACCTCGCCTTTCCATCCTTACCGCCGTCTGCCGGGAGGCCTCCCGGTGATCCGGCGGCGGTATCTTTCTGTTGCACTTTCCCTCGAGTCGCCTCGGCCTGCCGTTAGCAGGTATCCTGCCCTGTGGAGCCCGGACTTTCCTCACGGCGGCTGGGCCGCCGCGCCGCTGTTCAATCCGCTCCCAGCCTTCACTATACCAGATTTTTGCAAAAAGGTCAATGCCGCCCGGGGCTCACCGCAGGTTGTAGGCGAAGTGTTCCCGGTCGGCCTCCAGGATCAGGTCCCGTTTGCTGTCCGCCTGGGTGATGGGGCGCACCGGGCGGCAGGGGACCCCCATGGCCAGGTACCCGGCGGGAATGTCCTTGGTGACCACGCTGCCCGCGCCGATCACCGCCCCGTCCCCGATGTGTACGCCCCCCAGCACCACCACATTGCAGGCCAGCCAGACGCCGTTGCCGATGTGGATCTCCTGGGCATATTCCGCCATGGTGGTGCGCCCCTGCTCATCCAAGCCCATCCGTTCCTGGGCCAGTAGCGGGTGGTTGGTGGCCATCAGGGAGACATTGGGCCCAAAACAGACATGGTCCCCAATATAGATGCGGGCGTCGTCCATCACCATGAGGTTGAAGTTGGCGAAAAAATTTTCCCCGATAAACGTGTGGCAGCCGTAGTTGAGCTGCACCGGCCCCTGGAAATAGAAGGTCTTGCCCGCCGCCCCCAAAATCTCCCGGAGCACCTGCTGGCGGGCGGGGTCGTATTCGTCCATGGCGTTATACCGCTGGCAGGCGATGTGCGCCCGGTGCTTCAGGTCCCGCAGCTCCTGGCTGCGGGGGTCGAACATCTTCCCGGCAAAAATCTTTTCCTCTTCGGTCATCCCCAAACGCCTCCTGTGGATTTGATACCTTGATTGTACCAGCCCGCCGCCCCCGGCGCAAGGGGAGGGAAAAAATCCCCCCTTGCATCTTTTGGCCAACTGTGCTATAGTAAATGCAAGCACCCCCCGCACCTGGAAGGGGGAGGGCGCATAGACTGAACCATCCGGACCATCCGGAAAGGCAACTGAATAGTCAAATGCGACGATCGGGAGAAGTACCCACGGAAGAAGCACCAGAGAGGCCCCGTCACCGGCTGAAAGCGGGACCGGCGGAAACCGTGGCGAACATGCACCCGTGAGCTTGCCGTCCGAACCGGGGAACCCACAGTAGGGCGGCGCGTAGGCCCCGCGTTAAGGGGATAAGGGTCCGCGCAGTTTGCGCCGCCCGGAGTAAAAATCGAAGTGGAACCGCGGGTAACCGCCTTCGTTTGGCAGCATGCCAGATGAGGGCGGCTTTTTATTTTCCCGGTTCCGGTCAGGAGGGACAGTTTTGTTCGAAGCAATCAAACAGGAGATCCAGGCGGTCCAGGAGCGCGACCCTGCCGCCCGGGGCGCGCTGGAGACCCTGCTGGTCTCCAGCGGGCTGCACGCCATTCTGCTCCACCGCCCCGCCCATTGGCTCTACCAGCGCCGCCGCTACCTGGCGGCCCGCTTGATCAGCCAGTTTTCCCGGTTTCTCACCGGCATCGAGATCCACCCCGGCGCCAAGATCGGCCGGGGGGTGCTCATCGACCACGGCATGGGCGTGGTCATCGGGGAGACCGCCGAGGTGGGGGACGGCTGCACCCTCTACCAGGGGGTGACCCTGGGGGGTACCGGCAAGGACCGGGGCAAGCGCCACCCCACCCTGGGGAAAAATGTCACCGTGGGCTGCGGGGCCAAGATCCTGGGCCCGCTGCGGGTGGGGGATGGGGCCAAGGTGGCCGCCAATGCGGTGCTGCTCCAGGAGATCCCCGCCGAAGCCACCGCGGTGGGAGTCCCTGCCCGGGTGGTCCGGGTGCGGGGGCGCCGCCCGGAGGCGTTGGACCATGTAAACATCCCGGACCCGGTGGCCCAGGAGCTGCGCCAGCTGCACGCCTCCCTGGAGCTATTGGAGCGCCGGGTGCGGGAGCTGGAGGGGGCCGGGCAGCCCGCCCGCGCCGCCGGCTGATCCGGCCGTCCGCTCCCCGAAAATAGGGCGTATTTTTGGAAAGAAGGAGAGAGCTGCCATGAAAATTTACAACACGTTGACCCGTACCAAGGAGGAATTTGTCCCCATTGAGCCGGGGAAGGTGAAGCTGTATGCCTGCGGCCCCACCGTCTACAACTTCATCCACATCGGCAATGCCCGGCCGATCTGCGTCTTCGATACTCTGCGCCGGTACCTGGAGTACCGGGGGTATGAGGTGCGGTTTGTCCAGAATTTTACCGATATCGATGACAAGCTGATCAACAAGGCCAACGAGGAGGGCATCACCGTCAAGGAGGTGGCCGAGCGGTATATCCAGGAGTACTACACCGATACCGAGGGCCTGGGCATCCGCCGGCCCACCGTCCAGCCCCGGGCCACCGAGAATATGGACACCATCCTGGAGATGGTCAAGACCCTGGTGGACAAGGGCTACGCCTATGAGCGGGAGGGCAGCGTCTATTTCCGCTCCCGCAAGTTCAAGGAGTATGGCAAGCTCTCCCACCAGCCGCTGGAGGAACTGGAGTCCGGCGCCCGCATCGATGTGAGCGAGCACAAGGAGGACCCGCTGGACTTTGCCCTGTGGAAGGCGGCCAAGCCGGGGGAGCCCAGCTGGACCTCCCCCTGGGGCGAGGGGCGCCCCGGCTGGCACATCGAGTGCAGCGCCATGATCCTGCACCACCTGGGCAAGACGATCGACATCCATGGCGGCGGCCAGGACCTGATCTTCCCCCACCACGAGAATGAGATTGCCCAGAGCGAGTGCTGCAACGGGGTGGAGTATGTCCACTACTGGATGCACAACGGCTATATCAATGTGGATAACCGCAAGATGAGCAAGTCCCTGAACAACTTCTTCACCGTGCGGGAGGTGGCCGAAAAGTTCGGCTACGAGCCGATCAAGCTGATGATGCTCCAGGCCCACTACCGCAGCCCCATCAACTACACCCTGGAGGTCATCGAGCAGTGCCAGGCCTCCCTGGAGCGGCTGCACAACTGCCGGGACCGGCTGGATTTTGCCCTGGCCAACGCCTGCCAGGACCCCACCGAGGGGGAGGACGCCTTCCGCGCCCAGATCGATGCCCGGGTGGCCCAGTTTGTGGAGGCGATGGACGACGACCTGAACACCGCCGACGGCATCTCCGCCCTGTTTGAGATGGTCCGGGATATCAACAGCTTCCTCGCCGGGACCTGCTCCCGCCAGGCGGTGGCCTACGTCATCCAGAAGTTCGATGAGCTGTGCCAGGTGTTGGGCCTGCTCTACAACCGCAAGAAGGCCGACAGCCTGGACAGCGAGATCGAGGAGCTGATCGCCCAGCGCCAGGCCGCCCGCAAGGCCAAGGACTTCGCCAAGGCGGACGCCATCCGCGACCAGCTGACCCAGATGGGTATCCAGCTGAAGGACACCCCCCAGGGCGTCCAGTGGAGCCGCCGCTGATCACATTGGTTTTTCATAAATATACAGAAAATATTTTTGATATATTTAAAAATCCCACATCTTTTATGGATGTGGGGTTTTTATCGAAAAAATCTTGATTTTGATGAAAGAAAATGCTATGCTGTTCCCAAACCAGGAATTTTCTGAAAAAACAGGAGGGAACAGAGGTGGAGGCAGTGGCAGAGAAGGTGGGTCCCGCCGTGGATGCGGCGGCCGCGGAGCAACTGCGCCAGGGCCTGCGGGACGGCGTCCCCATCGGCCTGGGGTATTTTCCGGTTTCGTTCACCTTTGGCTTGGCGGCGGTGGCCATGGGGCTGCCGGTGTGGGTGGCGGTGGCCATCTCCGCCACCAACCTGACCTCGGCGGGCCAGTTTGCCGGGCTGGAGCTGATCGCCGCCGGCGGCTCGATGGTGGAGATGGCCCTGACCCAGCTGGTGATCAACATCCGCTATGCCCTCATGTCCCTCTCCCTCTCCCAAAAGCTGGACCGGAGGGTGACCCGTCCCCAGCGGCTGCTGATCTCCCACGCCATCACCGATGAGATCTTCGGGGTGGCCAGCGCCCGCCCGGGCAGGCTTACCGCCCCCTATCTGTTCGGCCTCATCTCCATCCCGGTGGCGGGCTGGCTGGGGGGCACGCTGGCGGGGGCCGCGGCGGGGGGCATCCTGCCCGCCTCGGTGAGCTCCGCCCTGGGCATCGCCATCTATGGCATGTTCATCGCCATCATCATCCCCGCCTGCCGCAGCTACCGGCCGGTGCTTTTGGTGACGGCGGTGGCGGTGGTCCTCAGCTGCCTGGCCGGCTGGCTGCTGCCGGGGCTCTCCAGCGGTTTCTCCATCATCCTCTGTGCCCTGGT
>DXES01000147.1 GCA_019114825.1 Candidatus Anaerotruncus excrementipullorum
GGGAAATCCCGGCGGCCGGCCCTTTCTATGCAAAGCAGCGGGTCGCGGCAGGCGGGCAATTCTGTGGGCAGATGCCACCCGCCCTGCTGCCGCCGCGAGGTTTTGGCCGCTGCCCCATCCTATGCATGCCGGGCGGGAGGCGACCCCGCAGGCGGCGGTGCGGCGGGCTGGCTTTTTTGGGCGGCTGCCGGCGGCCGGGGCAAAAAAGGCCGCCGGAAACCCCGAAGGGTTTCCGGCGGCGGGAGGTAGGAAAAAATTTTAACGGTCCGCTTCTGTTTTTATTAGGCGAACCGGACCGCGTTGTAGATGCAGATCAGGATGATCACACAGAGCAGGCCGGCGAACAACTTGTCGGTGGTGGCGGCGGTGATCCGCCGGTTCAGCTGGCTGCCGCTCATGCCGCCCAGAACCCCGGCGGTTACCATGATGATCAGATAGATCCAGGGGAACTGGGGGATGGTGCCCTGGATGAGGGAGGTGAAGAAGCTGGACAGCTGGGAGAACATGATGATATACAGGGAGTTGGCCGCCGCCTTCTTGGTGTCCATGGAGAAGGCGAAGAAGAGCACCGCCAGGTTGATAGGCCCGCCGCCGATCCCCAAAAAGGAGGAGAGCACCCCCATAAAGCCGCCGATGCCCACACAGCCCAGCGGGTTTTGCACATGGTAGGAGGGCAGGCGGCTGCGGAAAAAGGCGCTGTAGATCAGTGTCAGCAGGGTCACCAGTGCCAGCACGATCGCCTGGACCATGCCCACAAAGGCGTCCTGCCCAGCCAGGGCCTTCACCTGCTGGAATAGGAAGTTGCCCACAATGCCTCCGGCCACCGCGCCCGCGGCCAGCAGGCTGCCGGTGCGCAGCTCCACCTGGTGGCTGCCCCGCTGGCGAAAGACCGAGATCACCGACATGGACAGCACCGTGAGCCCGGACAGAAAGCTGATCGAGCTGACGTCCATCACTCCCAGCGCGTCCAGCACCGGCTTGATCACCACGCCGCCGCCGATGCCGCAGACGCCCCCGATGGCGGAGGCAAAGTAACAGATGGCAAAGATCAAAATCCCCATAGCACAGCCGTCCTTTTTTCAAAAAAGTTTGCTTCCAGCGGCGCCATTGGAGTGCGGGCGGGGCTGGGATTGCCGCAGAGGACGCCTCTATTATAGCAAAAACATAATGACCGGTCAATAGGCCTTTCGGATATGAAAAGCAGATAAATGATAGGTAGACGGTGGTGAAAAAACATACAAAATCGCTAATTTGTGCAGTTTATACAGCTTACACCAGGGAAATTTATCAGAAGAACCCCTTGATTTCCCCTCAGGAAGGTGCTATAGTCTAATCATCAAATGACCGGACATTTAAGCATTCATTTCCCCGCCCGGCCATTTGAAAGGGAGGCGTATAGATGCAGATAAAGCACAATAGCCCGATCCCCCTCTATTACCAGCTGCGAGAGCAGATTCGGGAAAACATCCTCTCCGGAAAATGGGACTACGGAAAGGAACTCCCGGCGGAGCTGAAGCTGTGCGAGGAGCTGAACCTGAGTCGGGCTACTGTAAAGCAGGCCATGGATGGTTTGGTACAGGAGGGCCTCATCGAGCGCAAAAAGGGCAAAGGCACCTTCGTCATCTACCGGCAGATGGGAGGGAACTTCTTCTCCCAGCCCAGCTTCACCCGCCAGATGGGGGAACTGGGGCTGGACCTCTACTCCCGCATCCTCTCCACCAGCGAGGGGCCGCTGGAGAAGAGCCTGGAGGGCTACTTCGATCCTGCCGACGGGGACAACTTTTGCAAGCTCCACCGGGTGCGGTATGTACGCAACAAGCCCATTGTGATTGAGGAGAACTACATCCGCCGGCGGTGGGCCAAAGACCTGCTGCGGCAGCCGCTGAACACCCTTTCGGTCTACAGCTATTTGGAGACCGCCAACGGGATCAAGTTCGACAACCACCACTACTCCATCCGGGCTGTGCCCCTGCGGGATGAGGAGAAACAGACCTTGGGTCTGGAGGACGACCGGGTACAGCTGATCGTCTTTAAAAAGGACCTGGTGGGCATCTGTTTGGATATCCTCTCCTACTGCAACGGGGAGCGGATCATGCTCACCCGGCGGATCTTTGAGGGAAGCCACTTCTCAATTACGGTGGATTACAACGCCACCACCCGCCAGCTTTCGGTGGAGAACGGCAAGTGGACGATCCCCCTCTGAACCGCCCGCTGTTTTAGAAACCCTGTCCCATTTTAATAGAACTACAAAAAAACCTATACACCGGCAACGCCCCGCATCCAATCCGCTGCGGCGCCGGTGAAAAAAAGAACGGTGTATGGGTTTTCTTTTCGTCTACACTTTTTGAAGATACGACATCATATATAATATGTATGATATATGATGAAAAATTTCGGCGGCGCGCTGCGCCCCGTTGATCATAGATATCTTTTTGAGGTAATGGAGGAATTCGTATGGCAAAGGTCAAAAAGCTGGGCTTTGCGACCAAAGTTCTGTTGGGACTGATTTTGGGCGGTATCCTGGGCCTGATCGTGGGGCCGTCCATCTCCTGCATCGGCTTTATTGGAACAATCTTTCTGCGTCTGCTGCGGTGCTGCGTGGTTCCGCTGATCCTGTGCAACATCGTGCTGGCCGTGGCCAGCATGGGCGATGTGAAAAAGCTGGGCCGGATCGGCGTCAAGCTGATCGTCATCTTCCTGGCCACCACCTTTGTGGCCGCCACCGTGGGCCTGCTCACCGCCCTGGTCATCAACCCCGGCTTCGGGTTTGAGATGGAAGTGGCCGGCGAAGTGGCGGAGCAGGTGGCTCCCACCTTCTCCAGCATCATGCTCAGCTTCTTCGGCACCAACATCATCGAGTCCATGTCCACCGCGACGCTGCTGCATATTATCTCCTTCGCCATCATCTCGGGCATCGGCATCATGTATATGAAGGAGGAGGACCAGACCAAGCTCCTGAACGGCTTTGGCATCATCTCCCGGTATATCATGAGCTTCCTGCGCCTGGTGATGAAGTTCACCCCTATCGGCGTCTTCTGCCTGATGGCCAACACCACCGGCCAGTACGGCACCGACGTGCTGGGCCCTCTGGGCAAGTTCATCCTCACCATCTATGTGGGCCTGGCCATCCATGCTTTTGTGGTCTACGGCGGCCTGTATGTCATCGGCACCCACAAGAGCCCCCTCAAGTTCTACAAGCTGATCAGCCCTGTGTGGGTCACCAGCTTCTCCACCTGTTCCACCGCGGCCACCATGCCCGTCTCCATGCGGGTTTGCGAGGAGAACCTGAAGCTGCGTAAAGAGGTCTCCGACCTGACCATCCCCCTGGGCGCCAACATGAACATGGACGGCAACGGCCTGTGGTACGGCGTTGTGGCCATCTTTGTGGCTGAGGTCATCGGTATGGATATGAGCCTGGGCACCATGATTATCGCCATCCTCACCGGCGTGCTCATGACTCTGGGCAGCCCTGGCATCCCCGGCGGTATCATCGTGGCTACCACCATCTTCCTGCAGACCATGGGCATGCCCATCGAGTTTGTGGCGCTGCTGAGCGGTATCTTCAGCATCATGGATATGGGTATCACCACCGTCAACTGCGTAGGTTCCGTGGTGGTTGCGGCTGTGGTCTCCGCCAGTGAGGAGGCCCGCGCCCAAAAGGACCAAAAGAAACGCGGGGCATCCCCGGCAAACGCCTAAAGAAGGAGCACAGACGATGAAAGAAAAAGTTGTAGGCATTATGGGCGGCATGGGTCCGGAGGCAGGGGTGGATCTGTTCTCCCGGATCACCGCCGAGACCCACGCCAAGTGCGACACCGACCATCTGCACATCATCCTGGACAGCAACCCCAAAATGCCCAGCCGCCAGGATGCGATCCTCCACGGCGGGGAGAGCCCGGTTCCGGCGATGATCGCCACCGCCAAGAACCTGGTGAACGCCGGCGCCGATTTCATCATCATCGGCGCCAACACCGCCCACTACTTCTACGATGAGGTGGCGGCTGCGGTGCCCGTCCCCTTCCTGCACATCATCCATGAGGCGGTGAAGGAGACCATCCGTCTGGTGCCGGACATCAAAAAGGTGGGCGTCATGGCCACCACCGCCGCCATGCAGGCCCATGTGTATGAGAAGTCCTGCGGCCAGTTCGGACTGGAGGTCGTGGCCCCCGATGCGGAGATCCAGGACCTGATGCAGAGTGCCATCTTCGACCACGACTACGGCTTTAAGTACAACGGCCGCACCGAGAAGTGCATCGAGGCGGCAAAGCAGGTGGCCGAGCATCTGATGGCCAAGGGCGCGGAGGCGCTGATCATGGGCTGCACCGAGATCCCCCTGATCCTGGGCAACACCACCTTCTCCGTCCCCCTCATCGACCC
This sequence comes from Candidatus Anaerotruncus excrementipullorum, assembly GCA_019114825.1. GTDB lineage: Bacteria > Bacillota > Clostridia > Oscillospirales > Ruminococcaceae > Anaerotruncus > Anaerotruncus excrementipullorum. The sequence goes on from DXES01000147.1 coordinate 4,378, forward strand.
CAACGAGATCATCGCCAAAGCGGCGGTCCGTTACGCCAAAGGGGAATAACCTTTCGCTGGAAGGCAAAAACGCGGCGCCCCCGATGCAAACTGCATCGGGGGCGCCGTGCCTTTTTCTCTGCCGGTTGGGTTTAGAGCTCGATCTGAGGAGCTGCCTGCCCCACCGTGATCCACTGGTTCATCCCGTGGCCCTCCTGGTCGTTGGGCCGCCGGTAGAAGCCCATCGTCTCGTAAAACGGCTCCTTGCCATAGGCGGCCCCCAGGGCGAAGAGGATCTTCTCCCCCGGCGCGCAGGTGGCCAGCACCCTGTGGATCAGCGTCTTGACCACCTTGGAGCCCAGGCCATGGCGCTGGTAGCCGGGGGTAACGATGATGTCCGCCAGATAGGCGGTATAGCCGTGGTCAAACAGCACCCGCCCCATGGCCACCGGCTTTTTCCCGTCCCGGAAGGCCACATAGAAGGCGCTGCCCGCCAGCCCGTCCCGGGCCTGGCGGGGGGTCAAGGTTTCCCACCCCACGCTGACCCGCAGTTGGTTATATTCCTCCGGCGTGAGGGTTTCGGATAGTTTCAGCTGTCCCAATCGGACTCCTCCCTATTCATAAAATAGGGGCCCTCCGGCCGCTGTGCCGGAGGGCCCCGCTGCGGATTGCGGTCCGCTTACTCCCATTCGATGGTGCCGGAGGGCTTCGGCGTCAGGTCGTAGCACACCCGGTTGATCCCCTTCACTTCGCTGGTGATCCGCCGGGTCACCTTGTGCAGCACCGGCCAGGGGATCTCCTCGATTTCGGCGGTCATGGCGTCCACCGTGTTCACCGCCCGGATGATGGCCGGCCATTCCACGCTGCGGGCGTTGTCCCGCACCCCCACGCTCTTCAGGTCGGGGACGATGGTGAAATATTGCCAGACCTTTTTATCCAGACCGGCGTTGCGAAACTCCTCCCGCAGGATGGCATCGCTCTCCCGCAGGGCCTCCAGACGGTCCCGGGTGATCGCCCCCAGGCAGCGCACCCCCAGGCCAGGGCCGGGGAACGGCTGGCGGTAGACCATGTCGTCCGGCAGCCCCAGCGCCACGCCGCAGGCCCGGACCTCGTCCTTAAACAGCTGCCGCAGCGGCTCCACCAGCTGGAACTTCAGATCCTCCGGCAGCCCGCCCACATTGTGGTGGCTCTTCACCGCCTTGTTGGTCTTGGTACCGCTCTCGATGATGTCGGGATAGATGGTCCCCTGGGCCAAAAAGTCGATCCCCTCCAGCTTGCGGGCCTCCTCCTCGAAGACGCGGATGAACTCGGCGCCGATGATCTTGCGCTTCTGCTCCGGGTCGGCCACCCCGGCCAGCTTGTCCAGGAAACGGTCCACTGCGTCCACATAGATCAGGTTGGCGCCCAGGTTGTCCCGGAATACCCGGACCACCTGCTCCGGCTCCCCCTTGCGCAGCAGCCCGTGGTTCACATGGACGCAGGTGAGCTGGCTGCCAATGGCCTTCAGCAGCAGGGCGGCCACCACCGAGCTGTCCACCCCGCCGGAGAGGGCCAGCAGCACCTTTTTGTCCCCCACCTGGCGGCGGACCAGCTCCACCTGGTCATCGATGAAGTTTTTCACCGTCCAGTTGGGCTGGGCCTTGCAGTCCTCGAACAAAAACTGGCGCAGCAGCTCCTGGCACATCTGCTCGTCGTGGGGCAGTGTGTTCACATGGCGCAGCTGGGGCAGGCCGGGCACATCCACCGCCAGCATGGGCAGGGCGCTGTCCAGCACCGCCTGGGAGGGAGCGATCTCCCGCCCATCCACCACCCGGTTGGGGCCGCCCGCCAACAGGATGCCCCGCACATTGGGCAGGGCCGCCAGCTGTTCCGCGGTCAAATCATAGGGGTGGATCTCGCTGTAAACCCCCAAAGCCCGGATCTCCCGGGCGATCCGGGTGCTCTCTTCGCTGCCCAGATCCAAAACGACGATCATATCCTGTGTCATCCACACTGCCTCCCATTGTCAAATTTAAAGTTCCTTCGGTGTGTGCTGTCTCCATTATAGCCCAGCGGGCGGCGATTTGCAACAGGGGATATGCCGTCCTGCAAAAGGGAGTTGACACCGAAGGCCCGCCGCCTTAAAATGAGAACAGTGTGGAAGTTTGCCGGCCGTGGCGGTGCGCGGCCGAAAGAAGGAGGAGCCGGTGGGGCTATGGAGTTTTTAACCTTGGGACTGTTTTGCGGGGCGCTGCTCTGCTGCATTCTGTTTGGGGGCAGCATCCTCTATGCGCTGGTGTTTGGGCTGGCGCTGTTTTGGGCCTATGGGCGCAAAAAGGGGTTTGGCTGGGGGCAGTTGGCCCATATGAGCCTACAGGGGGTAAAGACCGCTAAAAACATCCTGGAGGTGTTCCTGCTCATCGGGATGCTCACCGCCCTGTGGCGGGCCAGCGGCACCGTGCCGCTGATCATCTGTGAGGCGGTGGGGCTGATCCGCCCCCATACAGTGCTGCTCATGGCCTTCCTGCTCAACTGTGCCATTTCAGTGCTCACCGGCACCGCCTTCGGCACGGCGGCCACCATGGGGGTGATCTGCATGACCATGGCGGTCACCCTCCAGGTGGATCCGGTTTTGGCAGGGGGCGCGGTGCTCTCCGGGGTGTTCTTTGGGGACCGGTGCTCGCCGGTCTCCACCAGCGCCCTGTTGGTGGGGGAGCTCACTGGCACCAGCGTATTTGATAACATCCGCCGGATGCTGCCCACCACCATAGCGCCGTTTTTGCTCTCCTGCGCCATCTATGGGGGGCTGGGGTTTCTGTCCGCCGGGGTGGGGGACCCTCCCGACCTGTGGGCCCTCTTTTCCCGGGAGTTTACCTTCCATTGGAGTATGCTGTTGCCCGCCGCGGCCATCCTGCTGCTCTCCCTATTGCGGGTGCGGGTAAAGATGGCCATGGCGGTGAGTATCGCCGCGGGGATTGGAGTCTGCCTGGCGGTGCGGGGGTTGGTACCCCTGGAGGTGGGGCGGCTGTTGGTGTTCGGCTACCAAGCTGCCGACCCGCAGGTGGCCTCCATGCTCAATGGGGGCGGGATTGTCTCCATGGTACAGGTGGCGGTGATCGTCTGCCTCTCCTCCGCCTATGCGGGCATCTTCCAGGAGACCGGCCTTTTGGACCAGGTGAAGGCCTGGATTGCCAAGCTCAGCCGGAGGATCACCCCCTATGGCGGGGTGCTGGCCACCTCGGTGCTGGGGGGGATGGTCTCCTGTAACCAGACGCTGAACATCATGCTCACCTACCAGCTCTGTGACGATCTGGGGGAGGAACCCGACCGTTTGGCCATCGACCTGGAGGACACGGCGGTGGTGGTCTCCCCGCTGATCCCCTGGTCGATTGCCTGCACTGCCCCCATGGCCTCCTCCGGTGCCCCAGTGGCTGGGGTGGTGGCGGCCTGCTTCCTCTATCTGCTGCCCCTCTGCCGCCTGTTGGGCGGGCTGCGCCTGCAAAGCAGAGGGCAGCGTGCCGCCCGTTCCGCTTAGGTCCCGGGCGTTTTACAGGTCCCTTTTGGATACGATTGGGAACATCCTTTTGGGAGAAATTTTGATGAAGAAAAAGCTTTTGACCGCCCTAGCCCTGGCCATCTGCCTGAGCCTCTGCGCCTGCGCCCAACGGGGCGGGGTTGCCCCGGCCTCCTCCGCCCCCAGCAGCCGGAGGGAACCTGCCGCCAGCGCCCCGGCTGCGCCGGAGCAGGCCGCCCCCTCTTCCACCCCGCCGGTGCAGGATCTGGACAGCGGGACCTCCCAAGCGCCGGACGGCTCCACTCAGGAGCCGGATGGGACGGCCCGGGGCGAGGCCCTGCCGGAGGGGCAGCCGGCTACCCCATCCGCCGCCGGAGACCCCGGCTCGGTGGAGACCGATCTGGGCAGCTTTTCCCTCTGGCTGCCGGAGGAAGCGGTGGTAAAAGGGAATACCATCTACGCCGATGGCAGTGAGCTGGCGCAAAAGCTGGCAGAGGTCACCGCAATCGATCCTATTGCCGATCCGGCAGACCCCTTTGCAGCGTATGACCAGCGGTATGCCGATGCCCAGAGTATTTCGGAGGGTTCCCCAGGCGGTTATCCCGGAAAGAGCTATTTTCTCCAGTGGGAGGTGTCCGCAGGGGGCATGACCGGCTTTGAAAATACCATTGTCTACTGTATCCAGGGGGATTCCCAGATGGTGGTGCTCACCTTCTATCCCGCTAGAGGGATCGGGATCCACGAGCAGCGGCAGGCATTTGAGGAGATTTTGGACTCCATTCAAATTTAAAAACAGCACAGGTCCCTCTGGCAAAAGCATGGGGACCTGTGCTGTTTTTTATGGAGGAGAAGCTTATCCAAGCAGCTTCTCCATACAGACGGAGATGGGGATCTCTCGGTAGGGTCCATAGTTGGGGATGATTTGGTAGCCCATACTGTGGTAGAGGCCCATGGCCGCCTTTAGCGCCGCGGTGGATTCCAAACGCAGCACAAAATCCGGGTCGCCGCCATTCGTATGTACCAACCGCATCCGCTGCCCTCCTGTGAAAGCAAAAGCCAACTTAATTTTACTATGGTGGGATTGGCAATCAATCTTCAGAGAAATTCAGCTTATTCCCACTCGGCAAATTCAAATATATAGGAGTGTATTTGAGGTGATTTCACAGGAAAAACTTTCGCAAATATGTTAATATTCCATCTATTATTTGGGGCACCTCGTTTTCTTAGTATCAAAATAGTATCACAGAAAGCCAGAGATTGCAAGGGTTCCGGGCTTTGCAAGTACCTGTCGAAATTGGCCTCAAATTGAGGCCAATTTCGGCCACTGACCTCCACTCAAAATCAAAGGAGGCGGGCAAGCGCCCTTGGGGCTTGCCCGCCTTGATGACCGCAGAGCAAGACCGGGCGGGGCGGTCAATGGCGACGCACTTTTGCGCCGTTCATTTTGACCATTGATGGCCCCGGCTGGGATTGCTACATTTAAGGATAAAGATAATTTTTAAGAAAATATCTATCATTTTTGAAAAAGATGTGGTATAATTTTTTAGCCAAACAAAGCTGAATATTGAAATTAGGTTAACCTTAGCTAAGGGGATAGTATACCTTTTTATATTGTTACCCAAAATGAATTACGGTAAAAACGCAATTCCACTTGGGTAGCATAAGGTTTTCCTTTCTATTCAGGCTTTGTTTGGCGACAATCGGGGTTGCGTTTTTCGGTGTGTGCAACTTCGGTTGCACACACTTTTTATATTTATAGGGAGGACTTAAGATGAAAAAGACTTTAGCATTGACACTTGCTTTGATTATGTTAATGTCGCTGAGCGCTTGCAGCGGTGGTGGAGATACTCAATCTCAGGCAGACAATAGTTCGAGTAGTCAGCAGGATGAAAGCGGAAGAAGTAAAGCCACGGAATTTACATTTGAGCTGGCTGCAGAAGAAGAGCGGACAGTTGAAAATCTCATCTTTGATGAGGATGTAACAATTAGCGGAGATTTTGGAGTTATCATTTTTGAGAACTGCGAATTTAACGGCGATATTATCAATACCGCAGAACAGTTTACCAGAGTAGTCCTTCCTGATGGGACAACCGTAAACGGTAATTGTGTATTCAAAAACACCACCAAAGAAGCAACCATGGACTATCCTATGCCTAAATTTATCAGTTCTAATACATTGAACATTGTATGTGAGGACTGCATTGGTTCAGGTGTCTTGGAGAGCACGGAAAATGACATGATATTCAACGGAGAAACATACTCCATGGCTGATGTGGAATTCTTTTACGATGCCGATACAAATGAGATTGTTCCTTATGAGGGACAGGATGCGTCTGTACTCTTTGTCGGTCAATGGTGGGAAAATGGAGAAAAGGTATTGCAAATGTTTTGTGAGTGATTAGGAAATCATATCATACCGAAATAGAACGATACGATCCATTATGAACAGAGAAGCGATAAAGCAAGGATAACATCCCTCGTAAGGCGGGATTTTGTGCCGAAAAGCGTTACAATTGCATAAACACGCAAAAGTGCGAAGATACCGTTCAGAGTATCTTCGCACTTGTTTTTATGCAATACGATGAGCCGGTTTACTTTTTACCGCCCGCCACGGTCAACAGAGCGCCGTGTCTGTTTCCTGGCTTTTTCCGCCTGCTCCCGCTGTCTGTCGGCCTCCACAGCCGCCTCCACCTGTTCCGGGCCAAAGACCCGCTTGACCCGCTCAGAGTCTGCGGAGACTTGCCGCAGGGCCTTATTTTCTAACTTGACCTCCTGCAATCGGTCAGACAGGCGGGCGTTGCTCTCCCTTACCCGGCAATAGTCCCCTTGCAGACGCTCAAATTTTCCCCGCAGCTCCACATAGGCCAGATACAGGGAGCGCAGCACCTTGACGATTTGGGCCAACAGGGGTTTGGCCTTTTTCTCCCGGTAGGCCCGGCCTGTTTCCA